>JAUYQH010000161.1 GCA_030697365.1 Novosphingobium sp. | reverse complement strand
CGGGGTTGCTGCTGCAGGGCCAGCGGGCGGTCGCCGGATCGGGCGTGGGCGGCATTGCCCAGACGCAGGAAATGCTCGACCTGTGCGCAGCCAAGGGAATCCTCGCCGAATGCGAAGTCATTCCGATGGACGGGATCAACGCGGCGTTCGAGCGGATGGAGAAGGCCGACGTGAAGTACCGCTTCGTGATCGACATGGCGACGCTGTGACGCTCTAGCCCCGTGGCTAGAGCGACTGCCCGTCGTCCACCACCAGCTCGGCTCCGGTCACGTGGCGCGCCAGATCGCTGGCGAAGAACAGCAGCGGCGTGTCCATCGCTTCGATCGGGGTCAGCGCCCGGCGGGGGAAGCTCTTGAGCAGCCATTCGCCGCCCTTGTTCCCCGGCGCGAACAGCTCGCCAGTCATTTCGGTCTCGATATAGCCGGGCAGGATGGCGTTGACGCAGATTCCCTTGCGCGCCCATTCCTTGGCAAGCAGACGGCTCATGTGGAGCACCCCCGCCTTGCTCGCGGCATAGGCGGTCATCGCCGCATAGGGCTTTTTCGCGGTGATCGAGCTGACGATCACCACCCGCCCGCTCGCCGCCATGTCCGCCGCGATCAACCGCCGCGCGCCCTCGCGCACGGTCTTGAACACCCCGGTCAAGTTGATCGCCACGGTCTGCTCAAACGAGTCCGCGGGCAAATCGAGCGCCAGACGGTCGTCGGAAATTCCAGCATTGGCGACGATCGTATCGACTGTGCCGAACATACTCTCGGCAGCGTCATACGCGGCAACCGTCGCTGCTTCGTCGGTGACGTCGAGCACCACCGCCATCGCCTCTGCGCCGCCCGCGCGGATTTCGGCCGCCACATTCTCGAGCCGATCGATCCGCCGCGCGGCGAGCACGACCTTGGCACCTGCGGCCGCGAGCAGCCGCGACCAGTGCTCGCCGAAGCCCGAAGAGGCGCCGGTAACCAGCGCGACTCGCCCGGTCAGGTCGAACTGCGGGATCGCGGGCCTGCTCATGCCTTGCCCGCTCCGAACACGCCGCGGCCCTGCTTGCGGATGCGTCCGGGCATCCACCGCGCGGCGAAGGCCGCCTGTCGGGCGATCTTGCCGACCAAGTGGTGGACCTTGTTCGAATGGACCGCCTTCCAGGCGGCCTCGACCACCTCGTCCATCGGGATGAATTCGAACCCGGCCGCGGCCACCCGGTCGCGCTTCGAGACGTTGCTGTCACGCCCAGCGGGGCCATGGAGCAGAGGAGTGTCGATGAACCCGGGCATCAGGTCGCGCACGCGGATTTCGTCACCGTGCCATTCGATGTCGAGCGCCTCGGTCAGCCCGCGCACCGCGAACTTGGTTGCCGAATAGACCGCGAACCCCGCGACGCCATAAATTCCCGCGGCGCTCGCGGTGTTCAGCAGGCACGAGCCCGGCGTCGCCTTGAGATAGGGATAAGCGGCCTGCGCGCCGTACGCCACGCCGCGGAAGTTGATGTCGATCAGGTCGTCGATTTCGGCTTGCTGGTTTCCGGCCAAAGGTCCCCCTGGTGCGACCCCGGCGTTGTTGAACACCACGTCGATGTTCCCCCCGCTGGCCTTTGCGAATCCGGCCAGCGCCGCGTCCCACCCCGTGCGGTCCCGCACATCGAGCCGGGTCGTCCAGCTCGCGCCTTCGGGCAGTAACGCCGCGGTTTCGGCCAAGCCCGCTTCGTTGACGTCGGCCAGCCCGATGAACCAGCCCTCGCGCGCAAACCGCTGCGCGACCGCGCGTCCGATCCCGCTACCCCCGCCGGTGATGAAGATCGCCTTGCGCATGTTTCCGCCTCCCCGTTGGCGGAAAACCCTAGCGCTGCAGATCGCGCAAAGCCAACCCCCCCCCGCAGGCGGGAGGGGGGCTTGCCTGCCTACTTCGCCGCGCCGCCCAGTCCGCCGACGAACTTGGCGCCTTCGACGATCTGCGCGGTCGAGGCTTTGACCGTCTCCCCGATCGGCTCGGCACGGCCGCCGAGGCAGGTCGCAAGGAAGTTCTCGGTCACCGCGTTGAAGGCGATGTTGTTGGCCGGCTTGGCGAAGCCATGGCCCTCGTCGGGGAACAGCACGTAAGTGACCGGGATGTTCTTGGACTTCATCGCCGCGACGATCTGGTCGCTTTCGGCCTTGTTGACCCGCGGGTCATTGGCGCCCTGCCCGATCAGCAAGGGACGGACGATCTTGTCCGCGCTGTAGAGCGGCGAGCGTTCCTTGAGCAGCGCCAGCCCTTCGGGGGTGTTCGGGTTACCCATCCGTTCGTGGAACTGCTTGACGATCGGCTCCCAGTAGGGGGGGATGGTCTTGAGCAGGGTTTCCAGGTTCGACGGACCGACGATGTCCACTCCGCAGGCGAACTGGGTAGGGGTGAAGGTCAGTCCCGCCAGCGTGGCATAGCCGCCATAGCTGCCGCCCATGATCGCAACCTTGCCGGGCGCCGCAATGCCGGCCTTTTCCGCCCACTGCGCGACGTCGACCAGGTCGTCGTGCATCGCCTTGCCCCATTGCAGGTTGCCGGCCTCGATGAACGTCTTTCCGAACCCGGTCGAGCCGCGGAAGTTGGGGCTGATCACCGCATAGCCGCGGTTGGCCAGCCACTGGTGATAGGGGTTGTAGCCATAGGCATCGCGCGCCCACGGCCCGCCGTGGACCAACATCACGGTCGGCACCGGATGATCGGGCACGCCATCGTTGTTGGCATCGCTGCCCGGCGGGAGCGAGACGTAGGAGACCAGCGTCTTGCCATCGCGCGACATGATCTCGCGCGGGTGCATCTCGACCAGCGGCTTGCCCTCGAGTTCGGGCCGCGTGGTGTAGAACGGCGTCAGCGTGCTGCTGGCGCGGTCGTAGATGTATGTCTTGGGCGGCGATCCGGCGGCGCTGGCCGCGACCACCCACTTGTCGTCCTTGTCGGTGCGCGAGATGACGCTGAGGTCGCCATCGAGCTTGGCGTCGAGCCAGGCGAGCGAGGCCTTCACCTTGGGATCGGTGGCGGTCCAGGTGTTGCGCAAGTAGTCGACCGAATAGGCCTCGACCTGGCCGGTGACCGGGTTGGACATCGTTCCGCCGATGTCGGCCTTGTCGTTCTGGGCGATCACGGTGCGCTTGCCGGTGGCGACATCCTCGGCGATCAGCGCGGCTGTATCGCGATCGCGACTGTCGACCCAGTACAGCGTCTTGCCGTCGGTGGTGTAGCCCGCCGGGTTGGTGGTCAGCGCATCGGCCAGCCCGGTGGTGGCAAACGGCTTGGCTTCGACCTTGCCGCCGGTGACGCGATAATAGTCGGTGCCGCCCGCAGCGTTCTGGCGAAGCGCCATGCGAACGTCGAGGTTGTTGTCGGCGAGGAAGCCGGCATAGCCGCCGTCGTTCTGGAGCACCGGGGTAAGCTTGCCAGTGTTGAGATCGAGGCTGGAGACGTCGAACACCTTCGCGTCGCGGTTGTTTGCACCGATCAGGACGCGATCCTTGTGGATCGTCGATCCGCCGACGATCTGCACTCGGGTCTTCTGGAACGGAGTCAGCGTGCGCTCGGCCCCGGTGACGGGATCGATGCCATAGAGCAGGAAGTTCTCGTCGCCGCCCTTGTCCTGGATATAGAGCACACTCTTGCTGTCGGGCGCCCAGAAATACTGGCGGATCGGGCGGTCCTTCGATGCGCTGACCGGCTTGGCCTTGTCAGGCGTGGCGGCTGGCGCCACCCAGATGTTCATCACCCCGTCGCGCGGAGCGAGGTAGCTGACCCACTTGCCATCGGGCGAGAGGCGCCCGGCGGATTTGACCGGATTGCCGAACAGCGCCTGACGCGCGATCAGCGGGGCGGCGGCCTTATCCTTCGCCATGTGATGACCGGCGTGAGGGTCGGCTGCTTGGGCCATTGCGGGACTTCCTCCAAGGGCAAGAGCGCCGAGGCTCAGCGTGGCGAGCGCGGCGGCGCGGAAAATTCTGATCTTCATGGTGAGATACCCTCCTGTATTAGGCGGACAATACAGCGGCTGCCTGAGGTTTCAAGCGAAACTGTTTTGTGACGATCACAGCGCCGGATTGTTATAACAATGCCAGGTGAAGATCGCCGCGGCGCCGCGGTGCGGGCGCCAGGGTTCGGCGAGAGCGCGTGCGGCCTTTTCGTCGGGCCGCTCGCCCATCCCGAGCAGTTTCGCCAGCCCCGCCTGTACCGCCAGATCACCCGCGGGCCAGATGTCGGGGCGGCCCTCGGCGAACAACAGGTAGATCTCTGCCGACCAGCGCCCGATGCCCTTGATCCGGGTCAGTTCGGCGATCGCATCCTCGTCGTCGGCGGGCAGCGCGTCGAGCTTGAGCTCGCCCGACACCACCAGTTCGCACAAGCTGCGCGCATAACCCTGCTTCTGGCGCGAAAAGCCGCATGCGCGCAAGTCGTCGAAATCCGCAGCGAGGAGCGCTTCGGGCGGGATGTCGTCGCCGAGCAGCGCAGCCAGCTTGTTCCACACCGATGCCGCGGCGGCGACGCTGACCTGCTGGCCGACAATGGTGCGCAGCAGCGTGACATAGCCGGTCGCACGAATGCGCGGCTCGGGGTAACCCGCGCGTTCGATTGCGGCTCCGATCAGCGGTTCGCGCGCCGCCACGTGGTCGAGACCATCCTTGATCGCCGTCGCGCTCAAACCCATCGCGCTCTGCCCTTGCTTGCCAAATCCGCCGCCGGGCACTAGCAGCCCGCCCCGGGCGGCGATAGCGCCGATGCGAACAAAGCGGGGACGAAGTGCTATGCCGAAGTTGCTGGTGACCAATCGCTCGGGCGAAGAGACCACGGTCGAGGCGACCGCCGGCCTTTCGGTGATGGAAAACATCCGCGACAACGGCTTCGACGAGCTGCTGGCGCTGTGCGGCGGCTGCTGTTCGTGCGCGACCTGCCACATCCATGTCGACCCGGAATTTGCGGACAAGCTCCCGAAGATGAGCGAGGACGAGAACGACTTGCTCGACAGCAGCGACCACCGCGACGAATACTCGCGCCTGTCGTGCCAGATCCCGATGACCGCCGATCTCGACGGCCTCAAAGTGACGATCGCCGAAGAGGACTGAAGAGGACTAGAGCCGCAGCCCCGCGATCTCGTCCAGTCCTGCCATCAGGTTCAGGCTCTGCACCGCCGCCCCGCTCGCCCCTTTGCCGAGGTTGTCGAGCCGCGCGATCAGCCGCGCCTGGCGGCCATCGGCGCTGGCCCAGACCCACAAGTCGAGCCGGTCGGACGGCGCCATCGCGCGGCTCAGGAGCAATTCCTCGGGTGTATCCTCGCGAACCGTGACCACCGCCGATGCCGCGTAGAACCGAGTCAGCGCAGCGCGCAACTCAGCAGGTACCGCAGCCCCTGGCATTGCGCCGAGCGGCAACGGCACCTCGACCATCATCCCGCGGTGCGCGGGGATCACCGAGGGCGCGAACAGCGGGGGATGCGCAAGTCCGCAGCGTTCCTGCATCTCGGGCACGTGCTTGTGGCCAAGCGCGGTCGCATAAGTGCGGAAGGCGATGTCGGCGTGGTCCTCGAACCGCGCGATCAGCGCCTTGCCCCCGCCCGAATAACCCGAGACCGCGTTGCAGGTGTAGGGCCAGTCGGCGAGCAACAGCCCGGCGCGGACCAGCGGCGCGACCAGTGCGATGAACCCGGTCGAATAGCAGCCTGGATTGCTGACCCGCGCGGCGTTGGCCACCGCCGCGCGCCCGACGATCTCGGGAAAGCCATAGACCCAACCCGGCGCAACACGGTGCGCGGTCGAGGCATCGACGATCCGCACCCTGCTGCCCTCAGCCAGTGCAACCGCCTCGCGCGCGGCATCGTCGGGCAGGCACAGCACCGCGAAGTCGGCGGTATGAAACGCCTCGCGCCGCGCGGCCTCGCTCTTGCGCTGCGCCTCGTCGAGCACCAGCAGCGCGAAATCGGCGCGGCCCTCCAGCCGTTCGACGATCTCCAGCCCGGTGGTGCCTGCGGCGCCATCGATGAATACGGTGGCGGTCATGCCAGACGCCGGATGTGCGTGGGTTCGCCCTTGCGCGCGACCAGCGCGGCGAGCGGCTCGATCACCACCGCGCCCCCGATACCGGAAGCGTCCTGACTGGCGTGGACCACCTCGTCCGCAGACGTGGCGATCGCGACGTGGCCGGGGAAGAACACCAGGTCGCCCCGCTGCGCATCGGCCACCGCCTCGCCGCGAGCTTCCTGCTGGTCGCTGTCGCGCGGCAGCGCTTGACCGGCGTGGGCGAACGCGGTCTGGACGAGGCCCGAACAGTCGATCCCCGCCCCGCCGCGCGCGCCCCAGACGTAAGGCGTCCCGACACAGGCGAGCGCAGCCTCGACCGGATCGCCCGCGCTCGCCACCGGCGCCGCGCCTTGCGGTTCGCCCAGCAGGTCGAGCGCGACATAGCCGTTGTAACAATCGTGCTGGCAGTACCCCCAGGCCCACGCCCCCGCCATGTCGAGCACCATGAAACGCTCGTTCTCAAGCAGTTCGGAAATCTGCTCGGCATCGTCGTGCGGGGTCTTGCGCAAGGGCGCGAAAGCCGCGGTTACCGCGCGCTCCATCGGCACCACGTAGTGCGGGGCGAACAGCTTGCCCGCCAGTGCGATATCGGCAAGGTCGCCGCGGATCGGGGTGACCCGCGCGTCGCGCACCTTGGCCGGGCCGGACAGCGCGTACTGTCCGGAATAGTCGGCCTGATCGGGCGCGGAAGCGGTCACGAATGTCCCCTGGCGGAAAGCGCGGGCGATTAGACGCTGCTCGGCCTCGGAGCAAGGCGCGGTCGCGATGCCGCTCAACCGAACCGCTCGCGCAGATAGTGCCATGCCGCGCGCAGCCCCAGCGCTTCGCCGCCCTTGGGCCGCCCGGGCTTGCCGATCGGTCGCCAGGCGAAGGTGTCGAAATGCGCCCAGTCGGTGCCCTCGGGCACGAAGCGGTCGAGGAACAGCCCCGCCACGCTCGCCCCGGCATAGCCGTTCGACGGGCTGTTCTGGAGGTCGGCGATGTCCGACTTGAGGTATTCGCGGTAGGCCTCGGGCAGGGGCAGCCGCCACACCGCGTCGTCGTGCGCCAGCCCGGCGGCGAGCAAACCCTCGGCGGTCTCGTCGCGCCGGGCCATCAAAGCGGGCAGGTCCGGCCCCAGCGCGACCCGCGCCGCGCCGGTCAGCGTGGCGAAGTCGAGGATTAGTTCAGGCTTTTCCTCGCCCGCGCGGACCAGCGCGTCGGCGAGCACCAGCCGGCCTTCGGCGTCGGTGTTGGTGATCTCGACGCTGGTCCCTCCGCGCGCGCGGAACACGTCGCCCGGGCGCATCGCGTTGCCGGCGATGGCGTTCTCGACCGCGGGGACGAGCAGGTGCAGCCGCACCTTCAATCCCGCCGCCATCGCCAGCCCGGCCAGCGCGATGGCGTGCGCCGCACCGCCCATGTCCTTCTTCATCAGCAGCATGCCCGCCGAAGGCTTGATGTCGAGCCCACCCGAATCGAAGCACACGCCTTTGCCGACGATGGCGAGCCGCGGGGCCTTGGGAGAGCCCCAGACCAGCTCGATCATCCGCGGCGCGTGGCTGCGTGCCGCGGCGCGGCCGACGGCGTGCACCAGCGGGAAGTCCTTTTCGAGCGCGTCGCCGGAGGTCACGCTGACTTCGGCCTTGTGCGTCTTGGCGAGCATGCGGACTTCGGCCTCGAGCGCGGCGGGGCCCATATCCTCAGCGGGGGTGTTGACCAGATCGCGCACCCTGGCGACCGCTGCGGCCTCGGCCAGCGCAGGCTCGATAGCCTTGGCGTCTTTCGTCAGAAGCACGCGCGGGCCGGTTGCCTTGGAGGCATCGCGATAGCGGTCGAAGCGATACTGCGCGGCGACCCAGCCGTGCAGCGCAGGTCCCGGCTCGCCACCCTTGAGCCGATAGGTTCCGGCGGGGAGGATTTCGGCGAGCCTGGCCATGCACCAGCTCGACAGGCTGGCAGCATTGGCCACCCCCGCCACCGCCGACCAGCCGTCTCCCGCAGGGACGATCGCGGTCTCATGGCCCGCGCCCTCGAACTTCTGCGCCTCGACCGCGCTGCGTGCAGCGGGGGTCAGCGCCTTCGCCCATGCAGCGAACCCGTCCTTGTCGACCAGTTCGAGATCGATCGCCTTCTGCCCGCGATCGGGCTGGAGCAGGGCCGGTTTGTGGTTCATGCTGCCCGCCCGATAGCGCCATTCCAGCCAGACTTGCGAGAAAAAATCCAAGCGCGCCCGATCAGTGTTGTCGTCGGCCCCCAATCCGGTCGAAGCCGGGGAACCCATCCAGCTAGAGCCCTTCCCGTCAGAACGAGGTTGTCAGCCCGATTTCGATACGGTTGCGGGTGAAGTTGTAGAGCGGGATATTGCTTGTCTGGCGCGTGAAGGTGTAGCTGACCCGCGGGGTGAAGCGCGTCAGCACGATGTGCCGGTTGAGCACCGAGACTTGCGCCGACACGCTGCGATCGGAGCGCGGCTTGCCGAATGCCGGCAGCGCCCGGTCATAGCGGGAGAAGCCCAGAGACGGTTCCAGGTAAACCGAAAAGCCGGCAGGAAGGTCGCGGAAATAGCCCACCGCGCCATAGGCGCTCCAGCTGGACTGTGCGGCCGACCGCGCGTTTTGGCGGTTCGCGCCGCCCTTGAGCGACACCGCGCTGGTCGGGCCAAGCGGGTGAATCACGCCCAGGTTCGCCGAATAGAGCGGACCGTTGCGCTCGCTCGCTTGGATGTAGTCGATCCATTGGGCGGAAAGGCTGCCCGACAGGCCAAGTTGCGGTGCGACGTAATAGGTCGCTTCGATGCGCCCGC
>JAUYQH010000159.1 GCA_030697365.1 Novosphingobium sp. | reverse complement strand
GTGATCCGCGCCCCGACGAGGACGATCCCGATCCGCAGCGCGGTCTGCGACATCAGGTCGAGTCCGGCGTGGGTGCGCTGATCCTGCGACAGAAAACTCATCGCCAGCCCGATCAGCAGCCCCATCAGCACCAGCGGCGCGGCATAGTGATCGGCGAGCCAGGCCGCGGCGAGCGCCGCGATCGCGGTGACGAGCACCCCGGGCAGATAGTCGCGCCAGCGGCGTTTGGCGGGCGGATGCGCTTCAAGCTGCATCTCGCCATACAGGTCGGCGGCCATCGGCCAGTTTCGTTCGGATGGTGCGTTCACGCAGCGTTCCCCATGCCCATGGCGCCGCTTCGCACATCGCCGCGCGATGGTCGATAGGCCAATGCTGCGCGGCGACGCTCTTGCTAGAGGCCGCGCTCTATTGGCACCGTAGCTCAGATGGATAGAGCGCTGCCCTCCGAACTGGTAAAACGGGCCATCCCTTATGTGCGAGATCGCGCGCCAAGATACTATTATTGGCTGACTAATCTGGAATGTCTCTAGTGGCGGGCCGACATCCGTATCCGGGGGTTCGCTGCGACTATCTTCCGCGAGCTTACGCCTCGCTTACGACAAAAGTCAGACCGGAGAATTGCCATGCCGAGACTGACCAAACGCCTTGTCGATGCCGCCAAACCGATGGTAACGGATTAAATCATCTGGGACGATGGCATTCCAGGGTTTGGTCTTCGCGTCCTGAAATCGGGCCGGCGTAGCTACATCATTCAATATCGTGCGGCAGGCCGGTCGCGTCGCTTCACGATCGGCGTCCATGGCATCTGGACACCTGAGAAGGCCCGGCAGGAGGCGATGGCGAAGCTCGGTCGGGCCGCTCGCAGGCCGGAGCGGCGGGCAGCGTTCCTGGGCTATCGCGTGTCGCCTTGATATATCCTAAAGGATATGTTTCTGAGGCATGATATCGTTTGAGATATATGACCTTGCAAATATCTGAGGAAATGATATTTGGCATGATATAAATCGGCTTCAGTATATCGTGAAAGATATGAGCTACGCTAGTGATGACATGATAGCGCTGCTGCGCGCGGCGCGCCTCGCCCAAGGCCTGACGCAGCGTGAACTCGGCGAACGCGTCGGTTCGCCGCAGAGCTATGTCGCGCGTCTCGAGGCGGGCGGGACCGATCCCAAACTGTCGAGCCTCGTCGAAATCGCGCGGGCCCTCGACCTCGATCTCAAACTTGTCCCGCGCCAGGCGGTGCCGGTCGTCGACGCTGCGCTGCGCGCCAACAGCCTCGGCCAATTATCCGGCGATGCGACGAGCCGGGCAGTCATGACGATCCGGAATTTCCTGACGCGGCTCAATGGCCTGACGCATCTCGACGAGAAGACGCGCGGCACCCTGGTGAACGAACTCGCGGACCTCGAACTGCTCCGATACGCCGATTTCGAATATCAGGCGTTGCAGGCCGCGCTCCGCCCGATGAATCGCGTTCTGGAAAAAGTCGAGGGCGGGGAGACGATCGACGCGCACTGGCCGCGCCGGCTTCGCGACACGCGCGAGAAGCTTAAGAGTCTGCGCAACATGATGGCGCAAGCCCGCCCCGAAGCCCGCCGCTCGGCGTTCGCCCTGGATGACGACGATGCCTAAAACGCTCGCGCTCGCCATTCGTCTCCACGGTGTCCAAATCGGAACGATCGTGCGCCTCGACGGTGATCGGACGATCTTTGCGTTCGATCCGGCCTATATCGCGGATGAGGCGTCCCCCGTCCTGTCGCTGTCGTTCCGGTCGGTCGCGGGCGATCTTCTCACCGAGCATAAGGCGCGCAAGACGCACCTCATGCCCTTTTTCTCGAACCTTCTCCCCGAGGGCATGCTCCGGCGCTATCTCGCGCGCCACGCGAACATCTCCGAACACGCAGAATTCGATCTTCTCGCAAAGCTCGGCGCCGACCTGCCCGGCGCGATCACCGCCATACCGCTGGACGCCGCCGTTCCGGTTGCCGACGTCGACGAGGGAGCGGCGACAAACGAGGGTGCTTCGCCCGCCGACCAGCTGCGCTTCTCGCTCGCCGGCGTGCAGCTCAAATTCTCGGCCCTCGAAAACAAGGGCAAGGACGGCGGGCTCACCATTCCCGTCGGCGGCGTCGGCGGGTCATGGATCGTCAAGCTCCCCTCGACGAAACATGAGGGCGTTCCCGAGAATGAATATTCGATGATGGGAATCGCGCGCGCCATCGGGATCGACGTTCCGGAGACCCGCCTCCTCCCCATCCGCGATGTCGTAGGGCTGCCGGACGATATCGAAAAGATCGGCGACACAGCCTTCGCGATCCGGCGCTTCGACCGGACCGCCGAGGGGCCGGTGCATATCGAGGATTTCGCGCAGGTCTTCGGCCTCTATCCCGACCGCAAATACGACCGCGCGAGCTATCGCAACATCCTCGATGCCCTCGCGAGGGCCGCTGACTTAGGCAGCGCGGTGGAGTTTATGCGCCGCCACACCTTCTCGGCGCTGATCGGCAATGGCGTCATGCATATCAAGAACTGGTCGCTCATCTACCCCGACCGGCGGCAACCGCTCCTCTCGCCGGCCTATGACTTGCTCTCGACCCTGCCCTATGTGCCGGGTGACGACAGCGCGCTCAAATTCGCGCGCGTCTCGCGCTTTCGAGACTTCGACCGCGACGAGATCGCCTATATGGCCTCGAACGCGGGCCTGCCCGAAGCGCCGCTGCTCGCCGCCGCCGATGAAACCGTCGAGCGGTTCATGGAACATTGGCAGGCCGAGAAGTCCCATCTGCCCCTGTTCCCGGGCGTCGCCGATCAAATCGATCGGCATATGGAGACCCTGGCTATCCTAAGCGCTGAGGCCTAGTTCAGCAGGCCCGGAAAGGGGAGCTGGCGCTTCGAGGCGACCGCCGCCTCATTCGCCTTGGCCTTTGAGAGCTTGAGCGCGTGCGCGGCCGACACCGTCGCAACGGCATCGCCCGCCGCGAGTGCGTCGTCATAGGCCTTCAGCTTGAGTTCGTCAGTTAGGAGATTTTCTGATTCGTCAGTCTTCCGCATGGCTTCCCCCAAACCCCT
>JAUYQH010000156.1 GCA_030697365.1 Novosphingobium sp. | reverse complement strand
CGAGGACGCCCGCGGGCGCCTGGAGCTTCCGCAAAAACTGTTCGAATTGAATGAATTGGACGTGCTCTATGAGCCTGCGGACGAAGTTCTGTGGACGTTCATGCGGCCCGCCGGGCGGCCCAGCTTCACCCCGCCGATGCTCGGTGATTTCGAGGACTGGCAGCGCCTGATCCTGGCCGGTTTCGGCGCGGGGCGGACCCCGCTCAAGTACCTTGTGCTGGGCAGCCGCGCGCCCGGGGTGTTCTGCTTCGGCGGCGATCTCGAGCTGTTCGGCAAGCTTATTCGCACCGCGGATCGCGCCGGATTGGTCCGTTACGGCTATCGCTGCGTCGAAATTCTTCATCGCAACATCAACGCACTCGACTTGCCGATCCTGACAGTCGGGCTGGTGCAGGGCGCAGCGCTGGGTGGCGGTTTCGAGGCGCTGCTGTCGTTCGATCACGTCATCGCCGAGCGCAACGCCACCTTCGGTCTGCCCGAAGTAATGTTCGGGCTGTTTCCCGGGATGGGCGCGCACGCGATCCTCTCGCGCAAGCTCGGCGCAGCCGCGGCCGACCGGATCATCCTGTCGAACAAGACCTATTCGGCGGAGGAGATGTACGATCTGGGCGTCGTCCAGGAAATCGTCGAGGACGGCGCCGGGATCGCCGCCACGCGTGCCTATTTTGCCAGAAACGCACGCCGACATGCCGGCCTCGTCGGCGCCAAGCGCGCAATGCGCGAGAGCAGCCATGTTCCGCTCGCCGAACTGAAGCGCATCGTCGACCACTGGGCCGAAAGTGCGCTTCAGTTGCGCGAACAGGACCTCAAGCTGATGCAGCGCCTGGTCAACGCGCAGACCAGGCTGGTGGCGAGCTAACGCGCGTCGACAAGCACCAGTTCGGCGTCGTCCTCGGCGCGGATTTCCAGGCGTGTCTCACCGGTCACCGCAATCCCGTCGCGTGGATTGGCGAGCCGACCGTTGATCGTGATCCGTCCGGTGGGCGCCAC
This sequence comes from Novosphingobium sp., assembly GCA_030697365.1. Taxonomy (GTDB): domain Bacteria; phylum Pseudomonadota; class Alphaproteobacteria; order Sphingomonadales; family Sphingomonadaceae; genus Novosphingobium. The sequence continues at coordinate 8,372 of JAUYQH010000156.1, read as the reverse complement.
CAGGTAGAGGTGCCGCGCCGGATCGGCGGAGTAATCGAGCGTCTCGCCCGCGTTCAGCCGCGCTGCCAGCACGCTCGCGTCGGCGCGGATTGGCAGGACGCTGGATTCGCCATTCGCTTCGCTCGCGGCCAGCGTGACCCACTTGCCCGAACGATCCGCCTTGGGAAATTCGCGCTGACCCCATGAGGGCTGCTCGCCGCGGTGGTCGGGCATGATCCAGATCTGGAACAGCGTGGTCGGCTCGGCCTCGAGGTTGTATTCGGCGTGGGTAATGCCGGTCCCGGCGCTCATCACCTGAACGTCTCCCGCGCCGGTGCTGCCGGTGTTGCCCAGGCTGTCCTGATGGGTGATCGCCCCGCTGCGGACGAACGTGACGATCTCCATGTCGGCGTGGCTGTGCGGGGGAAAGCCGCTCTGCGCCGCGATGATGTCGTCGTTCCACACCCGGATTGCGCCCCAACCCATTCGGGCGGGGTCGTGATACCCGGCAAAGCTGAAGTGATGGCGTGCGTCGAGCCAGCCGTGGTCGGCATGGCCGAGACCGGCAAACGGTCGGATATCGATCATGGGGTAGTCCACCTCGGCGGGGTGTTGCCGCCGGAATGACACAGAGATGGGACGGATCGAAGCAAGATCAAGGCCGTGTCATGTAATGAGATATTGTAACATTCTTGGCGAGCGGCTAACGCTGCCCGACATGAAAAAATGGTCGCAACCTTCGCTCCGCTTTGTCGTCCTGGCAGGATCCTGCCTGCTTCCCTTCGCCCCGGCCCTTGCGCAGGAGGCGAGCGATTCCGTCCTGCCACAAGCGGCTGCCGCCGATCCGCACGATCGGCCCGGCAGCGAGATCGTGGTCACCGGGGTACTCCAGCGCGAGCGGGTGGATGCCCTCTCGGGGGTCGCGGTGCTTTCGGGCGAAGAGCTGGCCGCCAGGGCACGGACCTCGATCGGTGAGACTCTTGCGCGTACTCCGGGGGTCTCGGCCACTTCGTTCGGCCCGACCGCCTCGCGCCCGATCCTGCGCGGGCTGGAGGGCGAGCGGGTGCGTGTGCTGACCGACGGCATCGGCTCGATCGACGTTTCCAACACCAGCGCCGATCACCCCACCCTGGTCAATCCGCTGCTCGCCGAGCGGATCGAGGTGCTGCGCGGACCCCAGTCGCTGCTTTATGGTTCGGCCGCAGTGGGTGGCGTGGTCAACGTACTCGACCGCCGCATTGCCAACGAAGTTCCGGACGAGGCGATCCATTTCCAGGCGCTGGGCACGTATGGCAGCGCGGCGAATGAGCGCTCGGCCGCGGCATCGGCCGATGTGCGGTTGGGTGATCGTTTCGTGATCCATGCCGACGGGAGCTACGCCAAGACCGACGACTTGCGCATCGGCGGCTTTGTGCTGTCGCCGCAGTTGCGCGCCGCGGCACTGGCCAGCGGCGATCCTGACATCGCCGCCAACGCCGCGATCCGCGGTCGTCTCCCCAACAGCGCCAGCCGCACCGCAACCGCCACACTCGGTGCCGCGTTCATCGACGACGGCGGCGAGCTTGGCGTCTCCTATACCCGCTATGACAGCCTGTACGGCGTACCGATCCGCTTTGCCACGCGGCCCGGCGATGAGCAGGAGGAGCCGCGGATCGATGCGCGGCAAGACCGGATCGATGCCCGTGCCGGACTCAATTTCGCCGGCGGCTTCCTCGACAAGGCGCGCTTCCGCTACGCCTACGGCGACTATCGCCACGCCGAACTCGAAGAGAACGGCGCGGTCGGCACGCGGTTCTTCGACAAAGGCCAGGAGGGCCGGCTCGAACTGACCCAGGCCAGGCGCGGCGCGTGGAGCGGGGCGTTCGGCGGCCAGTTCCTGATCCGCGACTTCGACGTGATCGGCGAAGAGGCGTTCCTGCCGCGCAACAGTTCGACCCAGCTCGCTGCGTTCACCGTTCAGCAATTCGATCTCGGCCGGGTCAAGGTCGAGGCGGGCGCGCGATTCGAACACACTACGGTGTCTGCGAAACCGCTGCCCGATCAGCCGCAGTTCGCGCGCGCCTCGCGAAAGTTCGGTACCGTCTCGGGTTCGCTGGGGGCGTCGTACGATTTGGGCGGGGGCTGGCGGCTGGGCGCCAACCTCTCGCGCACCGCGCGCACGCCCGCCGCCGAGGAACTGTTCGCCAACGGCCCCCACGCGGGGACGCAAGCCTTCGAGATCGGCGATCCCGATTTCAAGGTCGAGCGGGTGTGGGCCGCCGAGGCGATCCTGCGCCGCAGCGGACCGGGCTACACGATCGAGGCCTCGGCCTATCACAACCGGTTCGACAACTTCATCTACCAGGACCTGACCGGCGCCGAGCAGGACGGCCTGCCGGTGTTCCAGTTCCGTCAGGCCCCGGCGCGCTATTACGGGTTCGAGGTGCAGGGTTCGGCCACGCTGACGCAAATCGGCGGCATGCGGATCGTCGGCGATGCGCTGGCCGATTACATCCACGCCACGATCGATGGCGTCGGCCCCGCGCCGCGCATTCCGCCGCTGCGCCTGCTGGGCGGGCTGGGGGCGGAATCGCAACTGGTCGATGCGCGGGTCGAAGTCGAGCATGTGACCAGCCCCAGCCGCCTCTCCCCCTTCGAGACACCGACCCGGGGCTATACGATGACCAACCTCGAGCTGACGCTCCGACCGTGGGGCGAGGTGCGGCCACTCAGCCTGGTGTTCTCGGCCAACAACGTGTTCGACGTCGATGCCCGGCGTCACGCCTCGGTGCTCAAGGACTACGCCCCGCTGGCCGGGCGCGATTTCCGGGTTACGGCGCGGGTGGAGTTCTGACCCTCACGCCTCGCCGTGCCCCAACGCCAGATAATCGGCGCTCTGCATCTCCATCAGGCGGCTGATCGTGCGGTCGAATTCGAAGCGGCCGTCACCTTTGTCATAAAGCTCGTCCGGTTCCGCGTCGGCGCTGGCGATCAGCTTGACCTTGTGCTCGTAGAGCGCGTCGATCAGCGTGACGAAGCGCGCCGCCTCGTTGCGCTGGTCCGCGCCCATCCGGGGAATGCCGACCAGGATTACGGTGTGATAGTGCCGCGCCACCGCGAGATAATCCGCCGCGCCGCGCGCCTCGCCGCACAAGCGCTTGAAGCTGAACACCGCCACACCTTTTAGGCTTTTGGGTACGCGCAGTACGCGTCCGCCGCCAAGATCGAGATCGGCGGCGGGGACGTGTTCGGCGTCGTCGGGCGAGTAGTCGGTCAAGCGAAAGAAGATCTCGCGCGTTGCAGCGGTCGCTTCAGGCCCATTGGGCACATACCAGGTGTCCGCGCCGCCCAGTCGTTCGAGCCGGTAATCGACCGGACCGTTGAGCGGCAGCACGTCGAGCCGCTGTTCGATCAGTGCGATGAACGGCAGGAAATGCTCGCGGTTGAGGCCGTCCTTGTAGAGTTCGGACGGGGCGCGGTTGGAGGTCGTGACGATCGTCACCCCGTGCGTTTCGATCAGCGCGGTGAACAGCCGGCTCATGATCATCGCGTCGGCCGAATTGTTGACGACCATTTCGTCGAACGCGAGGCACTTGAGTTCGCGCGCAATTGCGGCGGCGACCGGGGCGATCGGATCGCCGCTCTCCTTCTTGCGCTCGTCGCGGATGCGCGCGTGGACCTCGATCATGAACTCGTGGAAGTGCGCGCGGCGCTTGGCGGCGATGCCGAGCTGGTCGTGGAACAAGTCCATCAGCATCGACTTGCCGCGCCCCACACCGCCCCACAGGTACACGCCGCGCGGGCTGGCGGGCTTTCCACCGAGCAGGCGCGAGAACAGGCTGGGCTTCGCGTCGGCCTCAAGTTCGTCCTGAAGGGTTGCCAGGCGCCGGGCGGCGGCGGCCTGCTCGGGGTCGGGGCGCAGCTCGCCGGCGCTAATGAGCGCTTCGTAGGCGGTGAGGACGTCGGTCATGTCTGCTTTGCAAACCCTATCCCGTGGGGCTTGCTCACTTTGCGGAAGGCTTCCGGATCGTGCCCGAAAACGCCGCGATCAGCTCGCCCTCCTGTTCGACGATGCCGCGCAGGAACACCAGCCGTCGGGTTTCCTTGAGCAGCTCGGTCACCGCATCGCACGGTCGGTCGGCCAGCCCGCCGCCGATGAATTGGGTGCTGAGGTCGAGCGTGACCGCGGTCCCCGCCTCGATGATTCCCAGCATCCGCGAGCACGCGAACAGCCCTACGTCGATCAGCGACAGCACGGTGCCGCCGTGGAGCACGCCCTTGAGGTTGGTGTGGTGATGCTCGGGAAACATCCGCAGCCGCGCCTTGCCGTCGGGATCGGTGCGGACGATCAGTTTGCGGAACATCCAGGTGTTGAACCGCGTAGGGTCGTTCAGCTGCCAGGTGAACCAGCCCGGGTTTTCGGGATCGGGGAAGCTTTCGAAACCCGGCTTTTGATCGCTCACTTCAGGCCAGCCGCTCCGCGGTCATCTTCTTTATCTCGGCGATCGCCTTGGCCGGGCTCAAGCCCTTGGGGCAGACGTTGGCGCAGTTCATGATCGTGTGGCAGCGGTACAGCCGGAACGGATCTTCCAGCTCGTCGAGCCGCTCGCCGGTCATCTCGTCGCGGCTGTCGGCGAGCCAGCGGTAGGCCTGGAGCAGGATCGCCGGGCCGAGGAACTTGTCGCTGTTCCACCAGTAGCTGGGGCACGAGGTCGAACAGCAGGCGCACAGGATGCACTCGTAGAGCCCGTCGAGCTTCTCGCGCTGCGCCGGGGTCTGAAGCCGCTCCTTGCCCGAGGGCGTGGTGCTGACCGTTTGCAGCCACGGCTTGATCGAAGCGTACTGCGCGTAGAAGTGAGTGAAATCGGGAACGAGGTCCTTGATCACGTCCATGTGCGGCAGGGGCGTGATGCGGATGTCGCCCTTGAGATCCCCGATCGCGGTGGTGCAGGCGAGGCCGTTGCGCCCGTTCATGTTCATCGAGCACGATCCGCAGATCCCCTCGCGGCACGAGCGGCGGAAAGTCAGCGTCGGGTCCTGCTCGGACTTCATCTTGATCAGCGCGTCGAGCACCATCGGCCCGCACTGCTCGAGATCGACCTCGAACGTATCGTAGCGGGGGTTCTCGCCGGAATCGGGATCGTAGCGATAGACGGTGAACTTCTTTGCCTTGGCGGCACCCTCGGCCTTGTAGTGGCGGGGCTTGCCGGTGATCCGGCTGTTCTTGGGAAGGAAGAATTCCGCCATGCCGATAGCCCCCGGGTTCGCGTGCCGAACCCATCCTTAGCGTCTGTGCCGCAGGGGGCAAGCGGTGAGGTAGGGTCGGCCTTTCCCGCCTGAGGCTACGATTATTGCGAGAATGCCTTCAAATCGGAGTGGAAAGGCGCCCTGATGGCGGGTTTCGCTTCATTGTGAAGGAGTAAGCCTACGCCGACCGCAATCGATTGAAGCATACTCCCGATCATGGGTGGGGCATATTCCAGCGATGCGCGGACGCCGGACGCGGTTTGGCGAGAGGTCGATTCCGTCGGAAGCGGCCTGTCCCATGTCATGCTGCTGATTCTCCTGGGCTTGTTCGTGTTTGTCTCTGCCTGGGGGGGAATCGAACTGACCCGCGAGGGCGGCCGAATCGCCTCGTTGTGGTTGGCGAACGCGGGAGCTGTGGCGTTCCTCCTGCGACGCCCGAACGCGACAAGCTGGGATATGTTGGCAGCCATTTTCCTGGCCAACGTCGCTGCGAACGTGACCGCGGGCGATACGCCGCTGCTGGCGATCGGTCTGGCGGTGTGCAATCTGATCGAGATAACGCTCGCCGTGATCTTGCAGGTTCGTACCCAGGCGATGTTTGTCAGCCTGGGACGATCGGGGGGCCTTGCGCGCCTTGTCCTGTTTGCCGGCATCTGTGCTCCGGCAGTTTCGGCGCTATGCGCGGCGACCTTTCTGTCGGTTTCCAACGATGCAGATTTCGAGTCGGTGGTCTGGCGCTGGTTCCTTGCGGACAGCATGGGAATGATCACGCTCGCTCCAATGTTGGTTGCGCTGCGCCCTGCCACGCTGCGCGAACTCGTTGAATCGAGCAGATGGTTCGAACTGACCGTGCTTGCCACGCTCGCGCTGCTGACCACCGTTCTGGTGTTCAGCCAGCCGGCCTACCCCATCCTGTTCGCCATATTTCCCGTGTTGATGTTCATCGCGTTTCGCGTTCGTTTCGTCGGAACCACCATGGCGGTGACTCTGGTTGCAACAATTTCCACGGTGCTGACGATCCGCGGAAATGGACCGATTGCGGCCGCCATCCCGGGCATGGCCGACAGGATCACTTTTCTTCAGGTGTTTCTCGGAACCGTAGCTTTGACGACATTACCGGTGGCGGCGGTGCTTTACGAACGCACGAAATTGCAGCGCAAGCTGCTCAAGGCGTCCAGGGAAGCACGCGAAGCGGCGCGGGCAAAAAGCGAGTTCCTGGCCACGATGAGCCACGAAATCCGCACCCCCATGACCGGCGTGCTGGGCATGATCGAACTGCTGCGCTCCAACCCTGGCGAAGTCGACCGCAAGCGCTTTTTCTACAGTCTTCAGCAATCTGCCAACCTGCTGATGACCGTTCTCGACGACATCCTCGATTATTCGAAGCTGGACAGCGGCAGGGTGGAATTCGAGCATATCGAGTTCGATCTTCGCCACTTGGCCAAAGCCACGATCGACCTGTTCCACGAGACCGCATCACGCAAGGGCCTGACCCTCGAGCTCGATTACCCTTCCGAGTTCACCGCGGTGCGGGGCGATCCGGTGCGATTGCAGCAGATTATGGGCAATCTGATCAGCAACGCGATCAAGTTTACCGACGTCGGTCGGATCGATTTGCGGATCGAGGCGCGCCGGGTGGCTGGTGGCCGCATCTCCGCCACTTTCGCGATCAGCGATACCGGCATGGGGATCGCGCCCGAGCAGATCGAGCGGCTGTTTTCACCCTTCGTGCAGGCCGACGCCTCTACCAACCGCCGCTTCGGCGGCACCGGGCTGGGGCTGGCGATCAGCCGCCGCCTGGTCGAGGCGCTGGGTGGAACGCTATCGGTCGAATCGATCCCCGGTCTTGGCTCGACGTTCAGCTACACCATCGGACTGGAGCGTGGAAAGCCCATCGAGGCCGGTGCAATCCCGGACTGTCAGACCAGCCCACAGCGGCCGCTGTCGATACTTCTGGCCGAGGACAACCCCGTCAACCGCCTGCTCGTGACCACCCTGGTGCGGCGCATGGGGCACGTGATCGAAGCGGTTGAGAATGGGCTGCTTGCGGTCGAAGCCGCGTCGGCGCGGCGCTACGACGTGATCCTGATGGACATGCAGATGCCCGAGATGGATGGCATCACCGCCACCCGCACGATCCGCGCGACCGAACGGGGTGCCAAGCTTCCGATCATCGCGCTGACCGCCGACGCCTCACCCGACCGGCGCCGGTTTTATGACAATGCCGGCCTGAGCGGCTTTCTCACCAAGCCAGTCGATAGCGTGATCCTGCGAGATCGCCTCGATAGGATCGCGGCGCAGCTTCCCCGGGCCACCGCGGCAGCGCTGCCGGTGTTCGATCCGATGCGTCTGGCCGAGCTGACCGAAGCGATCGGCCCGGAAAAAGTCGAAGAGCTTCGCCAGATGTTGGCGGGCGATCTCGCCGCGCGCCGGGCGCGGGTGCTCAAGCTGGGCGAAGGCGCTTCGTTCGCCGCGCTGCGGGCCGAACTGCATTCGCTGCGTGGGGCCGCGGCAAGCATCGGCGCGGTCCGCCTCGCCGCCGCGATTGAAACTGCCGAGGCCATCGGCGAACGTCCGGCTGAGCTGCGCGTTGCGCTCGCCGTGTTCGCCGAAGCGGCGGACGACACCTTGGCCGAGATCGCGCCGCTGAAGCCTGGAGGAAGCGAACGATCGGGTGATTGCTCAGGCATGAATCGCGAGCAGATGACAGCCTAGAGCCGAGTGCTCAGAATCTGAATCAGATCGTGATCCCCCGTGAAGGCGGGGGTCTCAGGCACCATCGCGCCCGAAGCCTGAGGTCCCTGCCTTCGCGGGGACTCCCGGTGATGCAGAATTCCGGCTCGCCGTTCTAATGTTCGACGCTGACTGAGGGCGGGGTGACGTAGTCGCCGGGCTTGGCGCTGGCGTCGTAGGCGGCCTGGGCTTGCGGGTTGTCGCGGAGGGGTTCGGGAGACGGGGGGCCCGCTTGCGCGCGCAGCGTGGCGGAAAGCGTAGCAGGCCTGGTGGGCAACGGATGTGGCGCGGGGGAGTTCGCGGTGGAATTGACTGTCAGCGTCACAGCCGTATCTGAAAGGACAGAGTCCTCGCTTTGTGCGCTCCACCACGCCAGCGCTCCTGCGGCGGCGGCCGCCAACCCCGCCCAGCCGACAAGCGACTTCCCTCTCATG
>JAUYQH010000148.1 GCA_030697365.1 Novosphingobium sp. | reverse complement strand
TGGGTCGATCTGCTCGGCCGCAGCGAATTCACCGCGTACCAGGCCTCGGCGCGGGGCGGCTCATTGTCGTGCCGACTGGAGGGCGAGACCGCCTGGCTCGGCGGACCGTGCACGACCGTGGTCGAGGGGAGTTTCAGCTACTAGCACGCGGCAAGAACCTCCCGCACGGCACGCTCGCGCTCCAGCCAGTCCCCGCCAATGCGAACGAAAGGAACTCTGGCGCCGACTAGCACTTCCTCCACTATCGCGGCAAAGTGCGCCCGCGATGCGGGGGTGCCGAAGAAGCGCGTGCCGTCGGCCACCCACGGCACGTCGGGTGCGAACAGCAGGTACCGCTCGGCCTTGGGGTAGGCGAACAGGGCTGGCGGAATCTGGCCGAACAGCATCTGCGCCCAGGCGGCGGTCATCAGCGGATCGGTATCGAGCAGGAGCAGGGGCGGCTGCCCCGCGCTGGCCGCGAGCATCGCCGCATTCTGGCCCTCGGCGATGGCGAGGAGATCGGCCATGGTGAGCTCGGTCCCCCGGGTTTCGCAGTACTCACGACCGTATTCGGGAACCAGAGGGCAGCCCAGTTCCGCCGCGAGCTTGCCCGCGAGAACCGATTTGCCGGTGCTCTCCGCGCCGTTGAAGCAGACCCGGATCACGCTGCTTGCGGTGCCCGCCGTTCGGCCTCGATCCATTCCTTCAGCCCGAATAGGGACAGCACCAGCATCCCGCCATAAAGCCCGGCAAGCGCATAGAGCTCGCGATCGATGAACAGGATCACCGAGGCGATGTCGACCACGATCCAGATCAGCCAGTTCTCGATCCGGCGAAAGCCGAGCAGGACCTGCGCAGCGATGCTGGCCCCGGTGATCCCAGCATCGGCATAAGGCACCGAGGCATCGGTGAAGCGGTCAAGCGCCCAGCCGAGATTGAGGCTGACCGCGGCTATGCCTACCAGCCAGACCCAGCGGCTCGGCCAGTCGAGCCAACGCACCGGCACGGTGTTGTCCTCGCCGCCAATCCTCAGCCACAACCACCAGCCCCACAACTGCGCGACGACGAAAAAGCCTTGCAGCGTGGATTCCCCATAGAGCTTGCGTTCCCACATCACGAACCCGGCGAGGATCACCGAGACGATGCCGAAGGCGAAATTCCACACATTGCGGAAGATCAGCAGCGCGATGTTGATCAGGCCGAGCGCCATGGCGCTCCATTCGACAATCCGCAGCGTCTCCGGATCGAACTGGATCACAGCATCGCCCCCCATTCGTCGGGCTTGAACCCGATCAGCAATCCTCCGGCATATTCGACAACTGGGCGGCGGATTGCACTGGGATTGGCCGCCATTAGCGCGATTGCCCTGACTTCGTCGAGGTCTGTCCGGTCCACTTCGGGCAGCTTGCGAAAGGTCGTGCCGGCGCGGTTGAGCAGCTTTTCCCACCCCGCCGCCCGGCACCACGCGGCCAGCCGGGCCGGATCGGTTCCGGCCTTCTTGTAGTCATGGAACGCATAAGCGGTCCCGCGCGCTTCGAACCAGGCGCGCGCCTTCTTGACCTTGTCGCAATTGGGGATCCCGTAAAGCGTCAGGCTCACTTGGGCGGCCTTTCGAAGCGGTGGATGCGCGGATCGGGGCAGGCGAACAGCGTGTAGCTTTCGTAATAGCGCGAACGCCCGTTGGCCTGCGCGACCGCGTGCTCGGCCACGCGGCCCCAGCCGCGCGCGGCGGCCTCGTCGTCCCACTCGCTCAGCGCGATCGTTTCGCCGTCGTCCGCGGCATAGCTCTTGAACGAACGGTAGCCGGGTTGTTCGCGCGCGAGTTCCTCCATCCGCGCGGACTCGGCGTCGTAAGCGGCCTGGTCGATATCGGTGCGCTTGCGGTTGCGGAAGACGACGAGGAACATGCCGGCCCTCCTAGCCGCGGCGGCACGGCTGGACAATTCGCCGCGAACCGCCAAAAGGCCGCGGATGAGCTACAACTCTTTCGGTCATGTGTTCCGCTTCACCACCTGGGGCGAAAGCCACGGGCCGGCGCTGGGTGCGGTGGTCGACGGGTGCCCGCCGGGGCTGGCGCTGGGCGAGGGCGACATCCAGCCGTTCCTCGATGCGCGGCGACCGGGGCAGTCTAAATTCACCACCCAGCGGCAGGAACCAGATGCGGTGCGGATCCTGTCGGGGGTGTTCGAAGGCAAGACGACCGGCACCCCGATCAGCCTGATGATCGAGAACGTCGACCAGCGCAGCAAGGATTACTCCGAGGTCGCCAAAGCCTATCGCCCGGGCCACGCCGACTATGCCTACGACGCCAAGTACGGCTTGCGCGACCATCGCGGCGGGGGACGTTCGTCCGCGCGCGAGACCGCGGCGCGGGTCGCGGCGGGCGGGGTGGCGCGGCTGGTGATCCCCGAAGTGACCATCGTTGCGCATGTGATCGAGATCGGCGGGGACCGGGCGGAAGCGTTCGACCCGGCCGAGATCGCGCGCAACCCGTTCTTCTGCGCCGACCCCGCCGCCGCGGCGCGGTGGGAAGCGCTGGTCGATGGTGCGCGGAAAGCGGGATCGTCGCTCGGCGCGGTGGTCGAATGCGTCGCCACGGGCGTTCCGGCAGGCTGGGGCGCGCCGATTTACGCCAAGCTCGACGCCGAACTGGCCCACGCGATGATGGGGATCAACGCAGTCAAGGCGGTCGAGATCGGCGATGGCTATGCCGCTGCCCGCCTGTGCGGCGAGGAGAATGCCGATCCGATGCGGCCGGGTAGCCAGGGTCCGGAGTTCCTCGCCAACCACGCCGGCGGCGTCGCGGGCGGGATCAGCACCGGGCAGCCGGTGGTGGTGCGCGTCGCGTTCAAGCCGACCAGCTCGATCCTTACGCCGGTCGAAACGATCGACCGCAGCGGCGCAGCCGCCGAAATCCGCACCAAAGGCCGCCACGATCCGTGCGTCGGCATCCGTGGCGCCCCCGTGGTCGCGGCGATGATGGCGCTGGTGCTGGCCGACCAGAAACTGCTCCACCGCGCCCAATGCGGGTAAGCCCGCGGGTAAAGTTGCCCTGGAGCGAAATGGCGTTACTCTCGCCCGCAACAACGGGGAGCACCGCATGACCGACGCCGCCGCGATAGCCGCAACCGCCGCCCCGCACGGGAACGGTCGCCTCCAGTGGCGGATTTTCCTCGGCTTCGTGCTCGGGCTGGTCGGCGGCCTTGCGGCTTATGCTTTCGCGCGCGACGCCGTCTGGGTGGATACGGTGGTCACTTACGTCACCAACCCGATCGGCCAGATCTTCCTGCGCCTGCTGTTCATGCTGGTGATCCCGCTGCTGTTCTCGGCGCTGGTGGTCGGGATCGCCGAGATGGGCGAGATCCGCGCCTTGAAGGACGTCGGCATCAAGACCCTGATCTACACCGTGGTAGTCTCCTCGATCGCGGTCGCGGTCAGCCTGACGGTGGTCAACCTGATCCGCCCCGGCGACGGGGTCGATCCGGTCGCCGCGCGCGAACTGCTCGCCCAGGGAGGCGAGGGCGCGAAGGGGATCATCGAAAAGGCGGGCGCGGCCAAGACCGGGGTCGATGCGGTGATCGGCATCGTGCCGTCAAACTTCATCACCGCGATGAGCGAGAACGATATCCTCGCGGTGATGTTCTTCGCGCTGTTCTTCGGGATCGGCCTGCTGCTGGTCCAGGGACCGCGCACCGAATCGCTCAAGAGCGCGATCGAAGGCGTGTTCGAAGTTTCGATGCGGCTGATCGGGCTGGTGATCCAGCTCGCTCCGATCGCGGTGTTCTGCTTCATGTTCAACCTGGCGGCGCAGTTCGGCTGGGACCTGATCGGGCGGCTCGCGCTCTACGTCGGAGTGGTGCTGCTGGCGCTGGCCATCCAGATGTTCATCGTTTTCCCCGCGCTGCTCGCCCTGCTCGCCAAGAAAAGTCCGACGGCGTTCTTTCGCGAGACGCAGGAGGCCAGCGTGATGGCGTTCTCCACCTCCTCGTCGAACGCCACGCTGCCGACCGCGTTGCGCGTGGCGGAAACCAAGCTCAAGCTCCCACCCCGGATCAGTCGCTTCGTCCTGACCATCGGCGCAACCGCCAACCAGAACGGCACCGCGATGTTCGAAGGGGTGACGGTGCTGTTCCTCGCCCAGTTCTTCGGGATCGAGCTGAGCCTCAGCCAGCAGATGTTCGTGATGGCGGTGTGCATCCTGGCGGGCATCGGCACCGCGGGGGTGCCTTCGGGAAGCCTCCCGGTGATCGCGCTGATCCTCGGCTCGGTCGGCATCCCGCCCGAAGGAATCGGCTTGATCCTGGGCGTCGACCGCTTCCTCGACATGTGCCGCACGGTGCTCAACGTGATCGGCGATCTGGTCGCGGCGACGGTGATCAGCCGGCTGAGCGGCGGTTCGCTTGCGCCGTCGGAGGCGGAGTCTTCGGCCTGAACGCGCACAAGTCCGCCACCACGCAGCGCCAGCATTCGGGAAGCCGCGCCTTGCAGGTGTAGCGGCCGTGGAGGATCAGCCAGTGGTGCGCGTGCCTGCGAAACGGTGCGGGGACCTTCTTCTCGAGCTGCGTCTCGACCGCCTCAGGGGTCTTGCCCTTGGCCAGCCCGGTGCGGTTGCCGACGCGGAAGACGTGGGTATCGACCGCGAAGGTCTCCTCGCCCCAGGCGCAGTTCATCACCACATTGGCGGTCTTGCGGCCCACCCCGGGCAGGGTGGTGAGCACGTCGCGGTCGCGTGGCACTTCGCCGCCGAACTCGGCGACCAGCCGCTGCGACAGCGCGATCACGTTCCTGGCCTTCGCGTTGAAAAGCCCGATCGTCTTGATGTGGGCCTTGAGCCCCTCCTCGCCCAGCGCGACCATCTGCGCGGGCGTGGTCACTTCGCGAAACAGCGCGCGCGTGGCCTTGTTGACCCCCACATCGGTCGCCTGTGCCGAAAGCACCACCGCAACCAGCAGCTGATAGGTGTTGCCGAATGCCAGCTCGGTCACCGGATCGGGGTTGTCTTCGGCAAGGCGGCGGAAGAACTCGAAGATCTCGGCCTTCGTGCGCGGCGCGCTCAAAGCCCCAGCACTTCGGCCATCGTGTAGCGCCCCGCGGGCTGGCCGATCAGCCACGTGGCCGCGCGAACCGCGCCGCGCGCGAAGATCGAGCGGTTCTCGGCCGTGTGCGACAGGACGATGCGCTCGTCCTCGCCCGCGAAGATCGCGCTGTGATCGCCCGCCACGGTCCCGCCGCGCAGGCTCGCAAAGCCGATCGCGCCGCGCACCCGTGGGCCGTGAATGCCGTCGCGGCCGCGCTCGCTGGCTTCGTGGAGCCGGATCTCGCGCGCTTCGGCAGCGGCCGCGCCCAGCATCAGCGCGGTGCCCGATGGCGCGTCGATCTTGCGCCGGTGGTGCATCTCGACGATCTCGATGTCCCAGCCGGCATCGAGCCGCAGCGCCGCCTCACGCACCAGATGGACAAGCATGTTGACGCCGAGCGAAGTGTTGCCGGTCTGAAGCACGGGGATCGCTTGCGCGGCGTGATCGCACAGCCACAGATGGCGCTCTTCCAGACCGGTGGTTCCGACCAGGATCGGCACGCCCGCAGCCACCGCGGCATCGAGGTTTGCCTCGAGCGCGGCGGGGGAGGAGAAATCGACCAGCGCGTCGCTGGCTGCCGCAAGCGCGGCAAGGTCCCCGCCCTGATCGACGCCGCCTGCATGCATCTCGCCCGCCGCGGCGATCGCCTCGACCAGTGCGCGGCCCATCAGTCCTTCGCTGCCGATGATGCCGATCCGCGCCATTGCCATCCCCTAAGCCCGCGTGCTTCATGGGGGACATGCCGCCAATCCGCAACATCGTGATCCTGACCGGCGCCGGGGTTTCCGCCGAGAGCGGGATCGACACGTTTCGTTCCGGCGCCAATGGCGGGCCAAGCCTGTGGGAGCAGCACCGGGTCGAGGACGTCGCCACGCCCGAGGGTTTCGCGCGCGATCCCGACCTCGTGCTGCGGTTCTACGACATGCGCCGCGCCGCGATCCAGGAGAAG
>JAUYQH010000140.1 GCA_030697365.1 Novosphingobium sp. | reverse complement strand
ATCCCGCTCAACCCGTTCGCGAAGCGGCCATCGGGTACGCAATATTGCTGGCCTATATAGGATGGTCGGCGAGCCTTCTCTGGGCGTCGTTCTTCAACTGGTCGCTCGAATATCGCACATCTTTCGGGGCGCTTGTAGTCGATGGCTTGGTGGGCGTGGCATCGGTGTATTTTACGCAGGACTCACGCAACTATTTCGCCACCCCCCTGACGGCTTTTTTCGTGTTCGGACTTGTTTCAGCCGCGCAGCTGGGAGGCTGGCGAATTGCGCTGGCTTTCGGCGGCTCATTCACCTTGGGTGTGCTCGGAGTGTCCCTCTATCTGATTGCCAACGATCTGGACATCGACTCCGCCAGGATCGCGCGAAGCACCAGCTATTTTCTGATCCTGACGGCATTGGTCGTTTGGTATGCCGGACGCAGGACCGCGCCTGCCGTATCGAAGTTTGAATTGTCGCCTGCCCCATCGGCAGGAATCCCTTACGATGAAGTGCTCGGTTATGCAGCGCAGACTTTGTCGGCAAGCCGCGGCCTGCTTATCTGGCGTGGTCATACCCAACCCGAAACAGTTCTGAGGTGTATTGACGACGGCCTCGAGTGCAACTGGCTCCGCGACCCGGCTTCGCTTGAACCTCTGGTCGGGCGATGGGATCGCTCTTTCCTCTTTCGAACGCATGGCCCCACCGCGATTACACTCGATCGTGAAGGTCGCACCGTTCCATTGACCGAGATCGCAATTGTGACGGACATGGCGTCCCTGGACTTGCGGGATGGCCTGTGCATTCCGATCAGAGCTTCGACAGGCGAAGGAACGATCGTTCTTTCGGGTCTTCTCATGCTGGGGCGAGACCTGCTTCCAATCGCGGAAAGCGCGGCCAGGGAGATCGCGTTGACCCTGGACAAGCAGGCTTTGGCGTTGATCTCCTATGAGAAGGAAATGGGGCGTTTGCGGCAAACCGTGGCGCGAGACTTGCACGACAGCGTCGCCCAGTCGCTTGCCGGAGCTTCGTTCCGGGTGGAAGCTGCGCGCAAGGCGATTGGATCGGGCAAATCGGCCGACGCGGAATTGGCGGCGGTCAAGGAGGCGCTCCAATCCGAGCAGCGCCAACTGCGAGCGATCATCGACCGGCTTCGCACGGGGCTGGATCTTCGGGTTCGGAAGGACCTGGGTCAGGACCTGGCGGAACTTCTGCCGGAAATGGAGGCGCAATGGCATCTCCAAACCCGGCTGGTCAGGCCGGAAGAGCCGATCGACGTCGGTCCGAACCAACTGCACGATCTGCGCCAGATCGCGCGGGAAGCGGTTGCCAATGCCGCACGTCACGGGGGGGCAACCCTGGTGCAGTTCGATCTGGGTGCCGAACCCCGCTCGTTCCATCTCGATATCGTCGATAACGGTACTGGTGGCAGCACCAATTCGACGCATCCATTTCAACCGCGCTCCATCGCCGAACGGGTGGCTGCGCTGGGCGGGACGCTCGATGCGAGGCGCGGACCGGCGGGGACCCGTCTTTACATCAACGTGCCCAGGCTCAGTGCTTGAGCATCCCCGTCATCCTGGCCGACGACCACGCCCTGATCCGCAGCGGCGTGGAGGGTCTGCTCGCCGGATCGGGCTTCGAAGTCGTCGCCTCGGTCGCGACCGGAGCGGCGGCGCTTTCCGCGATCGCCGAGCATGATCCGGCGATCGCAATCCTCGACTTGCGCATGCCCGAAGGCACCGGGATCGAGGTTCTCGACGCGATGCGCGCTCGCGGCGATACCCGGCCCGTGGTGCTCCTCACCGCCGATCTCGGGGATCGCAAACTGCTCGCCGCGCTCGACGCCGGGGTCGAGGGGATCGTGATGAAGGAAGGCGGCGAAAATCACCTGGTCGCCTGCCTCCATGCCGTCCACCGCGGCGAACGCCACATCCCTGCCGAACTGCTCGCCCGCGCCCGGCGGATTCGCGAGAAAATGGCCGAAACCCCGTTCAAACACCTGTCTCCGCGCGAGACCGAGATGGCCTGGATGGTCGGCCAGGGCATGCGCAACCGCGAGATCGCCGACCGCTTCGGACTGAGCGAGGGCGCGGTCAAGTTTGCGCTCCACGCGGTCTTCCGAAAGCTAAAGGTCACTACCCGCACCGAACTTGCCCTGATGCTCCAGCGCCATGGCTCCGATGGAGCAGGTTGAGGTAGTACATCCTTGCGGGGGTGCATGGCGGGCGGCAGCCATGTAGGAAAGTGAATAATCGCGCCCGCGGCGGGAATCCGTGATATATTGCGCCCCGCCAGAGTCGCCCCGGGTCGCCCTTTCGGGGAACAAGCGATGCGTTTCGTAACGGTCCGCCGCAGCACCGAACAGACGACGATCGTGAACGTCGATCAGATCACCTATCTCAGCCACGATATCTACGGCACCAAGATCTTCTTCTCATCGGGCGACAGCATCGTCTGTCCCGAGGACATCGACGATCTGGCCGCGATGCTGTTCGCCACGTCCGCCGATCCGGAACATCTGCTGATCGAGAAGGTCGGCTAGGCGGAGCCCCCTTCGAGGGCCCCTTCCCGCAGCCTCAACCCGCCAGCGAGGTGCGCCCGCGGTAAGTCACGTTCACCCGTTCCGACAGGATCAGGTATGGCAGCCAGACGAACGCGCTGATCAGCACTTTGGTGATGTTGCCTTCGAGCAGCCCGTGGAGCGGCTGCGCGACCATTGCGGGCACGCCGGGAGTATCGGCGATGATCCGGGCGATCAGCAGTTGCGCCATGATGTCTATCCCCCAGGCGAACAGCAGCATCCGCGGGAACAGCGGCACGCTGCGCAGCGCCATCACGAAGCAGACCATGTAGAAAAAACTCATCACGATCACGTCGGCGGCCATCAGCATGAACAGCCGATCGCCCCACAGCGGGGCATCGCCGCCCATCGCGGGCACCGCGACGAGAAATTCGAAGCTGCGCACCACCACGTTGAGCAGCAGGCCGATCAGCAGCGAGGCCATGAACCCGGCCGGGCCGAACACGGGATTGCTCCGCGCCTCGAGCACGCCGAGCCGCTTCCACCGGCCATAGAACGAGAGGCGCAGCGATGGCTGGGCGGACAGCAGCCCGCGCGGAAAGCTGCCCGAGGCGATCAGGAACCCGGCCAGCGGCGCGGCCGCGATCAGCGCATAGGGCAGGATCAGCTGGGCCACGTCGCCCATGCCCTGCACCGGGGTTGCGGGAAACAGCACGCGGGGCAAACAGGCGAGCGCGAACACCGCGAGCCAGGCCATGGCGACAGCGCCCATCCGTGCTTCGAAAAAACGGGCGACCGTGGCGCTGCGGCGGCGGAGTGTGGCGAAGTAGCGGGCAAGGAAATCGGTCACGGCGATTGCCACCATAGTGGACAAATTCGAATCGGCTTGTGGAAAATCGCACCGAGTCGAAAGTTCATTCTGTCGCTGATTCGCCACGGTTAACCGTTCCAGTTTACACTTGTGTTAGCTAAACCATTGCAAAATTAGGTGAATTTTCTGTTAATTGAAACCGCTTGACGACTAACGTTGGTTTGCAGACTCTAAGGGCGTTCGAGGGAACCAGCGTTTGGTTGGATCCGGCGTAATCGCCGGAATCTACAACGATAAACGGTCGCGCCGGTTCCTCCACACCTCCCTTGAACGGGGGCCATCCGGAAATAGATGCCGGAGCCTTTTCGCAAACACATGCACGCCGGGCGGCGGGGCATGGCAAGTGGGGTATTTACCATGAAGACCTTTATCAAAACCTTCCTCCAAGATGAATCCGGCGCCTCCGCCGCCGAATACGCGCTGATCCTCGCCGTCGTAGGCGTGGCCATTGGTGCGGGCGCGTTGGTCCTTGGCCAAAACATTGGCGTTTCGATCGACAAGGCTTCGGACCGAGTCGTGAAATGCGGGAACAAATCAGACGTGGCTGGGACTGGCTCCTATGCGGATGCTGGTACTGCCAACTGCGGTTAATCACCACATACGGCCCGGGCGATTGTCGGGGCCTGGCGTCAAAGGAACTTTTCATGACTACCTTCCTCAAGGCTTTCATCAACGATGAATCCGGCGCTTCGGCAGCCGAGTACGCGCTGATCCTTGCCGTCGTCGGCGTGGCCATCGGTGCCGGTGCGCTGGTGCTTGGCCAAAACATCGGCGTGTCGATTGACAAGGCTTCTGACAGGGTGCGGGACTGCGGCACCAAATCAGACGTAGCTGGCAGTGGCGCTTATGCAGACGCGGGCAGTGCCAACTGCACGGCGGCGGCTCCAGCGACTGGTCCGTAACATACGTTGCGTGGCCCCGCCTTCGGGCGGGGCTACCTTTTCTCTTAACAAAAGGGGGCGTTCCCATGGGGGGGCAGCGCAATCTGGTCATCATCGGTGTAGCGGTCCTGCTCGGGCTGTTCGCGGTGTTTATCGCCAACTCGTATTTCAGCGGCGTCGAACAACGCCAGGCGCAGATCGCGGAAGAGCAGAAGCTTTCCCGGATCGTCGTCGCCACCCAGCCGATGGCGTTCGGCACCAAACTGACCGCGGACAACATCCGCCTGCAGAACTGGCCAGCAGGTTCGGTGCCGCAGGGCGCGTTCCGCAGCATTCCCGCCGCGCTGAAAGACAACCGCGTCGCGCTGCGCCCGATCGTGCCGGGCGAACCGGTGCTGGCCGACAAGGTCAGCGGCAAGGACGGCCGCGCCACGCTTGCCGCCAACCTGCCCGAAGGGATGCGCGCAATCTCGATCCCGATCGGTGAAGTCTCCGCCGTTTCAGGCTTTGTTCTGCCCGGCACCACGGTCGATGTCCTGCTCACCCGGCAGATGCCTGGCGACGGCGCCGATCAGCAGGACCAGATGGTCGATGTGATCATGGAGAACGTCCAGGTGCTGGCGATCAACCAGAACGTCGATGAGAAGGACGGCACGCCCAAGCCGGGCAAAACCGCCACGGTCCAGACCGACCTCTATGGCGCGCAGCAATTGACGCTGGCGCAGAAGCTCGGCTCGCTCAGCCTGGTGCTGCGCAATGTCGAAAACCAGACGCCCGCCGCGCTGACCACCGTGACCGCGCGCGACCTGCCCGGGGGGCGGTTCTATCGCGCCACACGGCCCGCGCCGCGCACGGCCTCGGCAACGCCGCAAGCCATCGCCGCGCCGATCGCGGCTATGATCAAGGCCATAGCGCCGGGTCCGAGCGGCCCGATGATGGCGGTCTATCGCGGCACCGAAAAGTCCGATTACGAAATCGGCCGCCTGGGGGGGCAGTAGGACGATGCTTAGATCGATCATGCTCGCGAGTTCGCTCGCGATAGCCGTGGCTGCGGCGCCCGCCGCCGCGCAGACCGCCGCGCCCGCGCTCCACGCCGGGGCGCTGGAAGTTCCGGTCAACAAAAGCCAGGTCGTCACCACCGATCGCGCGATCGGCAAGGCGCTGGTCGGCAATTCCGAAATCGCCGACGTGCTGCCGATTTCCGAACGATCGGTCTATGTCCTGGGCAAGAAGATGGGGACCACCAGCCTGACTCTGTATGGCCGCGACAACCGCGTGCTGGCGGTGATGGACGTGGCGGTGGGGCCGGATGTGGAAAGCATGCGGGCGCAGTTCCTTCAGCTCATCCCCGGCCAGACGATAGACGCGCGGATATCCAACGATGCGGTCATCCTTTCGGGCATGGTCAGCGATCCCGGCGCGTCCGACCGCGCCGCGCAGATCGCCAAGGCTTATGCCGGAGACAATGTGATCAATCTGATCACCATGGGCGGCAGCCAGCAGGTGATGCTGGAGGTGCGCTTTGCCGAAGTGCAGCGCAACGTGGGCGAGCAGCTCGGGGTCAGCGGATTCGGATTGTCCGACGACGGCACCTTCGACGCGGTGACCGGCGCGACCGCCAGCCTGATCCCCGGCGCCAACGGCGGGGGCGTGACCCAGCTTAGCGCCATCACCGATACCTTCGGTATCTTCCGCAAGGTTTTCAGCGTCGGCACTCTCAATATCGAGGGCGTCCTCAACGCGCTCGAACGCAAGGGCCTGGTCAAGACCTTGGCCGAGCCGACTCTGCTCGCGCTGTCGGGCGAGCGCGCCTCGTTCCTCGCCGGCGGCGAATTCCCGATCCCGGTAATCCAGAGCGGCGGCAACGGCGGCGGCGGCAACTCGATAACCGTAGAGTTCAAGCCGTTCGGGGTCAGCCTGGGGTTCACCCCCACCGTGCTGAGCGACAAGGTGATCAACCTGGTGGTCGAACCCGAAGTCAGCTCGATCGATCCCAGCGCCTCGATCACGGTCAACGGGCTGGTGGTGCCGGGTTTGCAAACCCGCCGCGCCTCTACCACGATCGAGCTGCGCGACGGCGAAAGTTTCGCCATCGCCGGGCTGCTGCGCCGCGATTTCGCGACCACGATCCGCCAGCTGCCGATCCTGGGTTCGATCCCGATCCTGGGCGCGCTGTTCCGATCATCCAGCTTCCAGAAGGGCGAGACCGAGCTGCTGATCGTCGTCACCCCGCGCCTCGTCGCGCCGATCCGGCCCGATCAGGTGGTGCTGCCAACCGACCGGGTGAAGGACCCCACCGCAGCCGAAACGCTGCTGATGGGCGAGGATTATCAGGAACGCACGGTCGCTCCGCCCGCCGCCCCATCGGCGGACGGGGCGAACCCGCAAGCCCAGCCCGTGAAGGACCCCGGCTATGAACTCTAAGGCTCTGATCCCCGCCGCTGCGGCGCTGATGCTGGCGGCGTGCAGCACGACCAGCAAAAGCGGGATGATCGAGGATTCGACCATGGGCGAGGCCATCCGGACGACGTTCGCCGCGCAAGTGATCGATCCCGACCCGCAATACGAATTCCTCGATCCCCCGACCAGCGGCGAACACGCCGCGCAGGCGGTGGCCCGTTACCGCACCGACAAGGTGAAGAAGCCCGAGCGGGTCAGCTCGACCCAATCGGTCGGGAACTGAGGGAGATTTCGCCGTGGCACGCGGTATGTTCAGGCGCTTTCTGCGTAACCAGAGCGGAGCCGTTGCCGCCACCTATGCGATCGCCCTGCCCGCGCTGATCGTCGTCGCCGGGGTCGGCTTCGACTATGGCCGCATGGTGGCGATGGACTCCGAGCTCCAGAACGCCGCCGATCAGGCCGCGCTTGCCGCGGTCACCCAGCTCGATGGCGAGGCTGGCGCCCGCGAAGAGGCGGTCGAAGCCGCGCGCGACTGGCTGGTCAACAGCACCCTGATGTCCGATACGCAAGGCAAGATCACCGTCTCTGCCGAGAACGTGATCTTCTGGCAGGACCGCGAGAAGGTGGCCCTCGCCGACAGCGACGCCAACGCCCGCTTCGTCGAGGTTCGCGTCGATCCGCGCGGACTGACCTACATGCTGACCCCGCTGGGCGGCGCCGTCGGCCCCGATCTCGCCGCGCAGGCGATGGCGGGAATGGGCTCGTCGGTGTGCAAGGTTCCGCCGCTGTTCCTGTGCAATCCGCTCGAGGCGGGCGGCAACATCGGCGCGGACTTTCCGACTTCGACGCTGATCGGCGCGGGCATGAGAGCGATCGCCGGCAGTGCCGACGTTCCCGGGAACTTCGGCTTCCTCGACACCAACGCCGGCGACAACAGCACGGGGTCGCTGGCCAAGGCGTTGGGCTGGACCAACATCCCCGCCGACTGCTCCCCTGTGTCCGAGGGTATCGGGCTCAAGCCGGGCCAGCGCGACGTGGTGTTCAACGCCTTCAACACCCGGTTCGACATCACGGAGAACGGTCAGCTACCGTGCCCGAGCGGGGGCAGCTGCCCCGCCGCACTCAACACCCGCAAGGACCTGGTGCGGCGTGCCACCGGCAACCCCGGGTGCGCCACCGGCAACAGCGGCTGGCAAGAGGCGGAGGTTCCCTATCGCCCGACCAGCGCCACCGAGCCACTCGCCCTCCCGGCGTACCCTGACTTCATGGGCCACCCGCGCGACATGTGCCACGCGGTGAGCTTCGACGGTTTGTGCACTTACAATGGCCAGACGCCATCGGTGGTGGGCAACGCGGTATGGGACCGTAACGCCTATTTCCGCGTCAACTTCGGCTATACCTCGGCCGCCGCTTGGCAGAGCGCGACCGGGCTGGGACCGAACGCGACCCGGTTCGAGGTATACGACTGGGAGCTCAAGGACGCCGCCAACCGGCTTGCGGTGAAGACGGTAGGGGGTAACGGCGCCAACGGCCGGCGCGCGAATTCTCAGCCGATCTGCCGCGCTCCCGCGGGGGCCGACGACATCGATCGGCGCAAGATCGCGCTCGCCATCGTCAACTGCCAGGATCAGGCCGGCAAGATCTCCGGCAACGACGCAGTCGAGGTGCTCAAGTATGTCGAGATGTTCCTTGTCGAGCCGGCGTTCAGGCGTCGCAGCGGCTCGTCGAATCTGACCACCGACGACCAGATCTACGTCGAAGTTATCCGCGAACTGGAAATCGGCGACGGCGAGGAGGACGCGCAGGTGATCCGTCGCGACGTGCCCTACCTGGTGCGATGAACGTCCTGCGCGCCTTTTGCCGCGACGATCGCGGTGCCGCTGCGGCGGAGATGGCGCTGGTCCTGCCGATGCTGATGGCGCTGCTGTTCGGCGGAATGGAAGGCGGCAACTTCTTCTGGCGCGAACACCAGGTGGTCAAGGCCGCACGCGAAGGCGCGCGCTTCGCCAGCCGCCAGCCGCTTTCCGGGTTCGACTGCACCGACGGCAGCATCGATGCCGCTGTCGTCGATGTCGCCACGATCGCCGCAGTGACCAAGGCCAACCTCGTCGGGGATGCCGACGTAACGGTATCGGTCGGAGCTTGCGTCGTGGATTCGCAGCGCGGCATCTATGCCACCCAGCCCAATGGCGCGCCGGTCGTCACGGTCACAGTCCAGATGGCCTATCAGGGCCTGTTCGCCACGATGATATTCGATGAGCAGATGACCCTCGGCGCGTCGGCGCAATCCGCGGTGATGGGCCTGTGACGGCCGCGCGCTCCTTCGTCCGCGACGAACACGGCGCGAGCGCGGCGGAGTTCGCCCTCGTCCTGCCGATCTTCCTGCTGTTCCTGCTTGGGCTGATCGATGTCGGGCGTTACATGTGGGCGGTCAACGAAGCCGACAAGGCGACGCAGATCGGCGCGCGCTGGGCAGTCGCGACCGATCTCATCCCGACGCAACTTGCCAACTACAGCTTCGCCATCGACGGCGGGGTGGATCAGGGGCAACCGGTCCCGCCATCCGCCTTCAGCGGGGTCCACTGCGAAGCAAGCAGTGGAACTGTGGCTTGCAATTGCATCGATGGAACTTGCGCACCCGGTTTCGATCCGACTCCGGGGACGGAAGGGCAGCTTGCGTTCGAGCGGATCGTCACGCGGATGCGTTCGATCTACCCGCGCGTGTCGGCCGACGACGTCGTAGTCGATTACCTGAACTCAGGCCTGGGGTTTTCCGGCGATCCTAACGGCGCCGACGTGTCCCCTTTCATTCGCATAAGCCTCCGCAATCAAACCTTCCCGCTATTTTTCATGCTCGGCAACGATGTTCCGCTGCCCTCCTTCTCCTACGCGCTGACGATGGAAGACGGCTCAGGAACGACAGCCAATTATTAGAAACGGTATGCAATGGGATCTCTCAACTCACCTTTCGAACTCGGCGGCGGCTCAGCGGTGAGGCTGCCGGCGGACGTTTATGTCGTCGCGAATGCGGCGGAGGTCGATCGGCTGCAATTGGGGAGCGGGATCGGACGGCTCGCCGAGTTCCGCTGCCTCGCCGCATCGCCCGCCGAGCCCATTCCCGACGAGATCGTGGCGGCAGCCTCGCTGTTGGTCATCGAGGTCGACCCTGCAGATCGCGCCTCGATGCGGCGGATCGCGCAAGTGCGCAACACGCGGCCGAACCTGCCACTGGTCGTCGCGCTGCACGACGCCAGCGTTGCAACCGTACGCACGCTGATCCGCCAGGGCGTCAACGATGTCGCGACGATCCCGTTCGACCTCGACGAACTCACCACCCAGTTGCTCGATCTTGCCGCGCAGATGCGCGACGAGGCGACCTCGCGGCTGCCGCTCGCCCCCCTAGTTTCGGTGGTGCGCAGCAATGGCGGTTCGGGCGCGACGACGGTCGTTACCCACCTTGCAGCCGCGCTCGCCTCGAACTCGGGCCGGCCGAATGGAGCGTGCCTGATCGATCTCGACATCCAGTTCGGCAACGTCGGAACGTCGCTGGGCCAATCGGGCAAGATAACCGTCGTCGACCTCCTCGAGGCGGGCAACCGTCTCGATGCCGAATTTCTGCGCAGCGCTGCGATCGATGGCGGACGCGGCTTCGACCTGATCCTCGCTCCCGGTCCGATCACGCCGCTCGAAACGGTCGAAGTCGATCAGCTTCTCCAGATGCTGACCATCGCCCGGCACCAGTATGGTTCGGTGCTGGTCGATCTGCCCGCCAACTGGACCAACTGGACGCTGTCGACCGCGCTCGCCTCGACCGACATCGTGCTGGTCACCGAACTGACGATACCCGGTCTGCGCCAGGCCAAGCGACGGCTCGAGCTGTTCGACACCGTGGGCATCCCGCGCGAGCGGATTCACGTGGTGGTCAACCGGGTCGAGAAGCGCCTGTTCCGAACGATCGGAGTCGACGAGGTGAGGCAGACGCTGGGCCACCCGGTCTATGCGACGCTCGCCGCCGAACCCGGTGCGCTCCAGAGCGCGCAGGACCAGGGATTGCTGGCCTGGGAAGCCAACCGCAAGAGCAAGTTTTCGAGCGACATCTCGGCGCTGGCCGACCAGATCGCCAAGGGATGGGGAAACTGAGCCATGGCCTTGTGGAGCGTCAAACGTCCCGACGAACCTGAAAGGTTCGAGCCACACGCCACGCCGCGCACGATCGTAAGGCCCGTCCCCGACGTCTCGCCGGTCGATCGGATGATCGACCTCAAGGTTTCGATCCACCGCTCGCTGCTCGACCGCATCAATCTGTCCGCGCTCGACAAGCTGTCCCGCGAGCAGATCCAGGGCGAGATCGGCGAAATCGTCGGCGAACTGCTGGAGGCACAACGCGAGCCGCTCAATTCGCGCGAACGCAGCGCGCTGGTGCTCGACGTGCTCGACGAACTGCTCGGTCTCGGCCCGCTCGAGCCATTGCTCAAGGACGAGACGATCACCGATATTCTCGTCAACGGCCCCGACATCGTGTTTGTCGAACGCAGCGGCCTGCTCGAAAAGGTCCAGACCCGCTTTCAGGACGAGCGTCACCTGCTGCGGATCATCCAGAAGATCGTCAGCGCGGTGGGTCGCCGCGTCGATGAATCCTCGCCCTTCGTCGATGCGCGGCTGGCCGATGGATCGCGCGTCAACGCGATCGTCGCGCCGCTGGCGATCGACGGGTCGCTGCTTTCGATCCGCAAGTTTTCCAAGAAGCCGATCAGCATCGCGCGGATGATCGAACTGGGCAGCGTGCCCGAAGCTATGGCGGAAGTGTTGCGGGCGGTCGTCCAGTCGCGCCGCAACGTTCTCATTTCGGGCGGAACCGGATCGGGCAAAACCACCCTGCTCAATGCGATGTCGTCTTACATCGACGAGCGCGAGCGCATCGTCACCATCGAGGATTCGGCCGAACTCCAGCTTCAGCAGGAGCACACCGCGCGGCTCGAAACCCGCCCGCCGAACATCGAAGGCAAGGGCGAAGTCACCCAGCGCGACCTGGTCAAGAACGCGCTGCGCATGCGGCCCGACAGGATCATCGTCGGCGAGGTCCGCGCCGGTGAAGCGTTCGACATGCTTCAGGCGATGAACACCGGACACGACGGCTCGATGACCACGGTTCACGCCAATACCCCGCGCGACGCGCTTTCGCGCATCGAACAGATGATCGGCATGAGCGGGATCGATATCTCCCCGCGTTCGGCGCGCAACCAGATCGCTTCGGCCATCAACATCGTCGTCCAGGTCGGGCGGCTATCGGACGGGCGCCGCCGCGTGCTCAGCCTTTCGGAGCTGACCGGCATGGAAGGCGAGACGATCACCATGCAGGAAATCTTCCGGTTCCGCATGACCGGGCGCGACCCCGAGGGGATCGTGGTCGGCCACTTCGAGGCAACCGGGATCCGGCCGAAATTCCTCAACGATGCGCTGGCGCACGGTGTCGAACTGCCCGCCGAACTGTTCCGGCCGGACTTGCGGATCTGACATGCAGGACGCCCTGATCAAACTTGCCCTGCTTGCGGCCATCTTCGCTTCGGTCGCCATGCTCAGCCAGGTCGTGCTGGGCGGGGCATGGCGGCGGCGGACGCAGAGCGGCGCGATCAATCAGCGGCTCAGGATGATCCGCGATGGCGGCACGCGCGAAGAGATCGTCGCGCGCCTGCGCAAGAATGCGCCGAGCGAGTATGCGAACCTGCCGCCGTTCCTTGCCAGCCGGATGCGGGCGATCCAGCGCATGCTGATGGCCTCTGCGATCCCGCTCGCCCCCGCGCAGATCCTGATGGTGATGGGTGCGCTCTTCCTGACCCTGTGCGTCGTGCTGCTGCTCAGTGCGCGGGCCGGGGGCTTTCCCCTGACCTTCGGCATTCTGCAGATGGTGGTCGTGGTAGCCTTCGCTGCGGCGATCGCGTTGCCGCTGATGATCATCAACATCATTTCCCAGCGCCGGCGCAAGCGGATCGAAGAACAGTTCCCGATCTCGCTCGACGTGTTCGTGCGCGCGCTGCGTTCGGGGCACCCGATCGCTTCGGCGATCGACCTGCTGACCCACGAGATGGAGGATCCCATCGGCAGCGAATACGGGCTGGTTTCCGATGAAGTCTCGTATGGAGCGGATCTATCCGAAGCGCTTGAAGACATGGCCGAACGCTGGGACCTGGAAGATATGCGGATGTTCGTCGTCTCGCTCTCCGTGCAAAGCGAAACTGGCGGAAATCTTGCGGAAATTCTCCAGAATTTGAGCGAGGTCATTCGCGCGCGCGCCAGCCTTTACATGAAAGTTCGTGCGCTGAGTTCCGAAGGCCGGATGACCGGCTGGATGCTGACCATTCTCCCGGTGCTCACGCTCGTCGGCATGTTTCTGGTCAATCCCGCATTCTACCTCGACGTCGCGCTCGACCCGATTTTCGTGATCGGCTTTCCCGCTCTCCTCACCCTCTACCTGATCGGTTTCATCATGATCCGCCGTATGGTCGATCTGAAAGTCTGAACCATGTTCGAACTCGCCGCTACCAACAGTATCGCCCGCCTGACGGTCCTCATCCTGGTGTTCGGACTGGTCGTCATTGCCGCTTTCGTCGCGATGACGCTGGTCTCGCGGCGCGCGGCGGTGCGCAGCGAACTCCGCCAACTGACCGGCGACAGCCTGCTTCATCCAGGCGTCGGCGAGAGCCTGCGCTCGTCGAACGACACCGCGTGGGCGCGGCTTGCCGACGCGATCGAGAAGGCCGGCCTCAACCTGGCAGACACAAAAAGCGACAAACTGCGCACCAAGCTGATCGCGGCAGGCTTCACCTCGCCTTCGGCGCCGCGCGTCTACACCCTGGTCCGCCTGGTGCTCGTGTTCGCGCTGCCGCTGGGCTACGTCCTGCTTGCCTACTCGGGCGAGGAAGCGCCGTCGTTCGTCAAGGTTTACCTGATCGGATCGGTCGTCGCGCTGCTCGGGCTCTACTTTCCCAATCTTTATGTCACCGCCAAGGCCGACCGCCGCCGCGAAGAGATCGTCAACGGCTTTCCCGATTGCCTCGACCTCATCCTGGTCTGCGTCGAAGCCGGACTGGGGATCGAATCGGCGATGGACCGCGTGGGCCGCGAAATGGTCCATTCGCATCCGTTGGTCGCCGAACTGCTTTCGGTCACCACGCTCCAGTTGCGCGCCGGAGCAAGCCGCGAGGATGCCTTCCGCCGTCTCGCGGACTCCGCAGGGGTGGACGAGATCCGCTCGTTCACCACGCTGCTGATCCAGTCGGACAAGCTGGGCACGAGCATTTCCACGACGCTCAGGGTCTATGCCTCCGAAATGCGCGAACGGCGGCGGATGCGGGCCGAGGAAAAGGCGCATCGCCTGCCGGTGATCATCTCGATCCCGCTGGTGGTGTGCATGCTGCCAACGATGATCGGCGTGCTGATGCTGCCCGCGGCGGTGCGCATGTCACGCGAGATCATACCGCTTCTGGCGGGGGGTTAAGACACTTTTTTGGGGGGAAGTACGATGAACAAGGTAATCGTCACGTTGCTCGCGTCGACGCTGCTGGCCGGTTGCCAGTCGATCTTCGGCTCGCACGCCAAGCTCGAAGTGCGGCCCGTCGGGGCCGAACAGACCGCCGCGACTGCGGCGGTCGCGCTCGAGGAAGGCCGCCAGTATCTGACCCGCGGAGAGATCGCCTCGGCCATCGCCGCTTTCCGCATCGCCGCGCACGATCCGGCCAGCGCCGCACCGGCCCACAACGGACTGGCTGTCGCCTATGCCCTGATGGGCCGCGGAGATCTTGCCGAGCGCTACTTCCAGCAGGCAATCGCGGCCGATCCCGAGGATCCACGCTTCGCCGCCAACCTGGCGAGATTCTACCGCAGCCGCGAGGCGGAACTTGCCAAGGCCCGCGCGGTGCAGGCTCCGATCGTCGTCGCCCAGACCGATGATGCTGCGGTTTCGCTGTCCGAAGCCCCGCCGGTATCCGAACGCGCGATGCGAGCGGGTCCGTCGACTGTCGTGATCACAGCCGCCGCCGCATCGACCGGTGCAGTCACGCGCGTCTCGCGTCAGGAAATCGCGATCCGAACGCTCCCCGACGCTCCGGTACAAGCGGCAGGCGATCCACGGCGGCGCAATCCGCGCTTTGTCCAGGCGCGGCCAGGCTACCCTCTGCGCATCGCCTTGCCCAACGGCGCCCGGCGCTAGGCCGGGACTGACGGAGCCGCCGCGTGCCAATCATCGCGACATCGCTGCTCGCGCTTTGCGCGGCCACGGGGGCGTGGCTGGACCTTGCCAGCCGGCGCCTGCCCAACTGGTTGTGTCTGCTGACCGCGATCGCAGGTCTGGGTGCCAGTTTCGCGATGGCGGGCGCGGCGGCGCTGTGGTCGCCCGCCGCGCACGGGCTGATTGCGCTGGTCGCAGGGATGGCGCTGTTCCGCTTCGGCTGGATCGGGGGCGGCGACGCCAAGTTCTATGCGGCCTGCGCCTGCTGGTTTCCGCTCGGGTCGGGGCTGAACCTCCTCGGGCTGGTCTCCTTGGCCGGATTGGCTGTCGTCCTCCTGTGGTTCGGCTACCGCCAGGCAACGGGCGCCCGCAAGCGCGAGGGCGAAGGCCGGTTCGGGATGGTCCCCTATGGAGTCCCGGTGGCGATCGGTGCGGTCGCCTTGAAACTGCTCCAGGGGTGACGCTCCTGGCGCCGCTGCCGCCCCGGGCGCTGATATGCGAGGGTCGCAGCCACATCGGGCTGATCCGCCCGGAAAACGAGGATGCCTTCGGCCTAGCAGCCGAGCGCGGTATCGTTGTCGTGGCTGATGGAATGGGCGGATACCAATGCGGTCGCCAGGTCGCCGATCGGACGGTCGCGGCGGTCTGTCAGGTCGTCCCTGCCGCCGACCTCGATGGCACGATGGAACGCGCAAGGGACGCGCTGGTCCGCATCAATACGGATGTCTGGCACCGGTCGCAGGAAACCCGGACGAAAATGGGCGCGACTTTCGTCGTCGCGGTCATCGACCGCGGTCGGCTGGGCTTGCTTTGGGCGGGCGACAGCCGCGCCTACTTGTGGCGCGATGCCAACCTCTATTGCCTGACCCGCGATCACAGCGCGGTGCAACAGCTCGTCGATGCAGGTTCGGTCGGCTTGTTCGAATCGTTCGATCATCCGCTGCGGCATGTAGTGGTCCGAGCGATGGGCATGACCGCCGAGCTGCGCGTCGACACAGGGCGCCACGCAGTGATTCCGGGCGACATACTGCTGCTTTCGACCGACGGATTGCACGGTGCGGTGGGCGACGACGACATCCAGCATTGCCTCAACCGGCATGGTCCGGATGCGCTCGATCCGCTGATCGAACTCGCGCTCCAGGCGGGCGGCAGGGACAACATCACCACCGTGCTTACGACGTTTTGACGCCGGACCGATGCGTCTCCGACACATCCTGGAACGGCTCACAGAAGGGAAAGGGAAAGTGAGGCAGCAACGCACGATCCGGCTCTTGGCTGCGACGGTCTGGCCGCTGCTTGTGTTCCCTGCACAAGCCAAGACCGGAGATGTCGCAGTAGCCGAGACCGCCGCAGTGGTCGGCTCAACCGCGCCTCAGGCGCCGCAGGGTGGAAATGAAACAGTGCGGATTCGGGTCGGGCGTGCTCTCGATTTCGAAGGCGCGCCAGTCTATCCGGCACGATCGACCTTTGCCGAGACCGCTTCGGTCACGACCTTTTCCCGGCGGCCGACACGCCTTTTCAGGACAGGTTCGACGACAGCGTATCCTTCGGGCGCGCCGTTGAGGGCAACGTTGACGAGCGGCTTCGGCATGCGGGTCGATCCGATCATGGGCACGCGGCGCCTTCACTCGGGCGTCGACCTCGCCGCCCCGAGCGGTTCGCCGATCGTCGCGACTTCGGACGGCATGGTCAGCAAGGCCGGCTGGAACGGGGGCTACGGGCTGTTCGTCTCGCTGGAACACGTGGGTGGCCTGCAAACCCGCTATGGCCATATGTCCCGCTTGAACGTCGTCGCCGGACAGCGCGTCAATTCGGGCGATGTGATCGGATTCGTGGGAAGCACCGGACGATCGACCGGACCACACCTTCACTATGAAATGCGTGTGGATGGGATGGCCGTCAGGCCGCAAATTTCGACGCCGGCGAAGAAGTAGGAATTCTGTCGATGGCTCTGGATCCTTGCGGGAGCGCCGAACGATGAAATCGCCGACATCATTGGGCAAGGCCGCCCAGCAGGTTCGAGGCATTCGGCAATCCACGTTGACCAGCGACACGTTAGTGTGGCAATCGGCGAGCGCCTTCGGGGCAGCCTGTAAACCAAGCTGTAAACCGTCGGCACGCATCAGTGAGAAACTCTAAGTTTCTCAGACATTTGCGGGCGTAGCTCAATGGTAGAGCAGAAGCTTCCCAAGCTTACGACGAGGGTTCGATTCCCTTCGCCCGCTCCATCGCCCCCCTCGTCAAGCAGCAATGTTTTCCGCCGGGCGCCAACCCGTTAGAGCGGATCATGTCCTTTACCAGCCTCCCGCCGATCCTTGGCGAAGCCCTTGCCGCCCGCGGTTATGTCGATCCCACCCCGGTCCAGGCCGCCGTGCTGGAGGATGGCGCCCGCGGACGCGATTTGGTGGTGTCGGCGCAGACCGGCTCGGGCAAGACCGTGGCTTTCGGCATGGCGATGGCCACCGAGCTGTTGCGCGAAGACGGAACGATCGAGCCTGCGCGCAGCCCGCTGGCGCTGGTGATCGCTCCGACCCGCGAACTGGCGATGCAGGTCGGGCGCGAACTGGCCTGGCTTTATGAAAAGACCGGCGCGCGCGGCGCCACCTGCGTCGGGGGAATGGATCCGCAGAAGGAGCGCCGGATGCTCCAGGGCGGCGTGCATATCGTGATCGGCACGCCGGGGCGGCTGCGCGACCATCTCGAACGCGGCGCGCTCGACCTGTCGGCGCTGCGAACGATCGTCCTCGACGAGGCCGACGAGATGCTCGACATGGGCTTTCGCGAAGATCTCGAGGAAATCCTCGACGCCACCCCCGAGGGGCGGCGCACGATGCTGTTTTCGGCGACGATGCCCCCGGCGATCGCAAATCTTGCGCGGCGTTACCAGCGCGATGCGCTGCGCATCTCCACCGTCGGCGACGATCGCGGGCATGGCGACATCGCCTACCAGGCGGTGACGGTTGCTCCCGCCGAAATCGAGCAGGCGGTGGTCAACCTGCTGCGCTTCCACGAAGCCGAAACCGCGATGCTGTTTTGCGCAACGCGCGACAACGTTCGCCGCCTCTATGCCACGCTGCACGAGCGCGGTTTCCAGGTCGTTGCGCTGTCGGGCGAGCATTCGCAGCAGGAGCGCAATCACGCGTTGCAAGCCCTTCGCGATCGCCGGGCACGGGTTTGCGTTGCCACCGACGTCGCGGCACGGGGGATCGATCTGCCCACGCTGAGCCTGGTGGTTCACGTCGAACTGCCGCGCGATGCTGAGACCTTGCAGCACCGCTCGGGACGCACGGGCCGCGCGGGCAAGAAGGGCACCGCCGTGCTGATCGTGCCCTATCCGCGGCGCAAGCGGGTCGAGATGATGCTGCGTGGCGCGCGGATCAACGCCGAATGGATATCGGCCCCTGCACCCGAGGCGATTCGCCTCCAGGATCGCCAGCGGCTGCTCGACGCCTTGCTCGCTCCGGTCGAATTCGACGACGAGGATCGCGTGATCGCCGAGCGCCTGCTCGCCGAGCGCAGCGCCGAAGACATCGCCGCCGCGCTGGTCCGCGCGCACCGGGCGGCCATGCCCCAGCCCGAGGAGCTGACCGAGAATACCCCGCAGGCGCGCAGCGCGGCGCAAATCGAGCGCCATCGGCCCGGATTCGATGACGTGATCTGGTTTCGGATGGACCTGGGCCGCCGCCAGAACGCCGATCCGCGCTGGATTCTCCCGCTGCTCTGCCGCCGGGGGCACATCACCCGCAACGAGATCGGCGCAATCCGCATCGGGATCCACGAAACCCACTTCCAGGTGCCGCGGGCGATTGCCGGGCGGTTTGCCGATGCGGTGGCGCGCACCGCGTCCGGATCAGCGGAGGACGGCAGCGAGGTGCGGATCGAGGTGGTTCCGGAAGACGGCCACGGCAACCGTCACACCCCCTCGCCCCGCCAGCACGGTGAAGCCAGCAAGCCGCAGCCGCCTGCCAAGCGGGCGACCTTGGCGCCCTCGACCAAAGAGCGCGTTTCGCGGCCGACCCCGCAGAAACCACACCCGCGCAAGCCGAAAAAGCACCGCAAGCCGGGGTGAGCCGAGACAGAGGTTTGCTGCGTCGTCGTTTCCTCCCCTCCAAGGGGAGTATCTGAGCTATGCGAAGTGCAATCGCCGGTACTTGCCCCTGAAATACAGCAGCGGATCGCGGCGCGGTTCGAATTGAGCGCGGACGACCTCGCCGATCAGGATGAAATGATCGCCCGCTTCGTACACCGCATGCCGCTTGCATTCGAAGCTTCCGAGCGAGCCGTCGAGCAGCGGAACCCCGGTCTCCCCCGGCGACCAGGCCGTCGCCGAAAAGCGGTCTTCGGCCTTGCCTGCAAAGCGGTTCGAAGCGGGTTGCTGGCCGATCTGGAGCACGTTCACTCCGAAACATTCGGCCTCGCGCAAAATCGGCGCGGACGTCGCGGTGTTGGCGATGCACACCAGCAACAGCGGAGGATCGAGCGAGACCGAGGTGAAGCTGTTGGCGGTCAACCCGATCGGACGACCGTCGCCGCCGACGGTGGTGACGATGGTGATCCCGGTGGCAAAACAGCCCAGCCCGTCGCGCAAGGTGCGCGCATCGGACCCGGCGCGGAATTCGGTGGCGGCGCGGGGCTGCTTGCGTTCGAGAAAATCAAGCAGCAGGCCGAGGAAGGCTTCGCTGCGGTCGGTGACGACAAGCAGGTCGGCATCCTCGACTTCGGCGCTTTCGCCGTGGGGCAATGCCGCGTCGAAGGCCTGCGCTTCGGGCGAGCGCTGCATCCAGGACAGCCCGCCGCGCACCACCAGCGTTGGCAGCTTGAGTTCGGGTGCGGCGGCGAACAGCCGCTCGGGCACCTGATCGATCGGGAATGCGCCAAGGGTGCGTTCGTCCCAGTTCGTCGGATCGCGCGACAGGCGCAGGCGGTCGGCGATCTCCTTGGCCAGCGTGGGATCGGTTCTGATCGGCATATCGACCAGCACCAGCCCGGCGGCGAGGTTGGCGGCGTCGGTCGCGAGCGCGGCAGCCGCGATCCACCCGCCCAGCGTCGCCGCCACGAGTACCGGACGCGAACCCATCTGAGCGAGCACCGCGCGCAAGTCCTCGACGTGACTGTCGAGATCGTAGCGCCCGTCTTCGGGCCACTCGCTCCCCCCGTGGCCGCGCAGATCGAGGCTGACGACACGGCGGCCTGCCTGAACCAGGCTTTCGGCGACGTCGGACCAGACCTCGCGCGTCTGGCCCGCACCATGAACCAGCAGGATCGCCGGATCGTGCTCATCGCCCGCGACTTCGGCTTCGAGCCGGACCCCGCCGAAGCCCTTGAAGGTGATTGCCGTCATCCGCGCCCTCGATAACTTGCAACGCCCTGATCGGGCAGCCACAATTCTGCCGGCGGCGGACCCGATTGCCAGAACACGTCGATCGGGATTCCGCCGCGCGGATACCAGTATCCGCCAATCCGCAGCCACCGCGGCGCCATTTCCGCGACCAGACGCTGACCGATCCCGACGGTCACGTCCTCGTGAAACCCGGCATGATTGCGGAAGGCGCCGAGGAACAGCTTGAGCGACTTCGATTCGACGATCGTCTCGCCGGGCGCGTAGTCGATTACCAGATGCGCAAAGTCGGGCTGGCCGGTCACCGGGCATAGCGAGGTGAATTCGGGCGCGGCGAAGCGCACGCAATAGAGCGCATCCGGGCGGGGATTGGCAACATAGTCGAGCAGCGCGGCCTCGGGCGACGCGGGCAAGGCGCTGGTCTGGCCGAGGTGGCGGGTTGGCGGGGATTGTGGCATTGGCCCCGCCATGCCCGCGCCGCGCGGCGGAGTCGAGAGCCTGGCTGGCCACGCCAGCCTTTGGATCGCGCCAATTCAGCGGCTATTAAAACGCCTCCCTGTTTGGGGCTGGAGCACGATGACGAGACGGACGAATCGAGCGGAGCACTTGGCGCTGCGGCTGCTGTCGGCGGCGCTGCTGGCGCTCGTCCCCGGCGCGTTGGCCGCGCAGGACGGCCAGTTCGACTTGCGCACCCGATCGACTCCCACCCCTGCCCCCGAACCCACCGTGGTCGGCCCGGTCGATCCCGATACGCCCACCGTGCGCCCCCGCCCGCGTCCCGCGCCGGCGATCGTCCTGCCCCCGACGACCGCGCAGCCCAGCCCCACGGCGACGGCCAGCACTCCGACATCCCGTGCGCCGACTCCCGGATCTGCACTTTCGCCGGCTCGGCCGGTCGCACGAAATGCGCCCGCATCCGCTGGGGGATCGACGCTCGATACCGGTATTGCGGTCGATTCCGGCGTTACGCCCGTTTCGGAAGCGCCGCCCGCGCCGACACCCAGAACGACGCCATTGCCAGGCGCCTACCAGCCGCGCGACCTCGACGTAGTGGCGGAAGCGACCCCGATCGGGCTGTGGCTCGGCCTTGCCGCGCTAGTCCTGTTCCTGCTGGGCGGCGCCTGGCTGGTGTGGAGCCGTCACTTCCGCGATCGCGCCCGCCCGCTGCCCGCACCCGTGATCGAGCGGCCGCGGGTCGCGCCGGCCTCACCTCGGCCTGCATCCGATACACCCGAACCACTGCCGGTGGGAGTAACGGGCGGGCTCCACCTCGCCCTCCAGGCGACGCGGATGAGCGCGACTTTGGTCAACACCACACTCTCGTATCGCCTGGCGGTGACCAACCGCGGCGCGCAGGCCTTGCACGACGTCCGCATAGCCGGCGACATGATCGCGGCGCACGCCTCGCGCTCGGCGACCGAGCAGCTGGGACCGGGCGAGGCCACGCTGCCCGAACTCCACCGCATCGCCACGCTCGCCCCCGGAGAAAGCGTGACGTTGGGCGGAGACATCCGCCTGCCGCTGGTCTCGATCACGCCGATCCGCCGCGGCGACGCCGCGCTGTTCGTACCGCTGGCGCGCCTGCGCGCGCACGGGCAGGACCCGGCGGGGGCGACGATCGAGGGGGGCGGCACCTTCCTGGTCGGGCAGGAACCCGGGGCGAGCAGGCGCCTGCAACCCTTCCGCCTCGATCTGGGGCCGCGCAACTATTCGCGGCTCGGCCAGCAACTGCTCCCCGCGGCCTGATTCGCGCTTTTTTCCACCTCGACGCGGCGGGACCGCGCGACTAAGCCTGTTCGTCCGGCCCGCAGCAGACGGGCGATCAGGATGGAGCGCACGCATGGATTCGCTGGTTTCGACCGAATGGCTGGCCAAGGAACTGGGGGCGAGCGACTTGCGGATCGTCGACGCCAGCTGGCACCTGCCCGACAGCGGCCGCGACGCTTCCGCCGAGCACGAGGCGGGCCACATTCCCGGCGCGGTGTTCATGGATTTGCGCGATCTGGTCGACAGCAACTCGAACGTGCCCAACACCCTGCCCCAGCCCGAGAAATTCGCGAGCCGGATGCAGAGCCTCGGCCTCGGCGACGGCAGCCGAATCGTGCTCTACGACGACAGCCCGGTGAAGAGCGCGGCGCGCGCCTGGTTCATGCTGCGGATGTTCGGGGCGCACGATGTCGCCATCCTCGACGGCGGGATCGCCAAGTGGAAGGCCGAGGGTCGCCCGATTCAGACGGGCAAGCAGACGCTGCGCCACCGCCACTTCACCGTGTGGCAGGACGACAAGAACGTCCGCACCAAGGCCGACATGCTCAAGAACCTCCACGAGCGCGCCGAGCAGGTCGTCGACGCGCGCGATGCCGGGCGGTTTTCGGGCGAAACCGCCGATCCTCGCCCCGGCATGGCCAATGGCCACATTCCCGGCGCGCGCAACGTGCCGCACACCGCGCTCTACAACACCGACGGCACGATGAAGAGCGCGGATGAGCTCAAGAAGGTGTTCGCCGATGCCGGGGTCGATCTCGCCAAGCCGGTGGTGACCAGCTGCAACAGCGGGATGACCGCCAGCGTCGTCGCCTTCGGGCTCAACCGCGCCGGCAAGGAAGACGTCGCGCTCTACGACGGCAGCTGGAGCGAATGGGGGGCCGATCCGGATACGCCCAAGGCGACCGGCGCCGCCTGAGGCAATGGCAGGCGAAAGCGAACCCGACAAACACGCTCCCGCCACCCGCCTCGTTACCGCGGGGCGCAAGCCCGAGTGGACCGGGCCGGCCGTCAATCCGCCCGTGTGGCGGACCAGCACGCACCTTTACGAAAACTGCGCCGCGCTCGATGCGGGACGGCATATCAACAGGGACGGCGTGTTCCATTATGGCGCGCGCGGCGGGCCGACGCAGTGGGCTTTGGCCGATGCGCTGACCGCGCTGGAGCCCGGCGCGGCGGGCACGATGCTCTATCCCACCGGGCTGGCCGCTCCGGTCTGCGCGCTTCTGGCGGTGCTCAAGACGGGTGACGAACTGCTGGTTTCGGACAACTCCTACGATCCGACGCGGACTTTCGCGCAGCGCTGGCTCAAGGACTTCGGCGTCAGCACGCGGTTCTTCGATCCGCTCGACGTTGCCGGCTTCGCCGCGATGATCGGCGACAAGAGCCGCGCGGTGCTGCTCGAAAGCCCGGGCAGCCTGACGATGGAGGTCTGCGACATCCCCGCGCTTGCCGCCACGGCCAAGGCGCGCGGGCTGGCGGTGCTGCTGGACAACACCTGGGCCGGGCCGACCGCTTTTGCCGGAATCGCCCATGGCGCCGATATGTCGATCCTCGCGCTGACCAAGCACGTCGGCGGGCATTCGGACCTGATGCTGGGCAGCGTGACCGCCACCCCCGAATACTACCCTCGGCTGCGGCGCAGTTCGCTCCAGCTTGGCCAGCAGGCGTCGCCCGACGATTGCGCGCTCGCCCTGCGCGGGCTGCGGACGATGGACGTGCGGCTGCGGCGCTCGAGCGAAAGCGGGTTGCGTCTGGCCGAATGGCTGAGCGAGCGCACCGAGGTGGCGCACGTGCTGTGCCCGATGCTCCCCGGCGCGCCCGGGCATGACCTGTGGCTGCGCGACTTTACCGGCGGCTGCGGATTGTTCACTTTCGTTCTCAAGGGCCGCGATGAGGCCGCGCGCAACCGGCTGATCGACGCCCTGCGGCTGTTCGGCATCGGCTATAGCTGGGGCGGGTTCGAAAGCCTGGTCCTGCCAATCCATCCCGAGCGCGACCGGGAGGTTTCGGCCTGGCCACCGGCGAATTGGGATCCGGCGGACCGCCACGCGGTGCGGTTATGGGTCGGCCTTGAAGATCCCGACGACCTGATCGCCGATCTCGACCAAGCCTTCGCCGCGATAAAGCTGACCTAGCCCTCCCCCAACCCATTCTCGCTGGCCTCAGCGCGACCATGGAGCCATTTGGGCGTCATGGCTCACTCCGCTCCCCTGCCCGGCACCGTCCATCTGGTCGGCGCCGGCCCCGGCGATCCCGATCTGCTCACGCTGCGCGCGGCGCGGCTGGTGATGAACGCGGCGATCATCGTCCACGATGGTCTGGTCGATCCCGCGATCCTGGCGATGGCCAGGCCCGGCTGCCGGATGATTTCCGCCGCCAAGAGCCGCGCGCGCCATTCGCTGCCGCAGGACGAGATCAACGCGCTGCTGGTGCGCGAGGCGCTGGCGGGCAACGATGTGATCCGGCTCAAGGGCGGCGATCCGTTCGTGTTCGGGCGCGGCGGCGAGGAACTCGAGGCGTGCCGCGCCGCGGGCGTGCCGGTCGAAGTCGTGCCCGGGGTCAGCGCCGCGCTGGGCGCGGCCGCGGCGGCGCAAATGGCGCTCACCCACCGCGAGGAGGCCAGCGTGGTCAGCTTCGTGGCGGGTCAGTGCAAGGGCTTGTCCGAGCAGAACTGGGCCGGCCTGGCCGGTGTCGGACGCACATTGGTGATCTACATGGGTGTCGCCACCGCCGATGCCATCGCCGACAAATTGATGGCCGACGGCCTCGCCCCCGAGATGCCCGTCGCGGTGATCGAGAACGCCAGCCGCCCCGCAATGCGCGTGCTGCGCGCCCCGCTTGCCGGGCTTGGCGCGCTCGTCGCGAACGAGCGAGTGAAGAGCCCCGCGGTGATCGTGGTCGGCACCGTGGCGGCGCGCGGACAGGCTGCGGCGCTGGCGCAACTGGCGGAGGCCGCAGCATGAAGATCCTGACCGGCAACGATCTCAAATCCGGCGCGGTGGTGTGGTGGACGGGCAGCGAGTGGTCGCTTCACGTCGAGGATGCGGCCGATGTCGGCGAGCACGCCGACGCGATCCTCGCGGTCGAGGAAGCCGCGCGGCGGGTCAACGCCAGCTACGCAATCGAGGCCGAGCGCACGTCCGATGGCGTGCGGCCTGCACACATCAAGGACCGCATCCGCGCGCTCGGTCCCACCGTGCGCCCCGATCTCACGCTCAAACCGGCCGATCCTGCGGCCGGGGAATGGGTCATCTGATGTACAAGTACGACACTTACGACCAGGCGATGGTCGATGCCCGGGTAAGCGAGTTCCGCGATCAGGTCGCGCGGCGGCTGGCGGGCGACATGACCGAGGACCAGTTCAAGCCGCTACGGCTCAAGAACGGGCTCTACCTCCAGCTCCACGCCTATATGCTGCGCGTCGCGGTGCCCTATGGCACGCTGAGCGGAGCGCAACTGCGCGTGCTGGCGGACATCGCCGAGAAGTATGACCGCGGTTACGGCCATTTCACCACCCGCCAGAACATCCAGTACAACTGGATCAAGCTGGAGGACGCGCCCGACATCCTCGCCGATCTCGCCACGGTCGAGATGCACGCGATCCAGACCAGCGGAAACTGCATCCGCAACATCAGCAGCGATCAGTACGCGGGCGCCGCTGCCGACGAAGTGGTCGATCCGCGGCCTTACGCCGAGCTGCTCCGCCAATGGTCGAGCTTTCACCCCGAGTTCGACTACCTGCCGCGCAAGTTCAAGATCGCGGTGATCGCCCGCGAAACCGACCGTGCG
>JAUYQH010000139.1 GCA_030697365.1 Novosphingobium sp. | reverse complement strand
GCCGAACTCATCAAGCGGTCCGTGCCGAACCAGCGCGTAAAGCCGGAAGCAAGGACGCTGACATCCCAGCGCGGCGTCACAAACCGCGGGCCGGCATAAGCGGCCACGGTCATGTCGTCGAAGGTGGTGCCGGAATACTCGCGGCGCTGGCCGTTGATCCCCATCCGCAGCCGCGTGCGCTGGCCGATCCGGGGTGCGAATTCGACAGCGGCTTCGGCGGCGATCCCCACGCCACTGCGCTGGCGGGCGTCGTCCGACAGTTCGAACGGCAGGCCGAAGAGCGAGACCTCGCGCGCCGAGGCGCCGGCGTTGAGGTTGGTGTCGGGCGCGAGGGCGACGCTGATGCTGTAGGACCAATCCTTCGACTGGCGTATCGCGTAAAGGTAGTCGTCGATATTGACGATCACCTCGCGCGGGTGATTGCCGGCACGGGCAAAGCGAAATTGCCGGTCGGCGTTGGCATAATCCTTGTCGAGGAAAAAGGCGCGGCCGAGCTCGAGACGGACCCTGACCGCTTCGGGATGATCGATCAGCATGGCCCTGAACACGCGGATGGCGCGTTTGGTGTCGCCCTTGGCCATGGCGACCATGCCGCTAAGGAAACGCGCCTGCCGATTTTGCGGATCGGCCTTGAGAACCTGGTTGAGCAGGTCTTCGGCGTCGGCGAACTTGCCTTCGCGGAGGAGCTGGTCGATCACGACGCCGAGCGATTGGGCAGGTGAGGATCGGACCGAGGGAGCGGTCTCTTCCGGCGTTGCCGCCAGCGCGGGGAACGCTGCCCCGCAGGCTGCCGCAAGGGCAAGCATGCGGGGCAGACGCCGGGCGCTCGGGCCGGTCGCGGGGCCTACCGGATGGTCGCGCCCGAGCATGTCACTTACGCCCGACCAGCACGCCGCTGGCGACCGCGGTGCCATCGTACAGGTTCCACACCGCACCCAGCTCTTCCGCGCCCTCGCCGAAGAACCGCCCGGCGAAGAAGCCGGTCGCGCTGGACAGCATCAAATAGCTGTTGCCGGGTGCGCTGGAGACGCCCGTGGTTCCGACGAAGCCGTTGATCCCGGAAGCGAATGTTCCAGCGAATGTCAGGCCATTCCATTGCTGGCTCGGCCCCGGTGTAACCGGCGAGCCAAGTGGCAGCGTACCCAGCGGGATCGCCATGATCGACGGCGCTGCGCCGGTCAACGTGCCGGCGCCCAAGTTCGCGGTGATCGTGGCGTCGCCCTTGAGATTGGCGAGCCTGATGTCGCTCCCGTCGGCGACCGCAACCGAACCCTCGACAAAACCGTTGAAGGTCGCGCTGCCGCTCGTCGGCATCGCAGCATCCGGAGTCTCGAACCCGAGCACAACCGGCGAGCCGTTCATCGGCACGTTCGCCGCGCTGCGAATGCCCCAGCTGCCATAGCGGGTCCATTCGAAGTCAGCGCCACCGCCCGTCGTGCTCCTGTCGACGGTATCGAATCCGACCGTGACGATCCGGCCGTCGGCCAGCGTGGCTTGGAGAAAACGGCCCGACGGATCTTCGGTCAGCGTCACGTTGTCGACCCCCAAAGCGGCGTTGCCCAGCGAGAAACGGGCGGTAATGTCCGCATCCGGATCGGCGGGAACGTCGACCACCAGCTTCGCCCCGCCGGTGTCGGTCGCGCTGTCCGCAGTCGTGGACTTCGGATTCGCTCCCAACGTGATTGTCCGCGCGGAGTGGACCATGCGCAGCGTCACCGTCTGGTCCTCCGCTTCCTTGTCGGCGGGAGTGGCCGGCGGCGGCGGAGCGGCGCCGAGCGTGGGTCGCTCGACCGGTCCGACCGACGCGGTTGCAGCCGGCGTCGGAGTAGGCGTGGGAGTGGGAGTCGGTGTCGGCATTGGGGTCGGCGTTGGCGTGGGAGCCCCAGTCGGCCCCAGAGCCACCGGCCCCAGGTTCTCCAGACTAAACCCCGAAATCCCGCCGCAGCCGGCCATGGTGAGGCTCGATCCCAGCAGCAAGGCAGCTGTGATCGCGCGGCATTTTGTGTTCCTGTTCATGAGATTACCCCCAGTTGGAGAGACATCGGCCATTGTCATCAATGGCCGTCGTCAGTTCAGACTATGGGGTGGTTGCGGTAAGATGCATCGGCGGGTGCATTGCGATGCCGTTCAATGCAATTGTTGCATCCCGGGGCATGCGGATCGCCCCGTTCACCCTGCCAGGGTTGGTTCGGCTCGACTGTGACTGCAATCACAGCGCGATGATTATTCGATCGGTGGATGCAAGTGCGGTGCGATTTCCGACGATCGGTCAGCCGATCCACCCTCTCGCATTTCTCGGGCCGATATAATACATTGTCGCCCATGACCGACTACATGACCGTCGACGACACCGGCGTCCTTCCCCGCGACGGAACGATCAAGCTCCATGGCCCCGCGGGGTTTGCGGGCATGCGCAAGGCCGGGCGGCTGGCCGCCGAAATACTCGATGCGCTGGTGCCGCTTGTACGGCCCGGGCTGACCACCGCAGCGCTCGATGACGTCGTCCGCCAGATGACTCTCGATGGCGGCGCGGTGCCCGCGACATTGGGCTATCGCGGCTATACCCATTCGTGCTGCATCTCGATCAACCACGTGGTCTGCCATGGCATTCCATCGGAAAAGACTCTGAAAGATGGCGACATCGTCAACATCGACGTGACTCCCCTGCTCGACGGCTGGCACGGCGACACCAGCCGGATGTACCTGGTCGGCGACGTGCCGCTGAAGGCGCGGCGGCTGGTGGAGGTAACGTACGAGTGCCTGATGATCGGCATCGAACAGGCCCGCCCCGGCGCGCGACTGGGCGATATCGGCGCGGCGATCCAGCGCCACGCCGAAGGACATCGCTATGGCGTGGTCCGCGAGTTCTGCGGCCACGGCTTGGGCCGGCTGTTCCACGACGCCCCCGAAGTGATCCACGCCGCGCGCGCCGGGAGCGGACCCGAATTGCGCGCCGGCATGTTCTTCACCATCGAGCCGATGATCAACCTCGGCAAACCACCGGTGAAGCTGCTCGAGGACGGCTGGACGGCAGTCACCCGCGATCGCTCGCTTTCGGCGCAGTTCGAGCACTCGATCGGGATCACCGAGGACGGCTGCGAGGTGTTCACCGCGAGTCCGCGAGGCTTGAACAAGCCGCCTTACGCCTAACCTCTGCTCAATTTTTGGGCACGTCTGCGTAAAATTCGGGCAGTCAGCGCTTGAGGCGGCACCAGTTCATTGCGCGGACTGTTCGAGATAGTCGCGCAAAATTGCTGCACCCGCGAAATTGCGGCTTTCGGCGCGGCACGCAATCGCCTAGGAGCCGGTCATGGTTCCTTTGGCACGATTCTTGATGAAAAGGGGCCGACACACCGCATCCGCCACCCTCGACGGGCTGGCGGCTCGCGGCGCAGATGCGGGGTTCAAGTGAAGAAGATCGAAGCGATCATCAAGCCGTTCAAGCTGGACGAGGTCAAGGAGGCGCTGCACGAAGTCGGCGTCTCCGGCATCACCGTGACCGAGGCCAAGGGCTTCGGCCGCCAGAAGGGCCATACCGAGCTCTATCGCGGCGCCGAGTACGTGGTCGATTTCCTGCCCAAGGTGAAGCTGGAAGTCGTGGTCCCCGACAGCCTGGCCGAGCGCACCGTGGAAGCCATCGCCTCGGCTGCACAGACCGGACGGATCGGCGACGGCAAGATCTTCGTGATCCCGATCGAGAGCGCGCTGCGCATCCGCACCGGCGAGCGCGACGACGACGCGATCTGACGACCGAACTACCGGGGGTGGGCCTGTGGACGGGCGGACCCTCCGATTGACATCAACCCCCTAGCCCTCCCGCCTGCGGGAGCGGAGCAAGACGAAGGAACCACCATGGCTACCGCAACCGACATTCTCGCCCGGATCAAGGACGAGGAAATCGAATGGATCGACCTGCGCTTCACCGATCCCAAGGGCAAGTGGCAGCACCTCACCATGGTCGCCGCAGCGGTCGGCGAGGACGAGCTCGAGGACGGGCTGATGTTCGACGGCTCGTCGATCGAGGGCTGGAAAGTGATCAACGAGTCCGACATGATCCTCAAGCCCGATCTCGACGCGGTCTATATCGATCCGTTCAGCGCCACCCCGATGATGATCATCTGCTGCGACATCGTCGAGCCTTCGACCGGTGAGCTCTACAGCCGCGATCCGCGCTCGACCGCCAAGCGCGCCGAGGCGTTCGTGATCTCGTCCAAAGTCGGCGACACCGTCTATGTCGGTCCCGAGGCCGAGTTCTTCATGTTCGACGACGTCCGCTTTTCGGACGACTACACCGGCTCGTCGTTCAAGCTCGACGACATCGAGCTCCCGACCAACTCGGGGCGCGAGTACGAGGGTGGCAACATGGGCCACCGCCCGCGCGCCAAGGGCGGCTACTTCCCCGTCGCACCGGTCGACAGCGCGGTCGATATCCGCGGCGAGATGGTTTCGACGATGCTCGAGATGGGCCTGCCGTGCGACAAGCACCACCATGAGGTGGCCGCCGCGCAGCACGAGCTGGGGCTGACTTACGGCACCCTGGTCCAGACCGCCGACCGGATGCAGGTCTACAAGTACGTCGTCCATCAGGTCGCGCACGCCTATGGCAAGACCGCCACGTTCATGCCCAAGCCGATCAAGTCCGACAACGGATCGGGGATGCACACCCACATCTCGATCTGGGCC
Source organism: Novosphingobium sp. (assembly GCA_030697365.1). Classification (GTDB taxonomy): domain Bacteria; phylum Pseudomonadota; class Alphaproteobacteria; order Sphingomonadales; family Sphingomonadaceae; genus Novosphingobium. The sequence continues at coordinate 71,466 of JAUYQH010000139.1, read as the reverse complement.
AAGGGCAAGCCGCTGTTCGCGGGCACCGGCTATGCCGGGCTTTCCGACATGTGCCTGTACTTCATCGGCGGGGTGATCAAGCACGCCAAGTCCTTGAACGCCTTTACCAATCCCACCACCAACAGCTACAAGCGGCTGGTTCCGGGGTTCGAGGCGCCGGTGCTGCTGGCCTATTCGGCGCGCAACCGCTCGGCGAGCTGCCGTATCCCCTATGGCGCGGGCGACAAGGCCAAGCGGGTGGAATTCCGCTTCCCCGACGCGATGGCCAATCCTTACTTGTGCTACGCCGCGCTGGTGATGGCCGGGCTCGACGGGATCAAGAACAAGATCCACCCGGGCGAGGCGATGGACAAGAACCTCTACGACCTGCCTCCCGCCGAACTCGCCCAAGTACCGACGGTGTGCGGGTCTTTGCGCGAGGCGCTGGAAAGCCTCGAGGCCGACCACGCCTACCTGCTCCAGGGCAACGTCTTCTCGAAAGAGCAGATCGACGCCTACGCCGAGCTCAAGTGGGCCGAAGTCTCACGCTGGGAAACCACCCCCAGCCCGGTCGAGTTCGACATGTACTACAGCGCCTGATCTGCGCAGCCGACTGATAGCGAAGGGCGTCCGGAGCGATCCGGGCGCCCTTTTCGCGTCTCTTGCTTGAGCGCCGGAATGTTCGCGGATTTCACAGGTCCACCCTATCCGACAGAAGCTGCGACGGCCCCACTCCGGAACGAGTTGAATTTTGCCGCGTTTCTACTGCTCAGGAGCATATCAAATGATGAAATTTCTCACCGGCGCCGCGGCGATCGCCTTGGCGGCCAGCGCGGTTTCCGCCGATCCGGGCGGTGGCAAAGGCAACGACAACGCCAAGGGCGGGGGCGGCGATCATTCCGCGCACGCTCAAGCGTCGCCGGATAAGGGCAACCGCGGCGGTGCTTCGGACAAGAGCGATGCCAAGCAAAACCGCGGCAAAGACAACGCGCAGGGGCGGGAATCGGGCAAGTCCGAGTTCCGCGAAGCCCGTGGCAATGGACGTGATGACCGTCCCGCGAAGTTCGACAATGCCCGAGACATCAAGGAGGCCAAGCGCCAGGACAACAGGCGCGGCGACGATTTCCGCGGGTCGGTTCCCCGCAGCAGCGACGCGCGGATCGTCCGCGACGATCGCACGCGGTTCGATTGGGATGATGTAATCCCGGTCCGCTCGCGCGGTCTGGTCGACGGGTGTCCCCCGGGCCTTGCGAAAAAGAACAACGGTTGCTTGCCGCCGGGGCAGGCCCGCAAGGCAGGATTGGCCGGGTCGTTCATCGATCGCCCCGACTGGTGGGATTTCGATGAACGCTGGCACGATGGTGTGAATTGGAACGACGGCCGCTATGGTTATTACAACGGTTACATGGTCCGTTATGGCGACAACGGCATTCAATCCTGGCTGCCGTTGCTCGGCGGCGCGCTGGCACCGGGCAACCTCTGGCCGAACCAGTTCCAGTCGGTCGATCTGCCGGCGTACTACGAGGATTACTACGGCCTCGGCTCTCCCGACGGCTACCGCTATTACGACGACACGCTGTTCCGGGTCGACCCGCAGAACAACGCGATCACTTCGATTGCGGCGCTCCTGACGGGCAATTCGCTCAATGTCGGGCAACGGATGCCGCAGGGCTACGAAGTTTACAACGTGCCCTATAGCTACCGCGACCGCTACGTCGACGGACCCGACGCGAACTACCGTTACAGCGATGGCTATGTTTATGAAGTCGATCCCACGACCCAGTTGGTCCAAGCGGCGATCCAGCTGCTTACCTGACCGGCAACCGGCCGGCGCCGCCCTTGGCGCCGGTTGGCAACTTTCCTGGAGTACCCCACCATGCGACCGCTATTCGTCACTTTCAGCGCACTGGCGCTTGTCGCGATTTCCGGGTGCGGGCAGGAAACTCCCAAGTCGGAAACCGCCGCGCCCGCCGGTCCAAGCACGGCGACGCTGACCGCGGCAGTCGGCGATGCCGCGGGAATGAGCACGGTCTCGGCCGCGCTCAAGGGCACGGGCCTCAACACCGTGTTTGACGGAACCGCGCCCTATACCCTGCTCGCCCCCGATGACGACGCGTTCGGCGCGCTGGGCGAGACCGCCAAGATGCTTACCGCACCCGAGAACGACGCAGCGATGGCCGCAGTCCTCAAGGGCCATGTCCTGCCCGGCTATGTGACTGTTGCCGATATCGACGCCGCGATAAGGAATGCTGCCGGCAAGCCGGTGAAGATGGCGACGATGGCCGGCGGCGAAGTGACCTTTGCCCGCCAGGGCGAGGATCTGACCGTCACTGCCGCAGATGGATCCACGGCCAAAGTATCGGGCAAGGAAGTCACCGCCAGCAACGGCGTGGCCATTCCGCTCGATGCGGTGCTGAAGAAGACCCCCTCGCCGTCCTGAGGCCACACACGTCGCCGTTTGGCGCTTGCATTCTCACGGCAAAATCCCGCATGGCCCGGTGCAATTAATCGAGCCGTTAAGGAGAGTTTGCGTGGACAGCTATCTCAAGCACTACATCAATGGAGCCTGGGTCGACAGCATCGGCGGCCGGCGGCACGAGGTGATCTCACCTTCGACCGAAGAACCTTGCACCGAGATCGCGCTGGGCACCAAGGCTGACGTCGACGCCGCGGTCGCCGCCGCTAAGGAAGCTGCCAAGAGCTGGTCGCAGTCCACCCGCGAGGAACGTCTCGATCTGATGGGGCGGATCGTCCAGGAGTACAAGAAGCGCGTCCCCGACCTTGCCCGTTCGATGGCGATGGAAATGGGCGCACCGGTCAGCTTCGCCAGCACCGCACAGGTCGGCGCCGGGATCGGCGGGTTCCTTGGCACCATGGAAGCGCTCAAGGGCTTTGAATTCAGCGAACAGATGGGCGCGGCCAAAGTGGTCTATGAGCCGATCGGCGTGGTCGGGATGATCACCCCGTGGAACTGGCCGCTCAACCAGATCGCCTTGAAGGTCGCTCCCGCGCTTGCCGCCGGGGATACCATGGTGCTCAAGCCGAGCGAGGAATGCCCCGGCAACGCCGCGATCTTCGCCGAGATCCTCGACGCTGCGGGCGTGCCGCCCGGCGTGTTCAACCTCGTCCAGGGCGATGGCCCGGGCGTCGGCACCGAAATCAGCCGCCATCCCGACATCGACATGGTCAGCTTCACCGGCTCGACCCGCGCGGGGATCATGGTTGCCAAGAACGCCGCCGACACGGTCAAGCGCGTCCACCAGGAACTCGGCGGAAAGTCGCCCAACCTGGTCCTGCCCGATGCGGACTTCGCGACGCATCTGCCCGCGGTGGCGATGGGTCCGCTGATCAACAGCGGGCAAAGCTGCATCAGCCCGACCCGCGTGCTCGTCCCGCGCGAGCGCGAGGCCGAGGCCGCGCAGTTCTACACCGCGATGTATGCGGGTACCCAGGTCGGCGATCCGTTGCAGGAAGGCAGCCATATCGGCCCGGTGGTCAACAAGGCCCAGTACGACAAGATCCGCGGACTGATCCAGTCGGCGATCGACGAGGGTGCCAAGCTCGAGACCGGCGGAGTCGACCTGCCCGCCAACGTCAACCGCGGCTATTACATCCAGCCCACGGTGTTCTCGGGCGTCACCCCCGACATGAAGATCGCGCAGGAGGAAACCTTCGGTCCGGTCGCGACGATCATGGCCTACGACAGCCTCGAGCAGGGCATCGAGATAGCCAACGACACCGCCTACGGCCTGTCTGCGGCGATCACCGGCGACCCCGCCAAGGCCGCCGACGTCGCGCCGAGATTGAAGGCCGGCATGGTCGCAATCAACAACTGGGGCCCCTCGCCGGGCGCCCCGTTCGGCGGCTACAAGCAATCGGGCAACGGCCGCGAGGGCGGGCTGTACGGGCTGAAGGACTTCATGGAGGTCAAGGCGATCAGCGGATTGCCTGCTTAGTTCGCGCGTTTCACCAAAGCAAAATCCTGGCCGGCGGTTCCGAAAGGGATCGCCGGCTTTGTTTGGTCGCCAACCACGCCGGGGTTCTCGGATTCTCCTTCAATAATCCCGACTGACCTTCACGTTCACGCTCTCATCGCCCACGGTCGAGATCGTCGCCAGCAGCGCCAGCCAGCGGGTCACGCGGAATTCAAGGCTGGTGGCCGAATAGCCCTGGCCGTCGGTGACCAGTTCGACGAAAAACCGGCGCCCGAGGTATTTGCCCACCGCGATCGATGTGCCGCGGCCGAGCACCGGGTCGGCGCCGACGATCCGCAATCGGTCGAGTCCTACCGCGGAACGCAGCTTGTTGATCGGGTCGAGCCCGCCGCCGCCCTGGAGAGAGGCCACCGCGGCGCCCAGTTGTAGCGCCTCGACCGCCGAGATGTTGGCGATCGAGCTGCCGAACAGCAGGCGGCTGAGCACTTCCTCTTCGGGCAGCGCGGGGGTGCTGCTGAAGGTGATGATCGGCTTCAGCGCAGTGCCGCCGATCGCAATCCGGGCGGAGAGGCTGTCGACATCGGCCTCGGCGGCGATGTCGAGCTGCGGGTCGGGTGGATTCTCGCCGAAGAATCGGATGCGCCCGCGGGTCAGTTCGAAGCGCTTGCCCGCGAACTCGTAGCCGCCGCGGATCAGATCGGCCTGGCCGAAGATCACCGGCGCCGCGGTGCTGCCGCGCAGGCGGACATTCGCGCTCCATTCGCTGTCGAGACCCAGCCCGCGGACATCGACCTGGTTGAGCGCGCGCGCATCGATCAGGTAGCGCCACGGCGAGGCAACAACCCGGGCCGGCGCGACATCGGCGCGCTGGTTGATCTCGCGGGTCTTGATGGTGGGTAAGGCAGCGGGGTTGGCGGCGCGGCCAAGCATCCAGCGCGCGCTGGACAGCGTGACGCGCCCCGCGATCGTGCCCCCGACCCCGTCCGAGACGATCCGCAGCGGGCCGCTGAGCCGCGCCGCCATGTCGTCGCGGTCGATCAGCAGCGCGTCGCTGGCCGCGATGCGCAAGTCGATCCCAGGGCCGCGGGTGCCGAGGTTGGAGAGGTCGACCGTTCCCGCGCCGGTTACCCCGCCGCCGCCCTTGGTCGAACCGCTGAACGACGATAGGCGGAGCCGGGAACCGTCGAAGCTGCCGCGCGCCTTGACGGCTCGCAGATCGGTGCCCGAGAGCGCGCTCTGCACCCGCAAGTTGTCGCTGGCGACGCTGCCGCGGACGCGCGGGTCGTCGATCCGCCCGGTGACGTCGGCGGCAATACTGACCGGGCCGGTCAAATCGAACGCCTCGACCGCGATCAGCCGCCACAGCGCGTCGGCCGGGCCGGAATAGCGCAGCTGCGCGAACAGCGCCCCGCTGCGCAGCCGCTCGATCAGCGAGCCTCCAGCGGACAGCCCGGTGACCCGCGCCTGGAGCCGCCCGCGAGTCTCGCCGCCCTCCCTGATCAGCGCGCGGGTCTCGAACGCGTTGCTCGAAAGGCGTCCGACCAGCGCGAGGTCGACCGGCTTGGAACTCAGCACCAGCCCCGAACGGGTCAGCCCCTTGATCGTCAGCGCGGCGTCGCCGGTAGGCACGGTGCCCGGCGCGGCGCGATAGTTGACCACGCCCGAGGCGGAGCCCCCCAGCCCGAGGTCGCGGACGAAGATGTCGCCGACCGACAGCGGCATCTGCGCCATCTTCAGGGCAAGGTCGGTGCGACCGCCGAGAACGTGGCCCGAAGCGATGACGATCCCGTTGCCGAAACCGATCTGGGTCGGCGCGAGCTGCCAGCCGCCGCGCGGGTCGCGGGTCAGCACCGCGCGGCGCGGCATCGTGATCCGCCGCCCGGCGTATTCGCCGCTGGCCAGCACGACGACCCGGTTGGGCGAAATCTGCCCGGTCCCGGTCAGCGCGAAGCGGCTGCCGCGCGATCCGGCGATCGAGGCGACGACGCTGCCGGCGCCGTTGACCAGCTTGGCGTTGGCCGCCAGCCGCCCGATAAACAGCCGTCCACTGGCGATCCCCTCGCCCGAAACCGTCGCGTCGATCGTGGTCCGGCCCTTGGCGATGAAGCCGGTCGCCTCGAGCCGCCCATTGGCAATGGACAGCGGCGTCGGCCCGCCGAACCGCGCGTTGTTGGCGGTCACCAGCGCCGCGATCCGCTGTCCGTTGCCCTGCGGATCGATCCGGACGGTCCCGTCGAGCCCACCGCCGTTCAAGGCCAGGTTGCCGCTGATCCCGGCTTTGCCGAGCAGGAGCTGGCCGGTGACGTCGGTTTGCCACACCTTGAACCGCTCGATCGCCACCCAGGTCGGCCCGCCGGGTGAGGAGAACAGCCCCAGCGTTCCGTCGAACGGGCCGAGCGTCGATCCGCCCGCGGTCTCGATCCGGAAGCCGTCCTTGATCGGCGCCAGCGCTACGCGAACATCCTTGAGCCCCGCTGCGGGCCAGGGACTGGCGAAAACCAGCACCGCGCGCGGACCGTCGGCACCGACGTCGGCTTTGACCGTGAACGGCCCGTAGTCGATGTGGCGACCGCCGCCCGCAAACGTCGTCCGGCCATCGGCGAGGCGCTGGCCGCTGACCCGCAGGTTGACCTTGCTCGCGGTCAGCCGCGCGTCGCGGAACAGTATCGGCGCGTTCTGGGCGAGGTTGACCCCGCCCGAAAAGCGGATGTTGGTTCCGGCGACGCTTGCCAGCGTGGGGTTGTCGATCCGCGTCATCCGCCCGTTGGCGTTGACCGCGAGCTTCCACGGGGCACCCGCACCGATGCTGGCGAGGATCTTGGCGTCGGCATCGACCAGTCCGAGGTTGGGCAGCGCGAACCCGCGCGCGGTGACCGGCCCGGCGAGCGCATAGCTGGCCTTGGCGGTATCCCCGCGCAGCGCCAGCCGGGCCATCAGCCCGCGCAAGTTGATCGCCAGGTTATCCGAGGTCAGCTGCGTCCCCGCGAGCACCAACTCGCCTTTCGCGCTCGCCCCGGCAAAGCGCGGGTCGAGCTGCGCGTTGCCGGTGACGACTTTGGCCGCGGTCAGGTCGAGCGGGAGAACGAACCGCTTCCCGTCGTAGCGCGCCACACCCGCGGTGCGCAGGCCTTGCGCGCGGGTGGTTCCGGCGACCAGGGAGTCGACTTGCAATTCGTGCGCGAAGGTCAGGTCGCGGAACGGCCCGTCGAGCGTCCCCGCCAGCCGCACGCCGTCGAGCCTGGGCGAGGCGAAAATCAGGTCGGGGCGGTCGAGCGCGACTTTGGTCACCAGCCCGACGAAGCGGTTGGCGGCGAAATCGATCTTGCCCCCGGCGTTGGCCTTGCCCGTCGCAGCGGCGGACCAGATGTTGCCGCTTAGCACGCTGTCCTGAAAGGTCCCCTCGAACTTCAGCGACAGCGCCGGGCCAATCGCGGCCTTGGCGGCGCCGGTCAGCAGCCCTTCGGGATAGGCCTGACCCAGCACGCCATAACGCCCGGCGCGGTTGGTCAGCCGGAACGCGGCGAACGGCTTGGCGTTCTGGGTGACATACAGCCCTCCGTTCCAAGCACTCCATTTGCCTTTGCCGAACACTTTGGCGCGGATTTCGCTCTGCGCCCCCGTCAGCCCCGACAGCACTCCGCCGCGCGGCGCGGCGTAGTCGGCGTCAAGCTCGAACCGATCGCGATCGGGCTCGGCGTCGATCCGCCCGATCAGCCGGTCCGAACCGCCGAGCTGCGAATTGACGGTCAGCAGCACGCGGCCCTTGCGGATATCGGCCTTCGAGACGAGGTCGATCCGGCGGCGCTGGCCGATCACCTTCTCGCCCAGCATCAGCTTGTCGAGTTCGAAGCGATCGACCCGGATGTCGAATTGCGGAAGCAGCGGCGCATCGGGATCGCCGGGGCGCAATTTGGGGAATCGCGACAGCTCGCCGCGGTGGAGCACCAGCTTGCGGATATCCAGACCGCTCCTGAGCCACGAAAACGGGCGCCATTGCAGCTCGGCCTCGGGCACGGTCATGAACACGCCCTCGGGGTCGCGCAGGACGATGTTGCGGAGCTTCGCCTCGTCGAAGATCGAGCCTTCGATCCGCCCGACCTCGATCTTGAGACCCGATCGCGGGCTGAGTTCGGCGATCCGGTCGATTACGAAGCGGTGGCCGATCTGGCTGTCGAGAAGCAGGATCGCCGCGAACAGCGCGATCACCCCCGCGGCAAGGAGCGCGGCGCCACGGGTTATGACGTACCTGCGCCAGTCGCGCCGCGCGGGGCCGGGCGGGGGCGCGGCCTCGCCGGTGAGGGGATCCTCCTCGGCGGGCATCAGAACGCCTGGCCCAGCGCGACGTAGACCCCGATCCGGCTATCGCCCTTGCGCGGGTTGAGCGGGGTGCCGACGTCAATCCGCAGCGGGCCGAAGTTGGTGTAATAGCGAATCCCCAGCCCTGCCCCGAAGCGCAAGTCCTGGAAGCTGGGGGTGGTGGTGGTGTCGACCGCCCCGGCATCGACGAACGGCACGAACGCCAGCGCCCCGCCGAACAGCCCGGTGCGAACCCGCGCCTCGAACGCCAGCTCGCTCAGCGAACGCCCGCCGCTAGGATCGCCTAGAGAATTGCGCGGGCCGATCTGCTGGTAGCCATAGCCGCGCACCGATCCGCCGCCGCCCGCGTAGAACCGCCGCGACGGCGCGATCTGGGCGATGTCCGCGCCGGTGATCGTGCCCAGCCGGGCGCGCGCGGCCAGCACGATCTTCTCGCCCACCGGCTGATAGTAACTGCCGTCAAGCTGAGCCTTGATGTAGGTTCCGCTGCCGCCGCCGCTTATCTTCGAATATTCGGGCGAGAGCCGGATTCCGGCGCGGAATCCTGTCGTGGGGTCGAGCAGGTCGTTGCTGGCATCGTAGAGGAAATGACCGGGCAGCGCGCCGATGAAGAAAGTCTGGCGCGGTGCCCTGACCCCGCCGACGCTGCCCTCGCGCTCGCCCGTAGCGACCGCTTCCAGCCCGATGCCGTAGGTCATCCGCTTCTGGTAGATGATCGTCGACTGGCGCACGAACTGGGCGAGGAACGACACCGTCCGCGCTGCGAATGCCTTGCGGTCCTGGGTCTGGGCGTAGAGATCGACGCTGAGGATGCGGTCGCGGCCCCACACGTTGTTGCGGCGAAAGGTCACCCCGGCGAGCTGTTCTTGCGTCCCCGCAACCCCGCGCACGCGCAACATGCCCTCGGGCGGGAACAGGTTGCGGTGCTCCCAGCTCGCCTCGACGCGGAAGCCCTCGCCGCTCGAATAGCCCGCCAGCCCGGCGATCGTGCGCAGCTTTGCCTTGGTCAGCGCGACGTCGAGATCGACGACGCCCGGATCGCCCGGTGCAGGCGCCTCCACCTCGCGCGGGATGACGGTCACGCTCGAGACCAGCCCGGTGGCGAGTATCGCGCGGCGCAGATCATCGGCCTCGGACTTGCGGTAGAGGTCGCCGGGATCGAACCGGGCGATGCTGGCGAGGTGGCGCGAGCTCAGGAATCGGGGCAGCGCACTGTGTACCGCGCCGAAGTTGTACTTGCCCGCGGGGGTCACCGGCAACGTCAGATCGCCTTCGCGGCGGGCGTGATCGATCAGCAGATCGGGTTTGCCGACCTGTGCAAAGGCATAGCCGGTTTCGCCGAGCTCGATCGTCAGGTCGGCCTGTTCGGTGACGATATCGTCACCGATCACCGGCTCGCCCGGCTGGATATCGAACGCGGCGCGCAGCTTGGCATAGTCGTCGCCGGTGGATTCGAGGTCGGCCAGGTTTATCGCCCCAAACACGAAACGCGGTCCTGGGATCACGTCGAAGCGCACCTTGACCTTGCCCGGCTCGGCCAGCGTTTCGCCGCTGTCGCCGTCCTTGACCCCGCCGAGCGTCTGATAGACCTCGGCATCGTAGTAACCGTAGTTACGCAAGGTGCGCAGCAGCAGATCGCGGTCGGAGCGGGCGCGGCGGGCGAGTTGGGCAATATTGTCGTCGTCGTCGCGCAGGCGGCGCAGCGTAGAGAGTTCGGCGAAGCGACCGGCGATGTCCTCGCGCCCCGCGATCTGGTCGTCCGCGGGAAAGCCCAGCTCGACCCCTTTGCCCAGATCGTCGACCTTTGCGTCGACCAACCGCGGCACCGCATCGCCGGGCGCAATTCCGGCCGCCTGGAGTTCCTTCTCGGCGGCATCTTCGGCAAGCTGGATATCGGCTTCGGGGCTCAAGGGCTCGACGTCCGGCAACGCCTGATCGTCGGGCCAGGCAAGCTGGAGATCGGGCAAGGGGGCGAGCGGCGCACCGGGATCGAGCGCCAGCACCTCGTCCTGCCCGGCGGAGGCTGCGGCGGGCGCCTGCCTGACCCACGCCTCGGGATCGGCCACCGCACTGTCGGGGATCAGGTCTTCGAGCGAGGGTTCCGCTGCAACCGGTTGCGCGGCCAGTGGCGGAGCAGCCGGAGGCTCGGTAGCGGTTGGCTGCTCGGGCGGGGCGGATTGGGCGATTGCCGGAGTCGCAACCGCGATCAGCGCGGCGCCCACCAGCAATTTGCCGGCGATAAGGCGGCTAAACGATCCGGTACTGCTGTTGCCCGCCGGGGACGCCGTCTTTGCCGACGCCATCGAGGACAGGAATCGATTCGCGGGGAGGGGCTGCGGCGGCGCGGCCGATGGCGTGGGCCTGATCGCGAGGGTCGAACCGTTCCCAGCCTTCGCGACCGAGCCGTTCGAGCGGGCGGTAGCGGACCTTGTACTGCATTCGCGCCGAGCCTTCGACCCAATAGCCGAGGTAGACGTAAGGCAGCCCGGATCGAGCGGCGCGCAGGATGTGATCGAGGATGATGAAATTGCCAAGCCCGGTGCGCGTCTCATGCTCTGGGTCGTAGAAGCTATAGATCATGCTCAGCCCGTCGGCCTGCTGATCGGTGAGGCACGCCCCCACCAGCTTGCCGGGCACGACCCCGTCGCCCGGTTCCCTGTATTCAATGACATAGCTCTTTACAGAGGTGTGTTCCACCATGTCTGCAAAGTCCATCTCATCCATCGTTGCCATACCCCCGCCGGGGTGGCGCCGCGATAGGTAACGCTGGAGCAAGTCAAACTGTTCCGCGGTCGACCACGGTTTGCAGGCCGAGACTTCGAGGTCGGCGTTGCGCAGGATCACCTTGCGCTGGGTGGCCGATGGAAGGAACTCTTCCGCAGCGACGCGGACCGAGACGCAGGCCTGGCAATCGAGGCATGAAGGGCGGTAGGCGACGGTCTGCGAGCGGCGGAAGCCGATCCGGCCGAGCGCATCGTTGAGCGAATCGGCGTGCGGCCCCTTCAGTTCGGTGAAGACCTTGCGCTCGCTCTTGCCCGGAAGGTACGGGCACGGCGCGGGGCTCGTCACGAAGAACCGGGGAAAGCGCACTGGGGCCGTCACGAGGGCGTTCGATCCTTCACGAGGAGAGCCGGGGTAAGCTCACGGACGCGACTATGGCGGAAGCGGGAGAATGGTGAAAGTCCCTTAACCACGAATGGTAGTCAACCGGTGACTTTTACCGCCTCGCCCTCTTCTGCCTGCGATTCGTACCCGAGCCTGACTCTGAGGTGAATCCCCGCAGGCCGACGAACCGGTGGATAGTAACCATCACTGTTTGAGCCGCGGCATCCCCATGAAGTCGCGCTTGCCGATGGCCAGGCCCTGTGCGCGCAGGATGTCGTAGGCGGTGGCGGCATGAAAATAGAAATTGGGCTGGGAAAAGCTGAGGAGGAAGTTCTCGGCGGTGAACGGCATCCGCCGGTCCTTGAACTCGAAACGCATGTCCTGGCCGATGAAGCCCTCGATCTCGGCCGGATCGAGCGCGGCGAGAAACGCGTCGGCGTCGTCGAGCTTGGCGGTGAGCCCGGCGAAGCTGTCGGGCCACGGATCGAGGCTGGGTGAATAGACCCCGGCGCGAACGCCTTCGATGGCCCCGCGCGAATGCTCGGCCACTGACTTCACCTGATACCCGAACGGCAGCATATCGGGCGCGATCCGCGCCTCGATCAGCGCCGCGTCGGGCTCGCCCCGCCCCGCGCAATGCGCCGCGGCCTTGGCGACCAGCGCCCTGGTCGCGGCGATGATCTGGCGGTTGGAGGGAACGATGGCATCGTAGAGCGAGATGGGCATGGGATGTCCTTGGTTCAGCTAAAGCCGTGGGCGAGAAATTCCTCGGCGATCCCCGCGAGCAGCGCCGCGCCCTTGGGCATCACCCCCTCGTCGAGCACCATCCGCGTCGAGTGGAGCCCGCAGCAGCTGGCGAGGTCCGCGCCTTCGTGCGCGACGCCGAGGAAGAACATCGCGCCGGGCACTTTCTCGAGCACATAGGCGAAGTCTTCCGCGCCCATGATCGGATCGCGCATCCGGTGGAACGCCTGTGCGCCGAACAGCGCGCTGCTGACGACTTCGCCCAAGACCACCGCGCGTTCGTCGCAGATCGTGACGGGGAAGCCTTCCTCGATCCTGACGGTGGCGGTTAGGCCGTGGGCCGACGCGATCCCTTCGGCGAGCCGGGTGATCTCCACCTTGAGCCGCGAACGCGCAGTGGGGCTGAGCGTGCGCATCGTCCCGTCGAGTTCGCACGAATCGGGAATGACGTTGTTGGTGGTCCCCGAAACGATCTTGGCGACGGTCACCACCACCGCGTCGGCGGCATCGAACCGGCGGGTGACCAAGGTCTGAATGGCAGTGACGATTGCGCACGCCACCGGGATGGGATCGAGCGTCTGGTGCGGCATCGAGGCGTGTCCGCCACGCCCGTTGACGACGATGAACAGGCGGTCGGCGGCGGCGAGCAGTGGCCCGGCGCGCCCCGCGACCAGCCCGCCCGGGCCGGTCGGCATCTCGTGGAGCGCGAACGCGGCGTCGGGCAGAGGATCCAGCAGCCCGTCGTCGATCATGAACCGCGCGCCGTGGTGGCCCTCCTCGCCCGGCTGGAACATGAAGTGGACTTGACCTTCGAGAGTCGCAGCCCGCGCGCACAGCAACTCCGCCGCCCCGGCGAGCATCGCGGTGTGCGCATCGTGCCCGCAAGCATGCATCGCCCCGGTGACCGTGGAGGCGAACGCCAGCCCAGTCTCCTCCGGCATTGGCAATGCGTCCATGTCGCCGCGCAGCAGCACCGAACGTCCCGGCCTGCCCGAATCGAGCGTCGCGACCATCCCCGTGGTCGAAGCCCCCTCGCGCCAGCTCAACGGCAGATGCGCGAGCGCCGCGCGGACCTTGGCGCTGGTCTTGGGATTGTGCAGCCCCAGCTCGGGCTCGAGGTGGATCGCGCGGCGCAAGGCGGTGAGCTTGGGGGCGAGCGCAGAGGCGGCTTCGGTCAGATCGAGGAGCATCGCGGCCTCCGGCAAAGTTTGCCAACCCTACTCCGCAACCCTCCGGCGTGTCCACGATTGTAGAAAGCCAGTATCTGACATTCTCAATCCGCAGACTGAAAGCTTTCCTTCGAAATACCACGAGGATCACCGTAAGGGATCGTTCGGCTCCACGCGTCAAAGCCCGTCTCGGGACCGAAACTTGGCAACCGCCCGTCAATCCCCTCGGTGACATCTTCGTCCGTCACTTCGAGTGTAATTCGCTTGAGCCGCACCCCCGGCCCGAAGCTCGCCGCCAGATTGCCGGGATCGACCGCTTCAACACTTTTCGGATCGGCCCGGTCGCGAAATTGCACGAGCGTCGGATAGCCGATCGGCTTGGCAAAGCGGTCCGTCTGCTGGCCCGGCTTCATCTCCAACGGTCCCTGCGGTGTGTCGCCGCCGCTGATCCGCTGTGCGCTGTCCACCCAGTCGTTGGTCCATTCGGGGTCGAGCGCCGCCTGCGTCAGGCTGCTGTCGGGCATCAGCGCGAACAGCACCTGACCGCCGGGCAGGTCCACTGCCACCGCCTCTCCGCGAGTCCGCATCCCGCGCTTGGCGGAAATGTCGCCAAGATCGACGTCGCTTTTGCTCACAATAGTTTCGTGAACCGAAGAGCCGGTCTTCAGCCCCTCCGGCGTCTCGACTTCGACAGTAATCTTGTAGCGATAGCTGTAGCTGGAGCCCAGAATCCCGCACCCGCCCAGCACCGCCGCAGCCGTGCCCGCAAGCACCCCCATCACCCCCCGCCGCGCCATCATGCCGTCATTCCCGCCATCCCGCCAAACACCCGAACCGCGACCCTAGGCCGCTCATCCCAAGCGTGTCGAGGGATGTCGCGCAACGCTCGAACCTCGGAGCCGATCCACCATTCAGGCGGCAACCGGCATCGTGCTCTCGTGGAATGCGACAAGCCGCAGCGCATGCGGCCCTTCGCGGCGATCCGGCTCGATCAGGTGGGCGTTGTCGGCAAGCAATTCGGGCAGCACTGCCATCGCCCGCTCACGCAGGTGTTCCAGCGTCTCGCCTTCGGTGACCAGGCCCGGCACGTCGCAATCGAGCGTTTACCAGACTTTCGCCTCGGGATCGTAACTGGCGTGCAGGGTCCAAAGCGCCATGTGAGGTTCCTTCGCCCGCCAATATAAGCCGGTTACATCGGCCACGGCAACGACGTGTTCACGCCAACTCCACCTGGCTCACCGCATAGCCCTTGCCGCGCAACGCCTCGATCAGCCGGTCGAGCTGGTCCTTGTCGCGGGCCTCGCATTCGATGTCGGTGATCAGGCCCTTGGCGGGGAGCGTGGTGAAGATCCGCTGGTGGTAGATCTCGATGATGTTCACCTGGTGCGCGTCGAATTCGCGCATCACCCTGAACAGCGCGCCGGGGCGGTCCTGGAGCGTCAACCGCAGCCGCGCGAGGCGGCCCGAGCGGGCAAGGTCGCGCAGCAGGACGTTGGCGAGCAGGCGCGTGTCGATGTTGCCGCCGCAAAGCACGATCCCGACCTTGCGTCCGGCGAACAGCGCGCGATGTTCGAGCACTGCGGCGAGACCCGCCGCGCCCGCACCCTCGACCACGGTCTTCTCGATCTGGAGGAGCAGCGCCACTGCGCTCTCCAGCGCCGCCTCGTCGACCAGCACGATGTCGTCGAGCAGATCGGCGAGCCAGCCCGCGGTCAGCTCGCCCGGCTCCTTGACCGCGATGCCCTCGGCCAGGGTATCGCCGCCGCACGGCAGGTGCGTGCCCTTGAGGCGGTTGTACATCGAGGGGTAAAGCGCCGCCTCGACCCCGATCAGGCCGATCCCGGGGTTGATCGCGCGCGCAACGGTGCCCATCCCCGAGGCCAGGCCGCCACCGCCCACCGGGATCGCCAGCATGTCGAGCTCGGGCACGTCCTCGAGCATCTCGAGCGCGACCGTGCCCTGCCCGGCGGCGACGTGCGGATCGTCGAACGGATGGACGAAAGTCAGTCCCAGCTCGCCTTCCAGCTGGCAGGCGTGGGCATAGGCGTCGTCGAAAGTCTCCCCTTCGAGCACAACGGTGCCGCCGACGCTTTCGGTCTGCATCACCTTCACCGTGGGGGTGGTGCGCGGCATGACGATCGTCGCCGGCACGCCCAGCCGGGTGGCGTGATAGCTCAAGCCTTGCGCATGATTGCCCGCCGACGCGGCGATCACGCCCCGATTGCGCCGTTCGGGATCGAGCAGCAGCAGCGCATTGAGCGCGCCACGCTCTTTGTACGCGGCGGTGAACTGGAGATTCTCGAACTTGAGCCAGATTTCCGCGCCGCTGATCTGCGAAAGCGTGCGGCTGTGTAGCGTGGGCGTGCGCACGACCTGTCCGGCGATGCGCCCCGCGGCGGCGCGCACGTCGGCGAGCGTCAGCAGCGGAGCGGTTGCGACGACGGGGGCGGGCGGACGGAGCGGCTGGTGCATGGCGGGGGCGCCGTACCCAAAACCGCCATCGAAGGGAACCGCTATCCCGCGGGGGCGCGCCTTGCCGGAACCAGCCGCGCCAGCAGCAGCACGGCTACTGCCGCGCCCAGCGTGTCGGCCGCCCAGTCGAACACGTCGCAATCGCGGTCCAGCGCGGGGATCGACTGGAGCACTTCGATGGCCGCGCCAAAGAACGACAGCCGCTCCACGATCATGCGCCGCGGGGCCTGGGGAAAGCCGAACAGCGCCAGGCTTGCGAGAACCGCAAAAATAGCGAAATGCTCGATCTTGTCGGAGAAGTCGAAGCTGGGCTTGAACGGCACGGAGGGCGACAGCGCCGCGATCGTCGTAACAACGGCAACGCCATAAAATGCCAGGCGAACCACGCGGCTATTGGGAAACGAGAACATCGCCCGCGCCATAGGGGCCGCGTCACGCCGGTCAAGCCGCTGCCACGCCGGGGATTTGCGCGCGGCGAAAACCGGCTAAGACACGATCCATGACCACACCTCTTCCCGAATCTCTCAGGGTCTCGTTCCTCGGCCTCGGCGTGATGGGCTCGCCAATGGCCCGGCACCTGGCCAAGGCCGGCCACCGCCTGACGATCTACAACCGCACGCCCGATCGGATCGAGAAGTGGCGAGCCGATCACCCGGAACTCGAAGCGCGGGTCGCAGGCAGTCCGGCGGAGGCTGCCGAGGGCGCGGACGCAGTCGTTACTTGCGTCGGCAACGACGACGACCTCGCCGGAGTCGTGCTCGGCCCGGCGGGGGTATTCGCGCATCTGCGCCGCGGCGGTGTGTTCATCGATCACACCACGGTCTCGGCCAAGATCGCCCGCCAGATCGCGGTCGAGGCGCGCGACAAGGAGATTTTCTGCGTCGATGCCCCGGTCACCGGGGGGCAGGCGGGCGCTGAAAAGGGCAAGCTTTCGATCATGTGCGGCGGCGGGGCCAAGGCGATCGAGGCGGCGCACCCGGTGATGGAGGCCTATGCCGCGCGGATCGTCCACGTCGGCAAGGCCGGATCCGGGCAGGCGACCAAGATGGTCGACCAGATCTGCATCGGCGCGGTCGTCGCCGGCCTCGCCGAAGCGGTCCGCTTCGCGCAGGCGGCGCGACTCGACATGGACAAGGTCTACGAGGCGATCTCGGGCGGGGGCGGGCAAAGCTGGCAGATGGACAACCGCTGGGCGACGATGGTCGAAAACCGCTTCGACTTCGGTTTCGCGGTCGACTGGATGCGCAAGGACCTCGGCCTAGCGCTCGACGAGGCGCGCAACCTCGGCGCATCGGTGCCGGTCGCGGCGCTGGTCGATCAATTCTTCTCCGACGTCCAGGCGCTGGGCGCCGGGCGCGAGGACACCAGCGCGCTGATCAAGCGGCTCCCGCGCAAGGGAAGCGCAGCATGAGCCTGCGCTGGATCGCCGCCGCGGCGCTGGCACTGCTCGCCACCACTCCCGTCCATGCCGATACGATGGTGATCAACGTCAACGGCGTGACCTTCGACGACAAGGGCCAGCCGCAGCGCTTTGCCGCGCTCCAGATCGGGCCCGACGGCAAGATCAAGGCGCTGTTCCAGTCCAAGGACAAACGGCCCAAGACCCAATACCAGATCGACGGCAAGGGGCGGACGATGATCCCCGGTCTGATCGACGCGCACCTGCACGTGATGGAGCTGGGGTTCGGCGCGTTGACGCTCGACCTGTCCGAGACGAAGTCGCTGGCCGAGGCGCTGGCCAAGATTCGCGCCTACGCCGCGGCGCACCCCGACCGCCCGTGGATCACCGGGCGCGGCTGGAACCAGGAGGCATGGGGGCTGGGCCGTTTCCCCACAGCCGCCGAACTCGACGCGGCGGTCCCCGGGCGCCCGGTGTGGCTGGCGCGAGTCGATGGCCATGCCGGGTGGGGGAACAGCGCGGCGCTGAACGCCGCCGGGGTCACCGCGGCCTCCAGGGACCCGGCGGGAGGGCGGATCGAGCGTCTTGCCGGGGGCAAACCCGCGGGCGTGCTGGTCGACGATGCCGCCCTGCTGGTCGATCGCGTCGTCCCGCCGCCGCGCCCCGACGACCGCGACCTCGCCTTCGACACCGCGCAGCGCCTGCTGCTCGCCCGCGGGCTGACTGCGGTGGCCGACATGGGCACCTCGATCGAGGATTGGCAGACCTTTCGCCGTGCGGGCGACCTTGGGCGGCTGCGGTTGCGGGTGATGTCCTACGCCATGGGGATCGAGGCGATGACGTTGATCGGCGGCCCCGGCCCGACGCCCTGGCTCTACGACGACCGGCTGAGGCTTAATGGGCTGAAGCTTTACACCGACGGCGCACTGGGTTCGCGCGGGGCGCTGCTCAAGGCGCCTTATGCCGATGCCCCGCAGACCCGCGGGATCGTGCGGACCGGCGAGACTCAGCTCAAGAACCTGATGAGCCGCGCGGCGATGGACAATTTCCAGCTTGCGATTCACGCGATCGGCGACGCCGCCAACGCGGACGTGCTCGATGCGATCGAAGAGCTTGCAGCGACTTACAGGGGCGACCGCCGCTGGCGGATCGAGCACGCCCAGGTGGTCGATCCGCTCGACATTCCCCGATTCGGCAAATTGGGCGTGATCGCCTCGATGCAACCGATCCATCAGGTCTCCGACCGGACGATGGCCGAGGCGCGGCTAGGGCCCGGCAGGCTGACCGGTGCCTATGCGTGGAAAAGCATCGCCAACGCAGGCGCGCGGCTGGCGTTCGGATCCGACGCGCCGGTCGAATTGCCCGACCCCTTCGCCGGGATGGCCGCGGCGCTGACCCGCGAGGATGCGACCGGGCAGCCGTTTGGCGGGTGGCTGCCACAGGAACGGGTCGATCGCGCGGCAGCGCTGGCCGGCTACACCAGCGGCGCAGCATGGGCCGGGTTCGCCGAGCGCAAGTTCGGCCGGCTGGCGCCCGGCTTGCGCGCCGACTTCGTGCTGATCGACGTCGATCCGCTGCTCGCCGCCCCCGCGGCCTTGCGCAAGGCGCGGGTGCTCGAAACCTGGATCAACGGCGAAAAGGTGTTCGAGGCGCCCCGGCAACGCGAGGCAGAAAGCCGCTGATTGTTGCCGCGAGGCAACACGGCAAGCAAAGTGCTTGGTTAGCCGCGGGTTTCGGAGCTCTGTGGGGGTTCATGTTTTGGTAGGAAGTCTGGCGCTAGGGGATTTTCCGGCTGGACATAAACTATGTCCTGCCTGATAGATCGATTGTCGGGTGCGGGGAATCTGTACTCGAGAAAAAGTTTCCTGGAAGTCCGCCTTGGTAAGGGGTCTGGATGGATGGGGGTGTATGTGTTGGCTTGCGCTGTACTGCCGATGGCGTTAAGCGGTTGTTCGAATGAAGCTTAAAGGAGACGTCACAATGAATTTGCGTAATCTGGCTGCCGCTGTCGCAGCCCTGACGATGACGGCGGTGCCCGCCATGGCGCAGGCTGTCGATCGCGCCGCTGCGCCGGTCGCCGACGCCAGCCAGATGGGCGGTTCATCGACCCTTCTGCTGATCCTCGCGGTCGTCCTCATGGGCGCCGGGATCTACTTCCTGGTCGACAACGACGACAGCCCCGACAGCCCGTAATTTCGCGGCTGTTCAGAGCAGAATTCAAGGAAAGCGGGGCTTCGGCTCCGCTTTTTTTGTGTCCCCGATCCGCGACGGATTCAGACGTTCGCTTCGCCTGAAGTTTCCGCTTCGGCAGTTTCCGCCGCCCGCCGCTTCGCCTCGCTGCGCTCGGTCAGGCGCATGATCACCAGCGACCCTTCGAACAAGAGCAGCAGCGGCACCGCCAGCATCAGCTGCGAGACGGCATCGGGCGGGGTCGCCACCGCGGCAACCGCAAAGATCGCCACGATCACATAGCGCCGCGCAGTGGTCAGCTGCGCCCGGGTGACGATCCCCGCGCGGTTGAGCAGCAGCAGCAGCACCGGCAAAAGGAAGCTGATCCCAAACGCCAGGATGAACTGCATCACCAGGCTGAGGTAATCGCCTGTACCCGGCAGCGCCTCGAGCTTGAGTCCGCCTTTCTCGCCCTCGAACCCCAGGAACCAGCGGAATGCGGTGGGCATGACCACGAAATAGGCGAGCGACGCGCCCGCCCCAAACAGCACCGGGGTGGCAATCAGGAAGGGCAGGAAGGCGCGCTTCTCCTTCACGTAGAGTCCCGGGGCGACGAACGCCCACAACTGGTTGGCGATGATCGGGAAACTGACGAAGAACGCCGCGAACAGCGCCACCTTGAGCTCGACGAAGAACGCCTCGTAAAGCTTGGTGTAGATCAGCCGCCCTTCGCCCGGCGGAAACGCCGCGGTCAGCGGGCGGACGAGGAAGGCGAAGATGTCGTCCGCGAAAAAGAGACAGACCGCAAACGCAACCCCCAGCGCAAAGACGCTGCGCAGCAAACGCGTGCGCAGCTCGATCAGGTGATCGAGCAGCGGCGCCTGCGATTCGTCGATGTCGGTAACGCGGAACATGTTCAGAACGCCAAAGTCATGGAGGGGGCGGCAGCGGTGCGGTTCCGCCCTGGACTTCGCCCGAGACCGGTTCGGGAGCGGCAAGCGGCCCCTCCATCACCGGATCAGCAGCGGTTTCGCCGGCGCCGGTCTCGGCCATGATCCTGGCGTTCTGCTCGCGCCACTTCTGCTCCATCTCCTCGAGCTCGGCCTCACGGATCATCGTTTCGACGCCGGTGCGGAAATGGCCCGAGACGCGGCGGACCTTGCCGATCCAGCGCCCTGCAGTGCGCAGCGCGAGCGGCAAGTCCTTGGGCCCGATCACGACGATCGCGACGATCGCGGTCAACAACAGTTCGGAAGCGCCGATGTCGAACATGGCGGCGGATCAGGTGGTCAGGGCTTCGGCGAAGCGCCGGGATCGACCGGAGTTTCAGCCGGCTGCTGTGCCGGAGCTGCTGGCGGCGGCGCTGCGATCTGCGCCGGGGGCGGGGTGGCCGGACGATCGGTCTCCTCGCTCATCCCGGACTTGAAGCTTTTGATGCCTTTGCCGAAATCGCCCATCATCTCGGAAATCCGACCGCGGCCGAACAGCACCAGCACCACCAGCGCGAGGATCAGCAGGTGGGGAAGCGAAAGACCGCCCATCGAAACGTACTCCTTTGCCGCTCATATAAGTCCGCACTCGGCGCAATACCAGCGAAAGACCCGAAGTCGCACCTGCGAAGGCAGGGACCAAGACGACGGTGCGTCGTTGCAATGCCCTGCGGGTGGAAAACTCGTTTGGACCCCTGCCTTCGCAGGAGCGACGGTTAGAGGTGAGTGGGTTCGTTCTCGACCGGAGGCTCTTCCTCGTCATCCCCGCCACCCAACGCGGCGAACGCCTCATCGACCGGTTCGAGCAACCCGGCGGCGCGCAGTTCATCTATCCCCGGCAGGTCGCGGCGCGATTCAAGGCCGAAGTGGGTGAGGAAATCGGCGGTGGTGGCGTAGATCACCGGGCGTCCGGGCACTTCGCGCCGCCCGGCGACGCGCACCCAGCCCGCCTCCATCAGCACGTCGAGCGTGCCGCGCGCGGTCTGGACCCCGCGGATCGCCTCGATCTCGGCGCGGCTGACGGGCTCGTGGTAGGCGACGATCGCCAGCACCTCGGTCGCCGCGCGGCTGAGGCGGCGCACGTCCTCGCGCTCGCGGCGGAGCAGGTGGGCGAGATCGGGGGCGGTCTGGAAGTGCCAGCGCCCGCCGCGCTCGGCCAGCTCGACGCCGCGCCCCGTGTAATGCGCGGCCAGCTCGGCCAGCGCCGCGCGGACATCAGCATCGCCGAGATGCTTCGAAAGCTGCGCCGCGGTCATCGGCTCGGTCGCCGCAAACAGCGCCGCTTCCACCGCGCGGACCAGCGGGTCCATCAGGCGGCCCGCACCGCGCGCAGGCGCAGCTCGCCGAACACCTCGTCCTGCGCCAGTTCGGCCTTGCCCTGTCGCGCCAGTTCGAGCGCGGCGACGAAGCTCGATGCCAGCGCCGAACGCCGCAGCTGCGGATCGGCATAAGGAGGGAGGAATTCTTCCAGCGCCATCCAGTCGAGCGCCACCCCGAGCATCGCGGCGACGCGGCTCAGCGCGCTCTCCAGCGTCATCACCGCGCGGTCGCGGACCATGTGGACCACCGGCGCGGTGCGCGCCTTGACCTGACCATAGGCCTGGACGAGGTCGAACCACTCGGCAACCCAGGCGTTTCGCCGCTCGACCCGCAGCCCCTCGGGCGCACCCCGCGTAAACACATCGCGCCCCAGCCGATCGCGCGCCATCAGCCGGGCACCCGCCTCGCGCATTGCCCCCAGCCGCTGGAGCCGCAGTTGCAGGCGCAGCGCGAGTTCGTCGGCGCTGGGCTCATCCTGCTCCTCGCGCGGGAGCAACAGCAGCGACTTGAGGTAGGCGAGCCAGGCGGCCATCACCAGGTAATCGGCGGCCAGTTCGAGCCGCAGCGCGGCGGCGCGCTCGACATAGCCGATGTACTGATCGGCGAGCGCGAGGATCGAGATCCCGCGCAGATCGACCTTCTGGCGCCGCGCCAGATCGAGCAGCAGGTCGAGCGGACCTTCCCAGCCGTCGAGTTCGAGGTACAGCGCGGCGTCGTCGGTCGACCGGGTCGCCGGACCGTCCCATGCCTCGTCGCCCGCGAACAGGCTTACGGGGGCGGCCGATTCGTCCATCAGGCTTGCGCCGTCAGGGCGAGCAAGCGGTCGCGGACGTCGAGCAAGGCGGCCTGCGCGGCGATCTCTAGAGGTGCCGAGAAGTCCGCCGTCTCCGCAAGCGCGCGGTCGAGCCGGGCCGCGGTTTCGGCGCGCATCACGGGCAGGCGTTCGGCGATCCCGACCATGTCGTCCATCTTCGCCCAGCAGTTCAGCGCGATGTCGCACCCCGCCGCTACCGCTCGCTCGGCGCGCTGGGGAACCGACCCCGACAACGCCTCCATATCGAGGTCGTCGGTCAGCAGCAGGCCGGCAAAGCCGATCCGCTTGCGGATGATCTCCTCGATCACGAAGGGCGACTGGGTTGACGGATTGACCTTGTCCCAAGCGGTGAACAGCAGGTGCCCGGTCATCCCGACTGGCGCGTCGTTGAGTGCAATGAACGGCGCGAGATCGCTCGCTAGCTCGTGCTCGCTCGCGTCGACAGTGGGAAGCGCCATGTGCGTATCGCAGTGGGTGCGACCATTGCCCGGCATGTGCTTGACCGTCCCGACTACTCCTGCGCGGGCGAGTCCGTCGAGCACCGCGCGCCCCAGTGCGGCAACGCGCAGCGGTTCGTGCCCCAACGCGCGGTCGCCAATCACATCGTGCGCGCCGGGCTGGCGAACATCGAGTACCGGCGCGTGGGTGCAAGTGATCCCCGCCTCGGCGAGATCCCAACCGAGCGCCTCGGCATTGGCCCGCGCCGCTTCGATCGCGCTTATCGGGGCAATCTCGTAAAGGGCATCGAACGCGGCCCCGGCAGGATAGGCTGGCCAGACTGGCGGTCTCAGCCGCGCCACCCGCCCTCCTTCCTGGTCGATCGTAATGAGCAGCCGCTCGCGGCCATGCAGCGCACGCAACTCGTCGGTCAGCGCGCGCAGTTGGCAGCGGTCGACGATGTTGCGCCCGAACAGGATATAGCCCGCGGGGTCCGCATCGCGGAAGAAGGCACGCTCGTCGGCGGTGAGCGTTGGTCCGGAAAGGCCGAAGATGGCGGGGATCATGCGGCGAATCTGGCGGATTTGCTGGACTTGGGCAAGCACCGCGCGGCGAATCGTGGGGAAAACGGCGCGGGCGCGGATAGGGCTTGCCTTGCCCGCGCGAGAACCTCAACAAAGTCACTCGTCCGTCGCAACGAACAATCGGAAACACCCATGCGCCTGCTTCTCACCTCACTCTGCCTTGCTGTCCTGCCCGTCCTGCCCGCTGCCGCACAGGACGTTGCCGGTTCCGGAATCGCCCTCAGCAACGCGCGCAACAGTGCCGAGCGCCCGATCGGTTTTGCGGCGACCGCGCCCGCCGACGCCGCGCTGGTCGTGCTGCTGCCGGGTGCGGAACTCGCCCCGACGCTGCCGCTGGCGCAGGCCGAACGCGACGCGCTGGCCGCGGGGATCGCAAGCGCCGAGTTCACCGGCAAGGCCAACGCGGTCCTGTCGCTGCCTGCGGCCGCCGGACGTCAACGGATCGTCGCGGTCGGGGTCGGTCCCAACCCGAGCGCGATTGCGATTCAGGAAGCGGCGGGCAAGGCCGCGCAGGAGCTCAAAGGCGTGAATGCGCCCGTCGCGCTGATCGGCGCGGGCGGCGCGCAGGCGATGGCCAGCGCCGCGCTCGGCTACGCGCTCGGGCAGTACCGTTTCGACCGTTACAAGACCGGCGCGACGCCGCCATCGACGCAGGCGGTTACAATCGTCGGCAGCGAACCCGAGGCCGCCCGCACCGCCTGGCAATCGCGCCACGCCGGCGTCGCCGAGGCGGCGCGCTTCACCCGCGACCTGATCAACGAGCCCGCGGGTGTGATCCACCCGGCGAGCTTCGTCGAGCGCACCCGCGAGGCATTGTCCGGGCTGCCCAACGTCAGCATCGAAGTGCTCGACGAAGCGGCAATGCGCCGGCTCGGGATGGGCGCGATTGTCGGTGTCGGCCAGGGTTCGCGCCGGGGCTCGCGCCTGCTGCTGGTCACTTACCGCGGAGCCGGCGGTCCACCGCTGGCGCTCGTCGGCAAGGGTATCACTTTCGATTCGGGCGGGATTTCGCTCAAGCCCGGAAGCGGGATGTACCAGATGAAGGCCGACATGTCGGGCGCCGCCGCGGTCGTCGGCACCGCGCTGTCGCTGGCTCGCACCCGCGCGCCGGTCCATGTCGTCGCCGTCGCCGCGCTGGCCGAGAATATGCCCGGCGGCAACGCCCAGCGCCCCGGCGACGTGGTGCGGACCATGGGCGGCAAGACCATCGAGGTGGTCAACACCGACGCTGAAGGGCGGTTGGTGCTGGCGGACGCGGTGCAATACGTGGCCGAGCGCAAGAAACCGGCGGCGCTGGTCGACATCGCCACGCTGACCGGCGCAGTCGGCGGCGCGTTGGGCGACGAGTATGCCGGGCTGTTCGCGCGCGACGAGCCGCTGGCAGCCGCGATTCTTGCCGCCGGCGAAGCCAGCGGCGAGCCGCTGTGGCGCCTGCCGCTCCATCGCAACCATGACGAGGACATCAAGTCGAAGATCGCCGACGTCCGCAATTCGACCGAGGGGCTCAGCCCTGGCGCCAGCCACGGTGCGGCGTTCATCGGCACGTTCGTCGATCCCGCGCTGCCGTGGGCGCATGTCGACATGGCCAGCACGATGTGGGCGTCGTCGTCGCAACCGCTCTACCCCGAGGGTCCGACCGGCTACGGCGTGCGTCTGCTCGATACGCTGGCGCGATCGTGGGCCGCGGGACGGTAATTCGCCGTCCGCTCCTTGTGTTGCCTAAACGCAACACTATCTTCGCGGTAACAGGAGGAGCACTCGCCCGATGAACCTCGAGAAATTCACCGACCGCGCCAAGGGCTTCCTGCAGAGCGCGCAGACTGTCGCCATCCGCATGAACCACCAGCGGATCGGCGCCGAACATGTGCTGAAAGCGCTGCTCGAGGACGGCGAGGGCATGGCCAGCGGGCTGATCCAGCGCGCCGGGGGCAACGCCCAGGTCGCGCATGCCGAAATCGACAAGGCGCTGGCCAAAGTTCCGGCGGTCTCGGGCAGCGGGGCGCAAGCGACTCCCGGACTCGACAACGATGCGGTGCGGGTGCTCGACCAGGCCGAGAAGATCGCCGCCAAATCGGGCGACAGCTTCGTCACGGTCGAGCGGATGCTGGTGGCGCTGGCGCTGGCGACGACCACCGCTGCAGGGCAGGCGCTCAAGGCCGCCGGGGTCGATGCCAGGAAGCTGGAAACCGCGATCGGCGAACTGCGCGGCGGGCGCGAGGCGCACAGCGCGAGCGCCGAGAACGCCTATGACGCGATGAAGAAATACGCCCGCGACCTGACCCAAGCGGCGCGCGACGGCAAGCTCGACCCGGTGATCGGGCGCGATGACGAGATTCGCCGGACGATCCAGATCCTTGCCCGGCGGACCAAGAACAATCCCGTCCTGATCGGCGAACCCGGCGTGGGCAAGACCGCAATCGCCGAGGGCTTGGCGCTGCGGATCGCCAACGGCGACGTCCCCGACAGCCTCAAGGATCGCCGCCTGATGGCGCTCGACATGGGCAGCCTGATCGCCGGCGCGAAATACCGCGGCGAGTTCGAGGAACGGCTCAAATCGGTGCTCGACGAGGTCAAGGGTGCCGAAGGCGAGATCATCCTGTTCATCGACGAGATGCACACGCTGATCGGCGCGGGCGCTTCGGAGGGGTCGATGGACGCCTCCAACCTGCTCAAGCCCGCATTGGCCCGCGGCGAACTGCACTGCATCGGCGCGACCACGCTCGACGAGTACCAGAAGCACGTCGAGAAGGACCCTGCGCTCCAGCGGCGGTTCCAGCCGGTGTTCGTCGGCGAACCGACGGTCGAGGACACGATCAGCATCCTGCGCGGCCTGAAGGACCGTTACGAGCTGCACCACGGCGTGCGGATCACCGACGGCGCGATCGTCGCCGCGGCCACGCTGAGCAACCGCTACATCGCCGACCGGTTTCTCCCCGACAAGGCGATCGACCTGATGGACGAGGCGGCATCGCGCATCCGCATGGAAGTGGAGAGCAAGCCCGAGGAGATCGAGAACCTCGACCGCCGGATCATCCAGCTCAAGATCGAAGAGATGGCGCTCGCCAAGGAGGGCGATCAACCCTCGAAGGACCGCCTCGCCACGCTGCGTGGCGAGCTGGCGGGGCTCGAGGAGCAGTCCGACGCGCTGACCACGCGCTGGCAGAACGAGCGCGACAAGATCGCCGCCGAGGGCAGGATCAAGGAAGCGCTCGACGCCGCGCGGCTAGAGCTCGAGCAGGCCCAGCGCGCGGGCGATCTGGCCAAGGCGGGTGAGCTTTCTTACGGGCGCATTCCCGAGCTGGAGAAGCAGCTCGCCGAGGCGCAGGGCCTCGATACCTCGAACATGCTGCTGCGCGAGGAGGTGACCGCCGACGACATCGCCGCAGTGGTCAGCCGCTGGACCGGGATCCCGATGGAACGGATGCTCGCGGGCGAGCGCGAGAAGCTGCTGCGGATGGAAGAGACCATCGGCAAGCGGGTGATCGGGCAGGCCGACGCGGTGACCGCGGTGAGCAAGGCGGTGCGCCGCGCCCGCGCGGGCCTGCAAGACCCCAACCGGCCATTGGGCAGCTTTCTGTTCCTCGGCCCCACGGGGGTCGGCAAGACCGAGCTGACCAAGGCGCTGGCCGGGTTCCTGTTCGACGACGACAGCGCGATGGTCCGCATCGACATGAGCGAGTTCATGGAGAAGCACGCGGTCAGCCGCCTGATCGGCGCGCCTCCGGGCTATGTCGGCTATGACGAAGGCGGGGTGCTGACCGAGGCGGTGCGGCGCCGGCCTTATCAGGTCGTTCTGTTCGACGAGGTCGAGAAGGCGCATGCCGACGTGTTCAACGTGTTGCTCCAGGTGCTCGACGACGGGCGCCTGACCGACGGCCAGGGCCGCGTGGTCGATTTCACCAACACCTTGATCATCCTGACCAGCAACCTCGGCAGCCAGCACCTCGCCAGCCTTGATGAAGGCCAGGACGTCTCGGCGGTCGAGCCGCAGGTGATGGAAATCGTGCGCGGGCATTTCCGCCCCGAATTCCTCAACCGGCTCGACGAGATCATCCTGTTCCACCGCCTGGGCCACGAACACATGGCGCCGATCGTCGACTTGCAGGTCGAACGGGTGGCCAAGCTGCTCAAGGACCGCAAGATCGCGCTCGAGCTGACCGACGCCGCACGGCGCTGGCTGGGGCGGGTCGGCTACGATCCGGTCTACGGCGCGCGGCCGCTGAAACGCGCGGTCCAGCGCTATCTTCAGGACCCGCTGGCGGACAAACTGCTGGCGGGCGAGATTCCCGATGGCAGCACGGTGCGGATCGACGACGGCGACGGAGAACTGGCGATCGTGGTTGGAACGAAATGAACCCATGCGCCAGCATGTGTCGATGGAGTATCAGCAAACCTGACGGCCGCCGAATGGCGACGACCGGGCACACCAGCCGCAATTTGGCCGTCAAGCAGCTCTGAGCGCCCTGCGCCCCGAAGCGCGGGCGAAGGGCCGGTCAGCGGCTGCGAATCACACCGATAGCGTGACGGCGAAAAGGGCGCCTCCTTGCGGAGACGCCCTTGTCTGGTTCAACCCGAGCGGCAAACCGTGCTAGAAGCGGACCCGCGCACTTACGCTGTAGCGACGACCGATAAGGTCGTTGAAGCTGGCAGGCAGCAATTCGCCGAAATATTTCTGGCCTTGGCGGTTAAACAGGTTCGTCACCGCCAAAGTCAGACGGAAATCTTCGGTCGGATCGAAGAAGATGCTGGGGCTGACGGTAATGTAATCATCGAGCTTGTCGATCTCCCGGGCGTCGAGGCCTTGCCCCGACTCGCCTTGCTGGCGGTTCAGACGGCTGAACAGCTGCTCGCCCGTGTAGTTGATGTTCACATTCATGCCGAAACTCTCTTCGACGTAGCGAACACGCAACTGGCCGGAGAACTCGGGATCGCCGATGACGCCGTCGCTGCGCGATGGAGCCACGCCCGTGATGTTCACGAGCCGCCGCCGGACGTAGAGCATATCCCCGCCGAAGGAGAGGGTTCCGTTAAATCCCAGGCCGGTCAGCGGAACGCTGTAGCCCAGAGTGCCCTGGATGCCGCGGAACTTGATCTCCTCGCCATTCACAAAGCCGCTGGTAACTGCCGGATTCTGCGGATCGCCGACGACGCGGCCTGTCGTCGGATTGCGATTGATCCGCGAACAGAACGCGTTTGCGTTCAGCACGTCGGCGGTATCGAATGTCTCGTTGTCGAAGCACCCGCTGGCGATCTGCGGAACCGTCAGGTTGGAGATCGGTCCGGTCAGCGTGATGCTGACATAGTCCGCCGTGATCGCCAGCCGCGGAATGAAGCGCGGCTGAAGAATAACACCGAAGGTGTAGCTCTCTGCCTCCTCGTTCTCCAGGTTGGGATTGCCGCCCGATCGGGCCGGCACCGACGCCGTCGAAGCGGGGTCCGGATTGGCGAAATTCGTTCCAGGGAAGGCCGCGCGAAAAGCCGTGCAGTTGCGTGTCCGGGTAGCGGGAGCGGCGCCCTGGGCAATCGCCGCATCCTGACACAGATCGGGGACGAACGCGAAAGTGTTGACCTGAGGCAAGAACAGTTCGGTGATGCCCGGTGAACGGAACGAACGCGTATAGTTGCCGCGGAATTGAATGTCCTCGATCGGCGCGATCGTTCCGCCCACGGTGTAGGAGAACTGGCCCCCGTTGATTGAGTTGTCCGAATAACGGGCGCGCCCGAACAGCTGGGCGCTGTGCAGGAACGAAAGGTTATTGTCAGGCGAGACGAGCGGCAGGACCATCTCCCCGAACACCTCGTCGAGATTGTATTTGCCAGACAGCGGCGTGATCGCCACCGAGCGGCCGCGCCCCCGTTGCTGGAAGTCACTCGGGGTAAAGCTCGCTTCCTCTTCGCGATGCTCGTAACCGACGTTGACGCCGATCGCGCCCGCGCCCCAAAAGTCCCACAGCGCGCCGCCGACGTTGGCGTTGTAGACCGTCTGCTTCTGCTCGCTCACCGTCACGAAATCTTCGATGATATAGTCGAGCGCTGCTTGCGAAGCCTGACCTTGACCAAAGAGGTTTAGCGGAGCGCAGTTGGGATCAGCCATCGGCGTTCCGCCTGGCGCCGCGAAGCCGCCGTTTATCGGGACTACCTGACCGTTGGCCAACGTGGTCGTGCGCGTGTGCGTTGGCGCGGTCGTGCAGACGATTTGGCCCGCCGCATTGCGGGTGACGTTGGTTGCGTTGATGAAATTCTGCGCGTTGAGATCCTGGCCAAAGTCACGACTGCGGGTCTTGCCGTGGCTGGCGTAGGCTTCGAAATTTAACGTCTTGCCTATGAAATTGAAGTCAGCGCGGACACCGCCCGTGCCATAATAGATGCGGGTCTTGTTAAAGCCGGTGAGGTCGGCGAAATCGTCAGAGGCGCGTGAGACCTGAAAATTGGTGACGCCGCGGGAAACCAGCTGGTTGCGCGCCTGATCGGTCAGGAACGGGTTATTCGGGCCGAACGTCAGCGGTCCGCTCAGCCCCCCGAACAGCGAGCTGTTGAAGGTCGGCTGCTGAGTCAACTCATCGGCGCGCGATTGGAAATACGTCCCTTCGGCGAAAAGCTCGACGTTCGGCGTGACCTCGAAGGTCAGGAAGCCGTTCGCCGTGGTTCGGCGCAGGTCGGAGGTAATCTGCGCGTAATCCGCGAAGACGAAGCCATCACCGCCCGAACCCGACGTACCCGGAAAGACAATGCCCTGGTTGAACGGAATGAGGCTGCCCATGTCGTCGAACTGGAGACCGCGCGTCGTTGGCACTCCGAAGGGCACCGCCGGGTTGCGTGGGTCGGCCGTGGCGAGGTTGGTGGCCGTGATCAGGCCGCCGGGCGTCAGAAAGGGGATGTTCACGCTGCGGATCTGGACGACGCCCGGAGTGTTGTCCGTCAACCCGTTGTTGAAACCGATACCCGAATTCAGGCGGCCATCGTTTGCCGGGGTGGACATCCCGCCCGGACGCAAGGAGGCAGCCTGCGCGTTCGACGGATTGGTGGCGCCGCCGATGCGGCGGCGGAGGAAGTCGCGGTCATTGAAGACCAGCCCTTCGACGTTATCGTGGGATGCGGCGACCGTGATGTTCAGGCGACCGTCCATGAAGGTTCGCCCGGCGATCCCGGAGAAGTTGTAATTGAAGTTGTCGCCTTCCTCGGAGATCCCGCTGGTGGCCGACAGTTCGACGCCGTCAAATTCAGAGCGGAGGATGACGTTCAGCGTACCCGAGATGGCGTCGGATCCGTAAAGCGGTGCGCCGCCAACGCTGATGGCGTCGATGCGATCGACGAGGATGCTGGGGATGACGTTCAGATCGACCTGGGTTCCGGAGCCCGCGTTGGTGAAGATCGTGGCGACGTTGGAGCTTACGAACCTGCGGCCATTGACCAAGGTCAACGTGCGGTTCGAACCCAGCCCGTAGTTGTTGATGAAGTTTGTACCCTGACCGAAGCCCTGACCGCCTGCGGGGGTCACGCTGCCGCGGTTGCCGGGAAGCTCGTTGAGCGCATCGGCGATATTGGTGAAGTTGCGCTCGCGAAGAACGCGATTGTCGAGCGTGGTGATCGGTTCCGGCGAAGTCAGGTTCGGAATACGAATGCGCGTTCCCGTGACGACGATCGCCTGGCCTTCCTGATCGTCGCATACCCCGTTGGAGTTGGCGTCGGCGCAGTTCTGGCCGCCGACTGCGGTATCGGCGGGCGGCGCCGTGTCCTGCGCGTACGCAGTGGTGGCTCCGCCGAACATCACGATCGCCGCCACGGCGGCCGAATAAATCGAAGTCGAGCCGCTCAGCGCGGCCTTGTTGAAGAGTTTCACGGTGCCAGTCCCTTTACGCCAGGGCCCGGGGTCGCCGGGCAATGCCAATTCTTCGGTTGAAATGCGCCCCTTCGGCCGCCGCTCTCTCGTTTCAGTCAGGAGCGGGTTGCCGGAAAGATTCGTTGAGAATGGGCGACCGCCAAACCGGTATCAATTGAAATTCTTCACAATGTTACGATTTGATGGCAGTCTGTTGCAGCGCGGCCACAGTTTATTGCGCAAGGGCCCAACACGGTGCGGGCTCCAGCCACCCCCCACCGCGCTTGACCCGCCCTCGCCGCTCCCTTAACCGTCCGGTTAAATAAGCCCCCGGAGAAGCCCCATGCCCACTGCCTACATCGTCGATGCCTTCCGCACCGCGGGGGGGCGCCGCGGCGGGCGTCTGGCCGGGGTTCATCCTGTCGATCTTGCGGCCGCTTCGCTCGATCACCTGGTATCGCGCACCGGGATCGATCCCGCGGCGATCGAGGATGTGATCATGGGCTGCGTCGGCCAGGGCGGCGAGCAGGCGATGCAGGTCGGACGCAACGCGGTTCTGGCGTCGCGGCTGCTCCCCCAGTCGACCCCCGCGGTGACCATCGATCGCCAGTGCGGATCGTCGCAGCAGGCGATCCAGTTCGCCGCGCAGGCGGTGATGAGCGGGACGCAGGACGTGGTGATCGCCGCAGGGATCGAGAGCATGACCCGCGTGCCGATGGGCACCACCGCCGCGTTCCACATGAAAGAAGGCCTGGGCAACTACAAGTCGCCGGGACTCGAGGCCAAGTATCCCGGTGTCATGTGGTCGCAGTTCAAGGGCGCCGAGATGATCGTCCAGAAGCACGGCTTCACCAAGGACGACCTCGACCGCTTTGCTTACGAGAGCCACCAGAAGGCGATCGCGGCGACCAGGGCCGGGGCGTTCACTGCCGAGATCGTGCCGATGACGATCGAAACCCCCGAGGGCGAGGCGCAGCACACGGTGGACGAGGGCATCCGCTTCGACGCGACGCTGGAGAGCATCGCGGGGGTCAAGCTGCTCAACCCCGAAGGCACGTTGACCGCGGCAAGTTCCAGCCAGATCTGCGACGGATCGAGCGCGGCGCTGGTAGTCTCCGAAGAGGCGCTCAAGCGCTATGGCCTGACCCCGCTGGCGCGGGTCCACACGCTGACGGTTACCGCAGGCGATCCGGTGATCATGCTGGAAGAACCGTTGTTCGCCACCGACAAGGCGCTGGCGCGCGCCGGGCTGGGGATCCACGACATCGACCTCTACGAAGTCAACGAGGCGTTCGCGAGCGTTCCGCTGGCGTGGCTCAGGCACACCGGCGCAGATCCGGCGAAGCTCAACGTCAACGGCGGGGCTATCGCGCTTGGCCATCCGCTGGGTGCGAGCGGGACCAAGCTGATGGCGACGCTGCTCCATGCGCTGAAGGCGCGAGGCAAGAAGTACGGATTGCAGACGATGTGCGAGGGCGGCGGGGTCGCCAACGTGACGATCGTCGAGATGGTTTGATCCCCCTGCGGGGGGCGGCTCAGGGAAGGAAAACAATGAAACTCGACAGCACTGTGGCCGCCGTGGTCACCGGGGGCGCTTCGGGGCTCGGCGCGGCGACCGCGCGCGCATTGGCCGCCAAGGGAGTCAAGGTCGCGATCTTCGACCTTCAGGAGGAAAAGGGCGAGGCGCTCGCCGCCGAAATCGGGGGCACCTTCTGCGAGGTCAACGTGACCGACGACGCCTCGGTCGATGCCGGTTTCGCCAAGGCGCGAGCGGCGCACGGGCAGGAACGGGTGTTGGTCAACTGCGCCGGCGTGGGCAATGCGATGAAGACCGCCAGCCGCTCGAAGACCGACGGCAGCATCAAGCACTTCAGCATGGAAGCATTCAACTGGGTGATCCAGATCAACCTGGTCGGCACCTTCCGCTCCATCGCCAAGTCGGCGGCGGGGATGCTCACGCTCGACCCGCTCGAGGACGGCGAGCGCGGGGCGATCGTCAACACCGCCAGCGTCGCGGCCGAGGACGGGCAGATGGGCCAGGCAGCCTATTCGGCCTCGAAGGGCGGCGTGGTCGGCATGACCCTGCCGATCGCGCGCGACCTGATGAGCGAGGGCATTCGCGTCAACACCATCCTGCCCGGCATCTTCGAGACCCCGCTGATGCTGGGCGCGCCACAGAACGTGAAGGACGCGCTGGCCGCCTCGGTTCCGTTCCCCAAACGGCTGGGCCACCCGCACGAGTACGCCCAGCTCGCGCTGACCATGATCGAGTGCGGCTACTTCAACGGCGAGGACGTGCGGCTCGACGGCGCGATCCGCATGGCGCCGCGGTAATGCGAGGGGTGGCCGGATGGCGCCGCGCTGAGGGCTTTCCTACATGCCCCATTCCACGCTAGGCTCGTGCCGATGACGATTCCCGGCGTTTCCTTCCCCGCTTTCTGGAGCGGGGCGGGAAGCGCCGATTTTTTTGCGCCCTGTGCTGTGGTCCAAGTGGTCCATGGCGCCGGCCCGGAGATGACGGAATGAGCAGCTTCACCCAGATCACTTACGCGGCCGAGGGCCCGGTCGCGACGATCACGCTCAACCGGCCCGAGAAGATGAACGCCTTCACCCGCGTCATGATGGATGAATTGATCGCCGCGTTCGACCGCACCGACGCCGACGACGCGGTGCGTTGCGTGATCGTCACCGGGCATGGCGACCGTGCCTTCTGCGCCGGCGCCGATCTGACCCCCGATGACGGCGGCGCGGTATTTTCCGATCCTACCCCTGTTTCCGACCTCTCCGACCCGCGGGTGCGCGACGGCGGCGGCAAGCTGACCTTGCGCCTGTTCCAATCGACCAAGCCGATCATCGGGGCGATCAACGGCGCTGCGGTGGGCGTTGGCGCGACGATGCAGCTGCCGATGGACATCCGCCTCGCTTCCACCACTGCGCGCTTCGGGTTCGTCTTCGCGCGCCGCGGAATCGTGCCCGAAGCGTGCTCGAGCTGGTTCCTGCCGCGGATCGTCGGGTTGCCGCAGGCGCTCGAGTGGACGATGACCGGGCGGGTATTCGATGCGGAAGAAGCCTTGCGCGGAGGCCTCGTCCGCTCGCTCCACGCCCCCGCCGACCTGCTCCCCGCAGCGCGCGCGCTGGCTAGCGAGATCGCCCTGAATACCAGCGCGGTATCGGTCGCGATGACCCGGGCGATGCTGTGGCGGCTGCCCTGGGCCGACCACCCGATGGCCGCGCACCGCATCGACAGCCGTGCGATCTACCGCCTGTCGAAGGGCGCCGACATGGCCGAAGGCGTCGCCAGCTTCCTCGCCAAGCGGCCGCCCGCGTTTCCGGGCAAGGTCTCGTCGGATATGCCCGACTTCTATCCGTGGTGGAACGAAGCGACTTACGAATGAGCGATCCCGCAGCCATTCCTTCCGACAGCCCCGGGGCGCGCGCGCAGTTGCTCGAAACCGCCAGCGCGATCATGCGCGAGGGCGACATCGTCGATATTTCGCTGTCCGAGCTGTCGTTGCGCTCGGGGCTCAATTCGGCGCTGGTCAAATACTACTTCGGCAACAAGGCCGGGCTGATGAAGGCGCTGCTCGACCGCGACATGGCGGCAATCACCAGCAGCGTCGAGGCGCTGCTGGCCAAGGACATGGACCCGGCAGCCAAGCTTCGCCTCCACCTCGGCAAAATGGTCGATACCTATTACGCGACGCCCTATCTCAACCGCCTGCTGATGCGGCTGGTGCGCGAGAGCGATCCCGACGAAGCGAAGCGGATCGCCGATACTTATCTGACCCCGCTGCACCGCGCCTACGAGCGGCTGATCCGCGAAGGGGTCAAGGCCGGGGCGTTTCGCCCGGTCGATCCGCAGCTGTTCTATTTCAGCGCCACCGGCGCGGCCGACCGGTTCTTTTCGGCTCGGCTCGTGCTGCGCCACTGCTTCGACCAGGATACGCTGACCGAGGAGCTGCGCGAGCGCTACAAGGCGCACATCATCGACCTGATCATGGCGGGAATCAAAGCCCAATGAGCGAGGCAATCCTTCAC
The DNA here is from genome assembly GCA_030697365.1 of Novosphingobium sp. GTDB lineage: Bacteria > Pseudomonadota > Alphaproteobacteria > Sphingomonadales > Sphingomonadaceae > Novosphingobium. Next base: position 36,175 of record JAUYQH010000139.1, on the reverse strand, counting down.
GATTATTGGCGTTCTTCCGCGGCGTACCGCGTGCGCATCGTCCTCAATCTCAAGGGCGTCGGCTACCGCAGCGTCCAGGTCGACCTCAGCGCCGGCGAGCAGGCGCGCGACGACTACCATTCGCTCAACCCGCAAGGGCTGATCCCGACGCTCGAGATCGACGGCCACGTCCTCACGCAAAGCCTGGCGATCGTCGACTATCTCGACGCGAAACATAAGGCCCCGCCGATGGTCTCGTCCGATCCGGTGCGGCGCGCGCGAACGCTGGCGCAGGCACTGACGGTCGCCGCCGACATCCATCCGGTCAACAACTTGCGGGTCCTCAACGCGCTGCGCAGCGATTTCGGAGCCAGCGAGGAGCAGGTCCGGCTGTGGGTCCAGCGATTGATCGCCAGCGGCTTCGCCGCGCTCGAGCAATCCGCGCCCGACGCCGAGCTGTTTGGCGGAGAAACCCCCGACCTCGCGGACGTCTGCCTGATCCCGCAGATGTACAACGCACGCCGCTTCGACCTCGACCTGTCGCCCTACCCGCGGCTGGTGCGTATCGACGCGGCGGCGCGCGCGCTCGAACCCGTCGCCCGAGCCGCTCCAGAGGCGGTACGGCCCAATTGAACCCGTGGGCTTGCGCCCGCGCTTGGTTGCACTAGAAACGAACACGATGCCGATCGCTTCGACCCGCCTCGCGGATTTCTTGCCGTACCGCCTGTCGGTGACCACCAACATGGTCAGCGACCTTATCGCCGGTCGCTATCGCTCGCGGTTCGGACTCAAGATCCCCGAATGGCGGGTCATGGCGGTGCTCGGCGATCTGGGCAGCCAGACCCAGCGCGAGCTGGTCGGCGCGACGCGGATGGACAAAGTGGCGGTCAATCGCGCGTGCAAGGCGCTGGAAGAACGCCAACTCGTTGCGCGCAGCCCCAACGTCAGCGATGGCCGTTCGCACCACCTCGAACTGACCCGTGCGGGGAGCGAGATGTTCGAGCTGATCATGCCGCTGGCGCTCGACATGGAGTCGCGCCTGTTCTCGTGCCTGACCGCGCGCGAGGCGGAATCGCTCAAGGCCACGCTGGGCAAGCTCGACGCACGCGCCGCCGCGATGCTGGAGGAACCCGAATGAAGCTCGCCTCGCTCCCCCAGGGCCGCGACGGGCGGCTGGTGGTCGTGTCCGACGACCTCGCGTGGTACGCCGATGCCGATCACATCGTCCCGACGTTGCAGGGCCTGCTCGACGATTGGGACCGGCTCGCCCCGGAGATCGAGGCACTGGCCACCGAGCTGGCGCACGAGGCGATCCCGCGGCGGCGCTTTCACGAGCGCGAAGCCGCCGCCCCGTTGCCCCGGGCCTACCAGTGGGCCGACGGTTCGGCTTACGTCAACCACGTGGAACTGGTCCGCCGGGCGCGCGGCGCGGAGCTGCCGGCAAGCTTCTGGACCGACCCGCTGATGTACCAGGGCGGCAGCGACGACATGCGCGGCCCGCGCGACCCGATCTTGCTCGCCGACGAGACCTGGGGCTGCGATTGCGAGGCCGAAATCGTGGTTGTCACCGGCGACGTGCCGCAGGGCGTCACACCGCAAGCAGCGCTCGGCCACATCCGCCTGGTCGGGCTGGTCAACGACGTGTCGTTGCGCAACCTGGTTCCCGGCGAACTCGCCAAGGGGTTCGGCTTCGTCCAGTCAAAGCCGGCCAGCCACTTCTCGCCGGTGTTCGTCACCCCCGCCAGCCTGGGCGAGGCGTGGAAGGACGGCAAACTGCACCTGCCGCTGTGCGTCGACCTCAACGGGAAGCCCTTCGGCCGCGCCGAGGCGGGCGAGGAATGCACGTTCGATTTCGGGGTTCTGATCGCCCACCTGGCGAAAACGCGGCGGGTCGGGGCGGGATCGCTGATCGGGTCGGGCACCGTTTCCAATCGCGACCCCGACGGTTCGCCAGGGCGCCCGGTGAGCGAGGGCGGTCGCGGCTATTCGTGCATCGCCGAGCAGCGGATGGTCGAGACGATCCGCTCGGGTGCGCCGTCGACCCCGTTCCTCAAGTACGGCGACACCGTCCGCATCGAAGCACGCGACGACCGCGGAAAAAGCGTGTTCGGCGCGATCGAGGGCGAAGTGGTGCGAGGCTGAGCGCCTCGCACCGGTAATTGCTACCCTACTTCGCCGCGTTACCCGGTCCGCCGGCCGAAAACGCATCGCTGATCGAGCAGGCCGCAGGACCCAGGATCACGATGAACAGCACCGGCAGAATGAACAGGATCAGCGGCACGGTCATGATCGCGGGCAGGCGCGCGGCCTTCTCCTCGGCGCGCATCATCCGCTCGTTGCGGAATTCGGCCGAGAGAACGCGCAGCGCAGAAGCCAGCGGGGTGCCGTATTTTTCGGTCTGGATCATGGTGGTGACCACACCCTTCACCGAATCGAGATCGACGCGGTAGGCGAGGTTCTCGAACGCCTGGCGACGCTCGGTGAGGAACGACAGCTCGATCGCGGTCAGCGCGAATTCGTCGCCCAGTTCAGGATAAGCGCGTCCCAGTTCCTTGGCGACTCGGTTGAACGCCGCGTCGATGGTCAGCCCGGCCTCGGCGCAAATCACCAGCAGGTCGAGCGCGTCGGGCAGGCCCTTGCGGATTTCGTGGGTGCGCTTGTTGATCATGTTCTTGACGAAGATGTCGGGCGACTTGTAGCCCAGCCCGACCGCTGCGGCGAACGCCATGAACCGTTTGAACGCGCCCCATTCGGGAAAAGTGTTGGAACCGTAGACCAGGAAAGCCGCGAACAGGCCCAGCACCACCGGGATCACCATCCGTCCAAAGATCACCGCGACCGCCAGTTCCTTCTTGCGGACACCGGCCTGCGCGAGCTTCTGCTGGACCACCTTGACCTGGCTGTCCTGGAGCACGCGCAACGATTGCAGGGTGCCCTTGAGCTTGTCGGTGGTCTCGGTCTTGCGGATCAGGCTGGTGCGCTTGCGGGTGTTCCCCATGACGATGCCGGCCTTGAGCTGTTCGCGGCGATCGCTCAACGCCTTGACCCGCTTGGCCATCGGATCGCGAACGGTGACGGCGGCATAGATCGCCAGCATCACCGCCATCGCGGCGATCGCGATCAGCAACGTCCCGACGAAGATGACGTCGAAACCGAGCAGCGTGGGACCGGCAGGAGTGTTGAGCATGATCTTGTCTTTCCGCCCTGATCAGATTTCGAAGCTGACCATCTTGGCCATGATGAACGCCCCGATCGACATCCACACCATTCCGCCCAGCCCGGCGACGATCAGCCGGTCTTCGGTGAAGAAGCCGCCGATGTAGACCGGGTTGACGAACCAGATCATGGTGAAGACCAGGAACGGCAGTGAGCCGACGATGTAGGCGGATGCCTTCGATTCCGAGCTCATCGCCCGGATCTTGAGTTTCATCTGGGCGCGCTTGCGCAGCACGTCTGACAAGTTCGACAGCGTCTCGGCGAGGTTGCCGCCGGTCTCGCGCTGGATCGCCAGCGTGATGCAGAAGAAGCTGAACTCGGCCATGTCGAGCCGGTTGGCGGTGTCCTGGAGCGCGTCCTCCATCGTCTTGCCGACCTTGATCCGGTCGGTGATCAGCTTGAACTCCTCGCCCACCGGGCCGGGCACTTCGCTTGCCACGACACCCAGGGTTTCGGTCACCGGCAGGCCCGAGCGCAAGCCACGCACCAGCAACTCGATCGCATCGGGGAACTTTGTGGTGAACGAGCTGACGCGCTTCTTGATGAAGTAATTGACCACCATGTGGGGCAACCCGGCTCCGACGAACACGCCCACCCCCAGCGAGAGGAGCGCGGCGTGCGATCGGAGATAAACGATGACGGCAATTGTCAGGCTGAGTCCGAGCGAGGCGTAGAGGTACTGTTGGAGTGTCCAGCCTTTGCCGGTGCGGTGCAGGCGCAGGATCAGGGCCTCGATCCGGCTGCTCGATCCGGCAACCTGGTGAAGCTTGGGTTTGCGCGCCGCGACCGCCTTCTTGTACTGCGCCTCGACCTTGACGTTCGTGCTTTCCGCATGGCGATAGCGCACCGCCTGGAGGCGGCGATGGCTTTCCTTGCCGGCCGAAGGCCCCGACAGCGCCGCATAACCGAGGACCATCATGGTCATCAGCCCCGTGGCCATCAGCAGCAGCTGGAGAATGCTCATGCCGGCTTCCCGCCTTTCCGGTGTCCGTTATCCTGCGGGGCTCCGGCCCGGGAGGCGCGGATCGAACCGCCGCCTGCCGGGCCCTCGCCCCCTCGACTCACTTCTTCTTGGGCGGCAGCATCGCCTTGAGATCGAACTTGCCGAGCAGCGACTTCTTGCCTTTGACGACCGCTCCCTCAGCTTCGCTCGCGCCCTCTTCACCCTCGCCGATCACTGCCGCGGCCAGTTCGCGCATCACCGCGCCGGCCTTCGTCGAACGATTCGCTTCGGCGAAAGTTTGACCCAGCTTGGCGGCGTTGGCCGCAGCCTTCAGATCGTAGGGCACGGTCAGGTTGATCTTGCGCTCGATCGATGCCTCGAAGTCGGCCCGGCTGATCTCGGTGAGCGAGGGCTGGACCTTGTTTGCCACCACGATCGGGCGGGCATGCGGGGCGTTGGACTTGAGCCACGACAGGATCCGGATCGCATCGCGCGCCGAAGCCAGCGTCATTTCCGTAGCCACCACCACAACGTTCACATCGGCCAGCAGGTGCGGGAAATTGATCAGCATGTTTCGCGGCAGATCGATGACCGTCATCTCGAACGCCTGGCGGAATTCCTCCTCCAGCTGAACGAAGGCCGCGCCATCGGTCATCAGCGGCGAGCTGATCGGCGCCTCGGCCGAAAGGATCGCCAGGTTCTCGTTGGCGCGAATCATCGCCCGTTCGATGAACAGTCCGTCGATCCGGCTGGGGTTGTCGATCGCGTCGGTCAGGCCGCGGCCGGGTTCGAGGTCGAGCGCGAGCGCTCCCGTGCCGAAGTGGATATCGAGATCGAGCAGCGCGGTCGAAGACTTGTACTCGGTGCTGAACAGCCAGGCGAGCGAAGTCGCGATGGTGCTGGCGCCGACCCCGCCGCGGGTTCCGACTATCGCGGTCGAGATATGCTTCTTCGCCGCATGTGCATCCTGGTTCTTGGGCGCCATGAAGATCGTCTGGGCGTTGACCAGACAATCGCGCACCTGACCGGTCGAGAGCGGCTTGAGCAGGTAATCGTGGATACCGCTCGACAGCAGGTCGCGATAAAGCCGGACGTCGTTGACCTGGCCGACCGCGATTACCACCGTGCCGGGCTCGCAGACCTCCGCCAGTGCGTTGATGTCGTTGAGCGGATCGCCGCTCTCCGACAGATCGACGAGCAGGATGTTCGGGCTGGCCGTGATCGAGAGCGACTGGACCGCGTTGCGCAAGCCCCCCTTGTGGCACTTCTCGGGATGCCAGCCCATCTCCACCGCCACCGGACGCAGCACGTCGAGTGCTGCTTCGTCGCAGATGAACGCGGCGAAGGCGTCACGGCCTCCCTGGGCCGCAGGTTTCCAAGGCGCGTTCATGTTACTTGTCCTCACCGGTTGAGTTCTGCTTGAGGCCCTTTTCGCCGGTCGGCTTGGCCCCGCGATAGCTGTCGATCGCCTTGCTCGAGGTGAGCACGACGGTGTCGCCGCTGCCCTTGGCGCCGTGGAGCAGGTGTTCCGGATCGGCGACCATCGAAGCAAGATTGGAGTTGATCGCGCAGCCGTAGTTCGAATGCGTAGCGTTGTTCAGGTTGGTATCGCTCTTGACCCGCCAATTGGGGCATTCGGGCACCGTCGCCGACGAACGGCTGACCACCACGCGAACCGTGCCGGGGGCGATCTGCCCCGCGGTGACCGGCGCATCCTCGCCGACCAGCAGGCCATAGCGCGCGGCGAGCGCCGCAACTGTCTCGCGGGTGGACCCGCTGGCGCCTGGGTCGTCGATCGCAATCCGATCGCCATACCGCAAGTCGAGCGCCTCGAACCAGCCGGCCAGGCGGCGCTGTTCGGGCAGCGAAAGCCCGCCGCCATACGAGGCGACGTCGAGCGTGTAGTTGGTCCGGCTCACCACCGGCTGATTGACGCTTTCGAGACCGCGCTCGGTCGCGCAGCCTGAAAGGCCGACGCCAAGAGCGAGGGTGAGTGCGGGCGCGATCACGCGGAACAGGGTGTTGGTCATCACTCTCACCTTTTCACTTGAGGCTAAAACCGGGGCGAGCCGCGCTCGCCTGGCGGTCCTTCTTCGACCGTCCGGACTTCTTGCCATCATCGGGATCTGCCGAGGCCAGGGCCGGAGCGCCGGGCTGCACCAGCGAACCCACGGACGGGCCGGCCGGCGTGCCCGGTGCGGGTTCGGCGGCGCGCGGCACCGGCCGGGTCGCGCCCGACTTGCCGTCGCTCTCCATGCCGAGGAGCAGGCGCTGGATTTCGTTGGGCGACTGGTAACCGTCGGTTGGCAGCTTGATGTCGTTGGCATCGACCGGGTTGACCAGGTACGGCGTCACGACGATCACCAATTCGGTTTCGCCCTTGCGGAAGTTGGTCGAGCGGAACAGCGCGCCCAGCAGCGGAATGTCGCCGATACCCGGTGCCTTCTTGAGCACGTTCTGGGCGTTGTTCGACATCAGCCCGGCGATCATGAAGCTCTGCCCCGACCCCAGCTCGACGGTGGTCTCGGCGCGACGGATGGTCAGCGCCGGAACCTGGAAGCCATTGAGCGTGACCGACCCTTGCGCCGAAAGTTCGGACACTTCGGGCCGGACGCGCAGCGAGATTCGGCCGTTGGCGAGAACCGTCGGGGTATAGGCGAGGCTGACGCCGTACTTGCGATACTCAATCGAAGTCGCACCCAGCCCCTGGCTGATCGGGATCGGAAATTCGCCGCCCGCAAGGAAGTCGGCGGTCTCGCCCGACAGCGCGGTCAGGTTGGGATTGGACAGCGTGGTGACCAGACCCATCGTTTCACCCAGATCGAGCGCGCCGAGAATGTTGAGCCCAAGCAGCCTTCCCGCGCCGGCGAGTGTGCTGCCGACGCCGATCGGGCTGACCGAGGTTCCGGACTGGTTGATGAACTTGCCGGGGTTGTTCGCATCGGGCACCTGGATCGTCACGTTGCCGCCGCTGGCGAGCGCCTGGTTGGGGCCGAAGTAGACGTTCGGCGCGAAGGCGCGGCCCTGGCCGATGCCGAACTGGAACCCGCTCGAGCCGTCGATCGTGGTCAGGTTGACCCCGACGTCGCGGACGAAGCTGCGGCTGACTTCAGCGATCCGTACCTGCAGGTTGACCTGCAGCGGGGTCGCCGTGCGCAAGCGGCTGATGACGTTGGTGCCTTCGCCGACGAACGCCCTGACCAGGCGTTCGGCCTCGGCCGAATCCTCGGGTGCGCCGACGGTGCCGGTCAGCAGAACGGTGCCGTTCATCGTCGCGACGTTGACCTTCGCGTCGGGCATGGCGAGACCGAGCATCTGGTCGACCGAGTCGATGTTCGAGCCGACCCGGACGTTGGCCGACCAGATCGTCTGGCCTGCGGCGTTGCTGGCATAGACCGTGGTCTCGCCACCCGCCTTGCCGAAGATGTAGAGCTGACTCGAGGACTTGACCTGGACATCGGCGATGTTCTCGTTGGCGACGAACACGTCGGCCATCTTGCCCGGCAGGCTGACCAGCTGGCCGCGTCCGATCGAGAGTACGATGTCGTTGGCGGGGCGCGACACGCTCTGGGCGTGGGCTCCGCCTGCAGGCAGGATGGCCAGCGGGGCGACCGCGCAGGCGGCGCTCAGCAGGGTGGCGATCAATCGGCGATTCATGGTCTTGCCCCTCATGATGGCGCGGCAGTCGTTATGGATGGCGCTGCGCATCTCACTTGCCCCCCACGGGCACGGCTTCAGTAACCTTGCCGCGGGTCACGCGGACGACCGGGCCGGGATTGAACACCACCGCGGTTCCGCCCGCGGGGACGCCCCCGGCGGCCGCGACAGCCACGGCAGCCTGGCGGACGACGTCGCTGCGCGACGGCATCGACCGGCGCTGGAAGCGCGACACGTCGCCCCCGGTCACGAAAGTGCTGCCGCTGTCCATCGGCCGGCTCATCGCCGCCTTGAGCAGCTTCTCTTCCTGTTCCTTGCTTGCCCCTTCGGGGATCGAGACGTCGCCCGCCGCGATCGCGCGTTCGAGCTCGCCCTGGTTATCGGCGATCGCGCGCAGCGACAGGCTGAGCGTGCCGATTGTCTGAGCGACCGCGATCTTTTCGGCGATCTTGGGTGTCACTTCGATCGTGACGGTCTTGAACTGGCGGACCACGGTCTTGCCTTCGACGGTCTCCTTTTCGGTCGACTGATCGGTGGCGAGCACGCGCAGGTTGCGCAGGATCGTTTCGGAGGCGCGCAGCGGCTCGCCTTCTTCCGGCTTGATCGACTGGGTCAGAACCAGATCGATGTGATCTCCCGGAAAGACGAAGCCGGCTACACCGGTCTTGGCCGAAACCGGCACAGTGACGGCGCGCATGCCCGGGCCCAGCGCAGCGGCCAGAAAGCCGCGGTCGCCCGGCGCGACCAGCGAGCCCTGGGTGATCGGCTCGCCCGCGGTGACCGGAAACCGCACCACGGTGCCCAGCAGCTTGGCGACATCGGCCTCGCCGTCGATGAAATAGGCGTCCTGGACCATGTCCTTGGGCCAGGCCTGATAGGAAACCGCGTCGGCGGCGATGATCGTGCCTGCCGGCAATGCGCGCTGGGCGACAAGGACTTTTGGTCCGTTGGTCTCCATCGCCGCCGCGTCGGCTGTCGGCGTCGCGGTGCCCGCGAACATGCTTCTTGCCAACAGGGCGGTGCCGATCGCAACGATCAGCGCCCCCACCAGCAGCATCATCTTCTTCCTGTCCATGGCTAAGGCCTCGCCCCTTCGAAAGTCGCCCCGCTCAATCGGGGAAAATGGTTAAGATCGGGTTCAACCCGTTACCGGGCCAACCGCTCCGTATGTGCTGGCGAGGACCCACAGGCCCGCGCCGGCGATTGCCACTCCGTATGGAATTTCCACCCGACCCGGGCGCCGCGCGATGCGATGCGCGGCGGCAAAAGCGATCGTCAGCACGCCGCCGAGCAGCGCCATGATTACCAGCAACTTGAGAAATGGCTGCCACGGCAACCACAGCGCCAGCGCAGTCAGCAGTTTGACGTCGCCGCCGCCCATCATCCGTAGCGCGAACATCCCGGCGAGGATCGCGAACGCCGCGATGCCCAGCGCCAGCTGTGCCGCCACCCCGGGCCATAGCGCCAGACCGCTCGCCCACCAGAAAGCAGGCGCGGCGGCGGCGATCCCGAAAGTCAGCCGGTTGTGGATGAGCCGGGTGCGCAAGTCGCTCACCGCCGCTCCGAGCAGTGCGATTGCCAAGGCCGCGAGCAGCCCGTAAACCAGAATTCCCCCCGTCATAGGGGAAGTGCTTACGCACCATGGCTTACCAAATAGTAACTATCGGCGGCAGGGCGGAATTATCCACGTAGAACAACCACCACCGGCAGGGGTGACCCGGCACAAGCGAGACATGGATCGCCGCGCTATCCCCGCGGCAGTGCGCGAATCCATCTGGACCGCACCCGACGGCTACCCGATCCGCCGCGTGGACTGGCCCTCGCCGGCCACCGATTCGCGCGGCTCCCTGCTGTTCCTGCCCGGCCGAGGCGACTTCATCGAAAAGTACCTCGAGACGCTGGGCCACTGGTCGGCGAAAGGCTGGGCGGTCACCGCGTTCGACTGGCGCGGCCAGGGCGGCTCGGGCCGGCTCGGCGGCGATGCGGCGACCGGCCACGTCGAGGATTTCGCGCTGTGGGTTGCCGATCTCGCCACGTTCTGGCGGCAATGGTGTGCCGAGGGGGCGCGCGCCGAAGGGACCGGCGGACGCGCCGGGCCTCTGGTGATCGCGGCGCACTCGATGGGCGGCCACCTGGCGCTGCGAGCGGTCGCCGAGGCGCGGATCGACCCCGCCGCGCTGGTGCTTTCGGCGCCGATGCTCGGACTGATCGGACGGCTCCCCAACCTGGCGATGCATCAGGTCGCGCGGGCGATGGCAGCGATCGGCGATCCTCGGCGCGCCGCGTGGAAATGGCGTGACACACCCGGCCAGCCGGTGCTCGCCTGGCGTGGCAAGCTGCTGACTCACGACGCCGACCGCTATGCCGACGAGATCTGGTGGCGCGAGCAGCGTCCCGACCTGGTCATGGGACCAGGCAGCTGGCGCTGGGTCGAACGCGCCTATGCCTCGATGCGCGGGCTCGAGAAGCCGGGGGTGCTCGAGCGGATAGACATCCCGGTGTTCCTCGTTGCCAGCACCGCCGACCGGCTGGTTTCGTTCGCCGCGATCGAACGCGCCGCACGGCGGATGCGCCGCGCCGAACTGGTCCGCTTCGGCCCGGAGTCTGCGCACGAGATCTTGCGCGAAGCCGACCCGGTGCGCGACAAGGCGCTGCGCCGGATCGACGATTTTCTTGATCGGGTGGCGCCTGCCCAGGGCAAGGGCGCATGACCGAAGATTACGACATCGCCATCGTCGGCGCGGGGATGGCGGGAGCCTCGCTCGCCGCCGAACTCGCGCCCCACGCCCGCGTGGTCGTGCTCGAGGCCGAGGAGCAGCCCGGCTATCACACCACCGGCCGCTCCGCAGCTTTCTGGGACGAATGCTATGGCGGGCCGGACATCGTTCCGCTGACCGTGGCCTCCGGGCCGTTTTTGCGCGCGTTGGGGATTCTCTCGCCGCGCGGCGGTCTTTACCTCGGGCGCGATTCCGATGCGGCCGAGCTCGACGCCTTCATGGATCGCTTCGCCCGCAGCGGGGTGGAGATCCATCGCCTCCACCGCGACGGCGTCGCTGCGCTGATTCCTGGGCTCAAGCCGCAGTGGACGGGGGGCGTCAGCGAACCGGCCAGCGCGGACATCGACGTCGCGGCGCTGCACCAGCACTACCTGACGCAGGCCAGGCACGGCGGGGCGGTGCTGCACACCCGCGCCCGCCTGTCCGCCGCCGAACGTGAAGGCGGACGCTGGCGGCTGGCATGCGAGCGGGGGCAGGAACTGATCGCCGGGGTGCTGGTCGATGCCGCGGGGGCCTGGGCCGATCCAGTCGCGACACTCGCCGGAGCGCAGCCACTGGGCATCGCACCCAAGCTGCGGACCGTCGCCCAGTTGCGCACCGCGCCCGCTCCGCCCGCCACGCTTCCGCTCACCCTCGACATCCGCGGCAGCTTCTACTTCAAGCCCGAAAGCGGGCGGCTCTGGCTCTCGCCGCACGACGAGAGTGCGTCCGAACCGTGCGACGCCGCGCCCGAGGAGCTCGCGGTGGCCGAGGCGATCGACCGGTTCGAGGCGGTGGTCGACTGGAAGATCGAGGCAGTCGAGCGGCGTTGGGCGGGGTTGCGCAGCTTCGCCCCCGATCGCCTGCCGGTCTATGGCTTCGATGCGCGCCGCGATGGCTTCTTCTGGTTCGCCGGACAAGGCGGCTTCGGCATCCAGACCGCGCCTGCCGCCGCCCGGCTTGCGGCGCAGACAATTCTGGGCCTGCCGCGCGATACGATGACCGCCGCGCTCGACGCCGCGCTCTATGCGCCCGACAGGTTCGGCTGACGAAATCGAATCTTCCGTTCGGGTCGTGCAATCGTTACCAAAGCCGCGGGTCGCATCGGACGGGAGAATCACAAGTGGCGCATCGCTTCGAGATCAGGAAAAACAAGGGCGGCGAGTTCGTCGCGTATTTCTGCTACAATTCGGAAACGATCTTCTGGACCGAGGGCTATTCGTCCAAAGCCAGCGCCAAGAACGCGATCGAATCGATCAAGAAGAACGGCCCAGGCGCTGCGACGGTGGACACCACCGCGGGCTGAGTCACTCCCACATCCTTTTATGACGTTCTAGGTTCCCCTCGCCGCCTCGGCCGCCGCGCTGGCGAGCGCATCGACGCGCTCGTTTTCAGGGTGGCCGTCGTGGCCCTTTACCCAGACCCACTCGACGCGGTGCGGGCGCACCGCCTCGATCAGTTCGCGCCACAGCTCGGCGTTGAGCACTGGCTTCTTCGCCGCGGTGCGCCAGCCGTTCTTCTGCCAGCCGTGGACCCAGCGGGTGATCCCGTCGAGCACGTACTTGCTGTCGGTATGGAGCGTGACCCGGCACGGCTCGGCCAGCGCCTGAAGCGCGCGGATCGCGCCGGTCAGTTCCATCCGGTTGTTGGTGGTCGCAGGCTCCGATCCGGACAGCTCCTTTTCGTGACGCCCCATCCGCAGCAGCGCGCCCCATCCGCCCGGACCGGGATTGCCCTTGCACGCGCCATCGGTAAAAATCTCGACGTGCTTCACCCAAATACCGAAGCATTGGCGGGATCGGCGTAGAAGGCGAGCTGGCGCGCGAAGACCATCGGGTCCTTGCGCGTGACCAGCGCGCCGGGCGGGGTGTTGAGCCAGTCGTAGGCGCGGCTCAGCGCAAAACGCATCGCCGCGCCCCGCGCGAGCAGCGGCAGCGCCGCGCGCTCGCGCGCCGACAACGGCCGCAGCGATTCATACCCGGCAAGCAAAGCGGCGGACAGGTCGGGCCGGAACCGGCGCCCCTCGTCGGCGAAGCACCAGGCGGCATGGGTCACCGCGACGTCGTAGACGGTCAGGTCGTTGCAGGCGAAATAGAAGTCGATCAGTCCGGTCACCCGCTCGCCCAGCATCAGGACGTTGTCGGGAAACAGATCGGCGTGGATCACCGAGCGGGGCAGGTCATCGGGCCACCGGTCGGCCAACACGGGCATCTCGCGAGCCACCAAGGCGGCGAGCAGCGGGTCGATCGAGCGCAACCCGTCCTGCCCGCAGGCGCCCGCCAGCCGCTGCCATTCGGGCACGCCCATGGCATTGGCCCGCGTGCCCGAAAAATCGGCTGCGGCCAGATGCATCCGGGCGAGCGCCGCGCCCACCGCTCGCGCCTGACCCACGGTCGGTTCGCTGACCGAGACCCCGGGAAGGAATTCGATCAGCGCGATTGCCTTGCCGTCATGCCGGCGAAAAAGGCGGCCGTCGCGATCATGAATGGTGCGCGGCACCGGGCAATCGTGCGCGGCGAGATGATCGAGCAGCGAGAGGAAATAGGGCAAGTCGCCGATCTCGATCCGCAGCTCGTACATCGTGAGGATGAACCGCGCGCCGCCCGCTTTTCCATCGAAGCCGCGAGCCCCGGTCGTTTCGATCAGCCAGTTGCTGTTGGATACGCCCTCGGCGATGCCCTTGGCCGAAACCAGATCGCCGACCTCGTACACGGCGATCAGCGCGGCCATCGCTTCGGCGCCGATGTGGGTATAGACGGCCATCGCGCCGGGTCAGGCGACGAGCTGCCGGGGCAGCTTGAAGACCATCCGCTCTTCGGCGCTGACCACGGTTTCCTCGGATACTTCGCGCCACCGACCGAGCATCTCCACCACCTCACGGACAAGTGCCTCGGGGGCCGAAGCACCCGCGGTGAGGCCGAGCGTAGCCACGCCGTCGAGCCATTCAGGCGCGATTTCGGCGGCGCGCTGGATCAGCCGCGCGGGCGTGCCGAGCCGCTCGGCCACTTCGACCAGGCGCAGCGAGTTCGAGCTGTTGGGCGCGCCGATCACCAGCACCAGATCGCACTCCGCCGCAATCCGCTTCACCGCGGCCTGGCGGTTGGAGGTGGCATAGCAGATGTCCTCGGCCTTCGGCCCGGCGATGGCCGGATAGCGCGCCTTCAAGGCGGCGATGATCTCGGCAGTGTCGTCGACCGACAACGTCGTCTGGGTGAGGAAGGCGAGTGCCGTGCCCGGCGCGAAACCCAGCGCGGTGACGTCCGCCACCGTCTCGACCAGCGTCATTGTGCCCGTGGGCACTTGGCCGAAAGTGCCGATCACTTCGGGATGGCCCTTGTGGCCAACGAAAACGATGTGCCGTCCTGCCTCGATATGGCGCTCGGCCTGGCGGTGGACTTTGCTGACGAGCGGGCAAGTGGCATCGAGCCAGTCGAGTCCGCGCGCGGTGGCTTGCGCGGGCACCGCCTTGGGTACGCCGTGCGCGGAAAACACCACCGGTACCCCGTCGGGCACCTGATCGAGCTCCTCGACGAACACCGCGCCCTTGGCCTTCAGGGCATCGACCACGAAGCGGTTGTGGACGATCTCGTGGCGGACATAAACCGGCGCGCCGTGCAGCTCGATCGCGCGCTCGACGATCTCGATCGCGCGGTCGACACCGGCGCAGAATCCGCGCGGCGCGGCAATCAGCATGCGCAAGGGAGGCAAGGAGGTGTTCATCGGGCGCGCCCTACCCCCAATTCGCGCCTTTCGCAAAGCCGCCGGGATGGCTAGAGAACCGCGCGACACCAAGGACGCTGAGCCCCATGACATCCACCCGTTTCCTCGCCCTCTCCACCCTCCCCCTGCTCGCGCTCGCAGCAGGTTGCGCCAAGAAGGGCGAGCTGGTGGTCGATTCGGGGGTCGGCGTCACCGCGCTGCGCACCGCCTGTCCCTCGGTCGGAGTCCCCGAATACACCGGCGACATCACCCAGTTCACCGCGCCGGGACGCACCGATTCCGCGGCAATCGACCTGACCGCTTCGCTGACCAACGTGCGCAGCCAGTGCAACGACAGCGGCGACAAAGTCTATACCGTGGCCGACTTCGACGTGCTCGCCCGGCGCACCGACGTGCGCGGCGCGCGGACCGTCCAGCTGCCCTATTTCGTCACCGTGGTCCGCTCCGGCACCGCGGTGATCGCCAAGCGGGTCGGCACGGTCACGCTCAGCTTCGCCGATGGGCAGGAGCGCGCCCAGGCACACGCCCAGGCCGCATCCTACATCGATCGCGCCGAGGCGACGCTGCCCGAAGACATCCGCAAGCGGATCACCGCCAAGCGCAAGGCCGGCGACGAAAACGCCGCGGTCGACCCGCTCGCCGAACCCGACGTCCGCGCCGCGCTGGCCCGCGCAAGCTTCGAGGTGCTGATCGGCTTCCAGTTGAGCGAGCAGCAGATCGCCTACAACGCCACCCGATGAGGCTGCGGTTTACGAGAGTACCCGCGAAGGCGGGGATCTCAGGAAGTCAGGCGCCCGCCGCCTGAGACCCCCGCCTTCACGGGGGTGCCCTCATTTCCGGATCGCCCCTGATGACTGCTACCCCCGTCAACCTGTTCGCCACCTACACCGGCCACATTGCCGCCGCGCTCGACCGGCTCGAGGGCGCGGGATCGCTGCCCGGCGGGCTGAGCCGCGCCGCCATCACCTGCGAGCCGCCGCGCGATCCCGCGCATGGCGATCTGTCGACCAACGCCGCGATGGTCCTGGCCAAGCCTGCGGCTACCAACCCGCGCGCGCTTGCCGAGGCGCTGGCGATCGAACTGCGTGCCGCGCCGGGGATCGACGCCGCCGATGTCGCCGGGCCGGGGTTCATCAACATGCGCCTGAACCCCGCCGCCTGGCGCGACGAGCTGCGCGCGATCGCCGAAGCGGGCGATGCCTATGGCCGCTCCGGCTTCGGCGCGGGAACCACGGTCAACGTCGAGTACGTCTCGGCCAACCCGACCGGGCCGATGCACATGGGGCACTGCCGCGGCGCGGTGATCGGCGATGCGCTTGCCACGCTGCTTGAGGCGGCAGGCCACAAAGTCATCCGCGAATACTACGTCAACGACGCCGGCGGGCAGGTCGACGTGCTCGCCCGCTCGGTCCACTTGCGCTATCGCGAGGCGCTGGGCGAAGACATCGGTGAAATCCCCGAAGGGCTCTACCCGGGCGATTATCTCGTCCCGGTGGCGCAGGACCTCGCTGCCGAATTCGGCGGCCGCTACGCCGCCGCCCCCGAAACCGAATGGCTCGCCCTGTTCCGCGCGCGCGCCGTTGCGGCGATGCTGGTGATGATCCGCACCGATCTCGCGCTGCTCGGCATCCATCACGACCTGTTCAGCTCCGAGGCCGAGCTCCAGGCCGCGGGCAAGCCCGAACAGGCCGAAGCCTGGCTGCGCGCGCACGACCTGGTTTACGACGGCGTGCTCGAGGCACCCAAGGGCAAAACGCCGGACGAGGATTGGGAGCCGGTCACACTGCCGCTGTTCCGCTCGACCCAATTCGGCGACGATCAGGACCGCCCGATCCGCAAGTCTGACGGCACCTGGACCTATTTCGGCGCCGACCTCGCCTATCACTTCCAGAAGGCGCAGGGCGCCGACGCGCTGGTCGATATCTGGGGGGCGGATCACGCGGGTACGGTCAAGCGGATCAGGGCCGCGGTCGCTGCGCTGACCGGGGCAGACGGTGCCACGCCCAAGCCGTTCGAGATCAAGATCGTCCAGATGGTTCAGCTGTTGCGCAACGGCGCGCCGGTCAAGATGTCGAAGCGCAGCGGCAACTTCGTCACGCTCGCCGACGTGGTGGGCGAAGTGGGCAAGGACGTGGTTCGCTTCACCATGCTGACCCGCAAGCCCGAAGCGCAGATGGACTTCGACTTCGCCAAAGTGGTCGAGGCGTCGAAGGACAACCCGGTATTCTACGTCCAGTACTGCCACGCCCGCGCCCGCTCGACGCTGCGCAAGGCGGCGGTCGAGGGGATCGTGCCCGACATGGCGGCGATCGACCGACTCGAGGCCGAGGAACTGGCGCTGGTCAAACTCGCTGCGCAATTCCCGCGGGTTATCGAGGGCGCCGCCGCGGCGCGCGAGCCGCACCGCGTCGCGTTTTTCCTCTACGATCTCGCCGCGGCCTTCCACGCCCACTGGAACCTGGGCAACGACCGTCCGGACAAGCGCTTCATTGTGACACAAGACCGTCAGCTAACCGCCGCGAGACTTTTCCTCGTCGCGCAGATCGGGCAGGTTGTCCGCAACGGCCTCGCCATCCTGGGGGTGGAAGCGGCCGAGGAGCTCTAGGCGCATGGCAGGCAACGATCCCAACGATCCGGGCAAGGACGGCAGAAAGTCCATTTTCACCGGCGAGGACTTGCCGCCCGAGGACGCCATTCCCCCCGCGGGAACTCCAGTCCCGCCGCGCTGGGACGAGGATGCCGGCGAGCCTGATTACGATTACGGCGACACGCCCCCATTTCCGCCGCGGCTCGGGCTCGACGACGGCGACGAACGCCTGCCCTGGCTCGAATCCGCCGATGACATCGATGCCGAAGAGGGTTTCGACAGCGGGCGGATCATCGGCTTTCTGCTGCTTGGGCTGGTCGCGCTGGCGATGATCGTCGGCGCGGTATGGTTCGCCAGCAATCGCGGCACGGGCGAGGCCGACGGCAGCCTGATCCGCGCCGATGCCGGCCCCTACAAGGTCGCGCCCGAGGATCCCGGTGGCAAGAAGTTCGCGGGCACCGGCGATACCAGCTATGCGGTAGCGCAGGGCGAAACCCGCAGCGGAACGATCGCGGGCGAAGAACCGGCCCCCGGCTCCACCGGCACCGCGACCCCCGAGCCGGCGACTTCGGCGATGCCAGTGCCCAAGGCCAGCCCCTCGGCGACGGCCACCGCCTCGCCCGCCGCCACGGGCGGGGTCGGGGTCCAGGTCGGCGCCTACACCTCCGCCGCCGATGCCGAGAAGGGCTGGTCCGCGCTCGTCGGGCGGCACGAGGCGCTGTCGGGGGTCAAGCACCGGGTGATTGAAGGCCAGGCCGACTTCGGCCGCGTCTTCCGCCTCCAGGCGGTGGCGGGCGATCTCGCCGCGGCCAACGCGCTATGCGCCAGCCTCAAGGCCTCGGGCCAAGGGTGCCAGGTGAAACGGTAAGCCGACCTCCGTTTGGTTTGATTGGCGGAACTCTCTCAAGCCCGCCCGGTCGTGTTCGCCAGCAGCGCCGGGTCGATCCCCTCGGCCTTCCACGTCGCGGTCCAGCGCACCGCGGCGGGGGTGTCGAACACGATGCGGTTGTGCCCCTCGGCGGCGTACCACCCATGCCGCTGCATCTCGTCGTCGAGTTGGCCCGGGCCCCAGCCGGCATAACCCAGTGCGAACACCCAGCGCGCCGGCCCTTCGCCGCGGGTGATCGCGCGCAGCGCCTCGAGGCTGGCCGACAGGCCGTACTGGCCTTCGACCAGGATCGTGTCGTCGCAGCGCCATTCGGGCGAGTGGAGGATGAAGCCGCGCTGGGTTTCGACCGGGCCGCCGTTGTGAACCGGAGCATCGGGCGCCTCGCCCGGATCGAGCCCGACGTTGCCGAGGATCTGGCGAAACCGCAGGCCGGGATGAAGCTTGCCGAGGCCGATCCCCAGCGCGCCGTTGGCGTCGTGGACACACATCGCGATCACCGCCTGGTCGAAGCGCGGATCGCCCATCCCGGGCATGGCGAGCAGCAAGCGGCCGGTGAGGTATTGCACTTCGCTCATGAGCGGGCAGGGTAAGACACGAATCGAGCAAATCCAAAAGCTTTGCGACCGGCGACGGGCCGGAAGCGACGACACCAGAAAATGGGGGCAAGACGGTGACCATCGCGAAACGCATCGGCTGGGTGCTGCTGATCACCCTGCTGCTCGTCCTTGTTGCGCTGATGACATGGGAGCCGTTCTTCGCACCCACATCCTCACCACCACCGCCCCGTGCCTATTCCGCCGACATTACTCGCGACGAGTTCGGGGTGCCGCATATCCATGGGCGAACCGATGCCGACGTCGCCTTCGGAGTCGCCTGGGCGCATTCCGAGGACGATTTCGCGACGTTGCAGGACGTGCTGGCGATGACCCGCGGGCGCTATGGCGCTATTGCCGGGGCCGACGGCGCCGGGGTCGATTTCGCGCTGCACCTGCTCGACGCGCGCGGCACCGTGCGGCGGCACTACGACGAGCTTCCCGCCGATGTCCGCGCGCTGATCGAGGCCTACGCCAGCGGGCTCAACAGGTACGCCGCGACCCACCCCGGCGAAGTCAAGCTGGCGAGGCTGTTCCCGGTGAACGGCCGCGACGTCGCCACCGGCTTTGCGCTGCGCCAGCCATTCTTCTTCGGGCTCGAGAAGATCATCGGCCCGCTGGTGGCGGGCAAATCCCCGCGCCGCGAGCACGGGCCGGTGCTGAATGGCACTGACGAGCCGACATATGCCGAAGGCGGCGGCGACCTGCTTGAATCCACCAAGCCCGGTCCGCTGCCACTGGGCGAGGATGCCGAGCTTGCCGGATCGAACGCGTTCGCAGTCGCTCCCGCGCGCTCCGGGGACGGGGTCACCCGGCTGGTCTCCAACAGCCACCAGCCGTTCTGGGGCGGCACCGCGTGGTACGAGCTGGTGGTCGACAGCGACGAGGGCTGGCACTTCGCCGGGGCAAACTTTCCCGGCTCGCCGTTCCCGTTCCTCGGCCACAACGAGACGCTGGGCTGGACCAACACAGTCAACCGCGCCGATCTGACCGACATTTACAAACTGGTGCTCGACGAGACGGGGACGAAGTACCGCCTCGACGGCCAATGGCTGCCGTTCACGGGCAAACGCGTGTGGGTGCCCGTGCGCTTCGGGCCGCTGGTGCTGCCGGTGCCGCGGACCGTCTGGCGCACCCGCCACGGCCCCGCAGTGGTCAACCCCAAGGGCGCGTTCGCCTTCCGCTATGCCGGGATCGACAACATCGACCAGCTGACCACGTACTACCGGCTCAACCGAGCCACCACGTTCGATCAATGGGAAGCCGCGCTCAAGACGCGTGGGGTGCCATCGACCAATTTCGTCTATGCCGATAACACCGGAAAGATCGCCTTCCTCTACAACGCCTCAATGCCCGAGCGCGTCGCCGGTCCGGGCTGGCGCGGGGTGGTGCGGGGCGACCAATCGCGGCTGATCTGGCGCAAGCTCGCGCCGTGGGACCAGGTGCCCAGGATCGTCGATCCGGCCTCGGGCTTCCTGTTCAACGCCAACAACACGCCCTTCGTCGCCGCCGGACCGGGCAGCGAACTCGATCCCGCGGCGTTCTCGCCGCTGCTGGGGATAGAGCTGGACGTGACCAACCGCACCCGCCGTGCCGCCCGCCTGATGAGCGCGACGAACCCGATCGGGCGGCTCGAGCTGATGCGGATCAAGTACGACACCGGCTACGAGCGCGAAGGCTACGTCAAATGGATGCTCGATGCCGCCGCCGCGCTTGACCTGCGCGACGATCCCGAACTGGCCAAGGCGCAGAAGTTGCTCGCTACGTGGGACATGACTGCTGACGGCAAGGGCGCCGCCGATGCGCTGGCGGTGATGTACATCCAGGAAGGGATGGCGAGCAGCTATGGCCTCAAACCTGCGCCCGACGCGCGCCGGGAACTGGCCAACCGCGTGGCGCACCTCAAGACGCATTTCGGGCGGATCGACCCGCCGCTGGGCGAGGTGCTGCGGCTGCGCCAGGGGCCGGGACCGTACAAGGTCGACCTTCCGCTCGACGGCGGGGGCGACACGTTGCGGGCGTCGACCTCATGGCTCAAGGATGCCCCCGACGGACGCCTGCCGGTCAAGCACGGCGACAGCTTCCTGATGTTTGTGGAATGGCCCGGCGGGGGCGCGCCGGTCACTTCGCGCTCGATCCAGCCGTTCGGCGCGGCGACGACCCGGCCCAACAGCCGGCACTTCACCGATCAGGCCCCGCTGTTCGCCGCGCACCGGACCAAGCCGGTCCACTTCACCCGCGCCGAAGTGGCGACACATGCCGTTCGTCGATATGTGGTGAGCAATCGCTAAGGGCTTGCTAGGAAGCGGTAACTCCGGAAACCAAGGGTCGTCCATGCGCCGCTTATTCGCCACTTCGCTCATCGTCCTGTCGCTCACCGCCTGCGCCGCCTCGGTCCCGACGCCGCAAGCCGCCGCGCCGGCTATGACGAACCAGGCGTCCGAACCCGCGCCGCTCTCCCAGCTCGTCGCCGCGGTCGATATTCCCTACGAGAGCTTCACGCTTCCCAACGGGCTGACCGTGCTTGTCCACACCGATCGCAAGGCGCCGATCGTGGGCGTCACCACTTATTACCGCGTCGGCTCCAAGCACGAGCCCAAGGGCCGCACCGGGTTCGCGCATCTGTTCGAACACCTGATGTTCGGCGGCAGCGAGAACGTGCCCAATTTCGATATCCCGCTCGAAGCCGCAGGCTCGACCACCACCAACGGCAGCACCTGGTACGACCGGACCAACTATATCGAGACCGTGCCGACCGGCGCGCTCGATCTGGCGCTGTTCATGGAAAGCGACCGGATGGGCCACCTGCTCGGCGCAGTGAATCAGGACAAGCTCGATAAGCAGCGCGGGGTGGTCCAGAACGAGAAGCGTCAGGGCGACAACCAGCCCTATGGCCTCGACGACTACAAGATCGGCGACGGGCTGTTCCCGGTCGGCCACCCCTATCGTCACTCGACCATCGGCTCGATGGCCGATCTCGACGCCGCCGACATCGGCGATGTGCGCAAGTGGTTTACCGACAACTACGGCCCCAACAACGCGATCCTCGCGTTGACCGGCGACATCGACGCGGCAACCGCGAGGCCGCTGGTTGAAAAGTGGTTCGGCGCGATCAAGCCCGGACCCAAGGTCGCCAACCCCGCCGCCGCACCGGTGACGCTGGCGGCGCCGGTCAGCGAGGAATTGAAGGATCAGGTCCCGGTCACCCGCCTCTACCGCGCGTGGAGCGCGCCGGGGCTCAACGATCGCGAAACCCAGGCGCTCAAGCTGGGGATGAGCGTGCTGGGCGGGCTGTCGAGTTCGCGGCTCGACAACACGCTGGTCCGCGGCGAGCAGCTGGCGGTGGCGGTCACCGCCAATGCCCAGGACCATGAGCAAGTCGCGTTCATCCAGGCCACCATGGACGTGAAACCCGGGGTCGACCGCGCCAGGGCCGAGGCGCGCTATGACGAGGTCATCGCCCAGCTGATCGCGGAAGGGCCGACCGCCGACGAACTGCGCCGCGCCGCGACGCAATACGTCTCGGGCACGCTGGGCCAGCTCGAGGGTGTGCTCGGCAAAGGCGGAACCCTGGCCGAGGGGTTGCTCTATTCGGGCGATCCGGCGTTCTACAAGGCAGACCTCGCCGCTGCCGCCTCGATCACCCCCGGCGAAGTCCGCGCCGCTTTGCAGAAATGGCTGACCCGCCCCGCCTACAAGCTGGCGGTGGTCCCCGGGGAGCGCACCGTCGATGGTGCCAAGCTGGGCGGGTGGGGCGATGAGGCGTCCAGCCCCCCGCCGAAGCCTGATGCAAAGAAACCCGCGCCGCCGATCGCCACCGGGCCCAAGCGCAGCTTCCCTCCGGTCGCTCCGGTCGGCGAGCTGGCGTTCCCCGCGATCGAACGCGCAACCTTGTCGAACGGCATTCCGGTCGCCTTCGCGCGGCGCACGACGATCCCCAAAGTTCTGGTCAGCCTGAACTTCGACGCCGGCTACGCCGCGGATCCGCGCGACGCGCTGGGCACCCAGTCGCTGATGCTGACACTGCTCGACGAAGGCACCAACACGCGCGACAGCATCGCCATCGCCGAGGAGCAGGAGCGGCTGGGCGCCAGTCTCTCGTCGGGCGCGAACATCGATTCGAGCGCAATCATGCTGTCGGCGCTGTCCGCCAACCTAGCTCCGTCGCTGGCGCTGATGGCCGACGTGGTGCGCAACCCCGCGTTCGCCCCCGACCAGGTCGCGCGGCTCAAGGGCCAGCGTCTCGCGGAAATCGCGCAGGAACAGGCTTCGCCAGTCGGGCTCGCCAACCGGGCGATTCAGCCTTTGATCTACGGCCCCGCGCACCCTTATGGCGTTCCCGCCAGCGGGCTGGGCGATCCTACTGCCGTCGCGGCACTGACCCCCGAGACGCTGCGCAGCGTTCACGCCACCTGGCTGCGCCCCGATCTCGCGCGGATCACCGTCGTCGGCGAAACGACGATGGCCGAACTGCTGCCGCGGCTCGAGCAGGCTTTCGGCAACTGGCGGGCGCCCGCGGGGGCGAGGCCGGCCAAGAACCTGACCGTGCCTGTCCCGGCGCCGAAGAGCCGGATCGTGGTGATCGACCGGCCCAACTCGCCGCAATCGGTGATCATGGCGGGACGCGTCCTGCCCGTTACCGGCGGGCAGCGGGGCGAGGACATCGATCTGGCCAACGAAGTGCTCGGCAGCGGCTTTCTCAGCCGCCTCAACATGGATCTGCGCGAGGACAAAGGGTGGAGCTATGGCGTGCGCAGCTCGGTGCCGCGGCCCTTGGGCGGGCGCAGCTTCACGATCACCGCGCCGGTGCAGAGCGACCGCACCGGCGATTCGCTCAAGCTGCTGATCGCCCAGATGAAGGCTCTCGCTACCGGCCAGAAGCCGGTCAACGCCGAGGAACTCCAGCGGGTCACCGACGGCAACATCCGCGGCCTGCCCAACCGCTATGAGACGATGGCGCAGATTCTCTCGGCAATCGTCCTCAACGATCGCCTTGGCCGGCCCGACGACTACGTCACCCGATTGCCCGCACTTTACCGCGGCTTCGACGCCAAGGCGCTCGATGCCGCGGCGATGACTTATCTGGGGGCGGACGATCTGGTCTATGTGGTGGTCGGCGACCGCAAGGTGATCGACCCACAGCTGAAGGTCCTTGGCTTGCCCATCGAGTACGCGCCTGTTGACACGCGTGTCGGTAGCGACTGAAACGGGCCTCCACCACCACCCCATCGGGAGAGAAACGATGAGCGTTGCCGGAACCTACGATTGCGTGACCAAGACCCCGATGGGCGACCAGAAGTCCAAGTTCACCGTTAATGTCGATGGCGACACCTTCACCGGCCAGAATGCAGGAGCGATGGGATCGATGGACGTCAAGGACGGCAAGGTCGACGGCAACACGCTGACCTGGAAGATGGATATGACCGTGCCGATGCCGATGACGCTGGAGGGCAATGCGACGATCGACGGCGATACGCTGACCGGCACCATCAACGCCGGCGCCTTTGGCGCGATGGCGATGAACGGAACAAGGGCGGGTTGAGGCCCGCAAGCTAAAGAGGGACCCGCCGCCCCTGCGAAGGCAGGGGCCTGGATAAGCTCTCCGGCCGCGATCGGTTCGCGTGGACGCGAGGTCATCCGGGCCCCTGCCTTCGCAGGGGCGACGGAGATCGAGTGGGCGCAGGGTTTGCTGCTTACTTCCCCTTCGCCACCACCCGCGCCGAATTCATGATCGCCAGCGCGGTCGGCAGACCCGCTCTGAAGTAGTGGATTTTCGGGGCATCGTAGCTGATCACATACAGTTTTCCACCGACCACCGCGGCGCGGGCGGTACCTTGACGCTCAAGGTTGTCCCCCTCGCTTGCATAAGTGAAATCCATCTCGATCCCGTTTGCCCCCGCCAGCGTCGCGGGGCGCACCGCGACGACATCGAACACCGCGCTGTTCAGCGCGATCCGCGCCGAGTTCTCGAACCATTCGGCGATGTCGGTGGGGAGCATCGCCGGATCGAACTTGGGCAGCGGGTCCTTCTTCTTGTCGCGCTGGCGGAATAGCGGCTTGCCCTTGGCGATGCCACCATAGAACGCCAGGTCGTCGAGCCCGGTCCCGTGCTGGGTCCAGCTCTCGTTGCGCCTGAGCTGGCTCTGGGTCGAGCGGTTCCAGTCGCCGACCGCGGTCACCAGCATCTCGTCGGTGCCGACCTTGCGCACCTCGCCCGCGCGGACGATTTTCCACGGCGTGGAAAACACGAACTGCGCGGCGGCGGGGGGCGGGGCGGCGAGCGGGGTGAGCAACAGCGCGGCAGCGGCGAGGCGGAGGCGCATCCTCATGCCCCTTGCGCCATCGACGCGAGGATCAGGGCATCCTCGGCATCGGGCCGCTTGCCCAGATAATCCTTCAGCGCCGCGCGACCGGCCTCGGCCTGGCCCAGCCGCAAGCGCGCCAGCCCCAGCCCGCGCCACGTCTCGGGCAGCGCCCCGCCTTGCGCAATCGCCGCCTCGTAAGCCGCAACCGCCTGTTCGAAATCGCCCGCCGCGCCGCGGCTGCGATAGAGCTCGCCCTTCGCGTAGAGCAGTTCGGGGGTCCAGCCCGCCGCATCGCTCCCGGCCAGCGTGCCGAGCAGATACTCGGTCCCGCCGAAGTCCTGGAGCTTGATCTGGTCGTCGATCAGCTTGGGCCACCAGTCCTTGAGCGCGGCGCGATACTCGGCGGCGCGCTTCGCCCCCGGCTCGGTGAGCGCCAGGGCGGCGGCCTTGTCGCGCAGCGTCTGCATCCGCTCGGTGCTCTTGGGATGGGTCGCGAACATCCCGCCGTTCTTGTCCTTGCGGCTCTTGTGCCCCCGGACTTTCGCGGTGGCGTCGTTCTCCGCGCCGAGCTGTTCCCAGATCGCCGAAGCCTGGCGCGGATCGTACCCGGCGCGCGCCAGCTCGACCAGCGATCCGGCGTCGGCCTCGCGCTCCATGTCGCGGCTGAACGAATAGATCCCGCCGATCAGCGCGATCTGGCTGAGCATCCCCAGATAGGGGATCGGAATGAAGCTGAGCCAGCTCAGCGCGTCGGTCTTGGCGCGGATATCCTTGAACAGGCGCAGCGTGTGGCGCTGTTCGAAATGGGCGTACTCGTGGCCGAGCACCGCAGCGAGCTGCGCCTCGTCGCGCATCCGCAGGAACAGCCCGGTGTAGACGATCGTGGTCCCGTTGGGGGCCATGCTCGCGTTGAAATAGGGCGTGCGGACGATGTACAGCCGCGTCGCCGCGCAGCGCGCCTCGGTGACGGTGCGGCACAGCACTCCCCGCACGTACTGGTTGAGCGCAGGGTCGGTGACGAGGAACTTGGACTGGCGCAGCTGCCGTTCCTGCTCGTCCATTTCGAACCACAGCCCTTCCTCGAGCTTGTCCTGCGGGCGGTACCCGGCCGCGCTGGGAAGGGGCAGGACAACTTTAGCCGTAGCCGGCTTGCTCGCGGGCGCGGCGGCGAGCGGGGTGGCGAGCAGCGAGACCCCCGCCAGCAGCGCCATGGTGTGATGAAGCACGCTCATGGCTGCGGCTCGCCCTTGGTCTGTTCGGACTCCTTCTCGGGTGGGACATCGACCTTGACCGTTCCGGTCGGGCCAGCGCCAGCCTTCTTCGGAAAGTCTTCGAGCAGTTGCGCCATGCGCTTGTCCGCCCCCGCCGCATCGCGCGGATCGCCGCCGATCCCGGTGTCGGCGTTGAGCCAGACGAGGTCGCCGGTCCTGAGGTCGACCAGCCCGGCGTAACCGACGTGGACCCCCGCCGGGATCAGCCCGCCGCCGAGCAGCAGCCCCAGCACTTGGGCGACCTTGCGGCCCGTAGAGCCGTAGGAATCATAGGTGAAGAAGAACAGGCCATAGTCCCCGCCGAGCGGCTTCAGCGCCGCCGCGCCCTCGCCCAGCGTCCAGTCGAAATCGCTCTTCTTGGTCGGCAGGCGGTTGCCGGGGAACATCTTGTGGCTGAACGCGGCCTGCGCGACGGTCTTGAACAACGCGGTGTAATCGTCGAGCAGCGGATTGGCCTGCGCGGCGGTGTCGGGGGCAAGGGTCACCCGGTTGCCCTGCATGACCGGCGCCCGGGCCAGCGCCGCAAGCAGGTTGGCGCGCGCGGTGCGCGTCCATTCGGCGTTGGGTTCGTTCATCCCCCCGGTGGTCTGCGATCCGACCGAGATCTCGGGCCGGAACACCAGTATCCGCACTTCACCTGCGGGCAACACGAACCCCGGGCGGGTAACATCCGCCTTCGGGCCGCCGAACTGGGCGTGCGCGGGCGGCGTGCTTGCAGCGAGCAGCGCGACACCAAGCAGTCCTGACAGCATCAGCCTCATCGGCATTGGCCCCATGCGATTCGAGCGGATCGCGCACAGACCATGCCACTGCTGAACCGCCAATGAAATGCGATACTTACGCGGTGGAAGCACCCAGTTTCGCGCGCACCACCTCATTCACCATTTGCGGGTTGGCTTTGCCCTGCATCGCCTTCATCGTCTGGCCGACGAAGAAGCCGAACAGCGCTTCCTTGCCCCCGCGGTACTGCTCGACCTTGTCGGCGTTGGCGGCGAGGACGGCTTCGACCGCGGATTCGATCGCGCCGCTGTCGCTGGTCTGGGTCAGGCCTTCGCGCGTGACGATGGCTTCGGCCCCGTCTCCGGTCTCGAGCATCCTTTCGAGCACCTGCTTGGCGATCGAGCCCGAGATCGTCCCCTTGGCGACGAGGCCGAGCAGCTCGGCCCCGGCGGTTGGTGAGACGGGCGAGTTCTCGAGGCTCTTGCCGAGGCGGTTGAGCGCGCCGAACAGTTCCGACATCAGCCAGTTGGCCGCCTGCTTGGCGACTTCGGCCTCAGGCTTGCCGGCCTTGGCGGAGGTCGCGGCGAGCAGCGCCTCGAACCAGCGCGCGGTCTCGACTTCGGCGGTCAGCACTCCCGCGTTGTAAGGGCTCAGCCCCAGCGCGTTCTCGTAGCGATGCCGCTTGGCGTCGGGCAGCTCGGGCAGGCTCGCGCGGCATTCGGCGAGAAACGCCTCGTCGAGCTCAAGGGGGAGCAGGTCGGGATCGGGGAAATAGCGATAGTCGTGCGCGTCTTCCTTGCTCCGCATCGAGCGGGTCTCGTTGCGGTCGGGATCGTAGAGCCGGGTTTCCTGGACGATGCTGCCGCCGTCCTCGATCACCCCGACCTGACGCCTGGCTTCCTGTTCGACCACCGCCATCACGAAGCGCACCGAATTGACGTTCTTGGTTTCGGTGCGGGTGCCCAGTTCGCCGCCGGGCTTGCGCACGCTGACGTTGACGTCGGCGCGCATCGAGCCTTCTTCCATGTTGCCGTCGCACGACCCGACGTAGCGCAGGATGCTGCGCAGCTTGCGCAAGTACGCCCCCACCTCGGCCGGCGAGCGCATATCGGGACGGCTGACGATCTCCATCAGCGCAACGCCGCTACGATTGAGATCGACGTAGCTCATCGTGGGGTGCTGATCGTGCATCAGCTTGCCCGCGTCCTGCTCGACGTGGATCCGCTCGATCCCGATGGTCTTGATGCTGTTTTCGGGATCCTTGTCGTCCAGCACCACGTCGATCGAACCCTCGCCCACGATCGGATGGTAGAGCTGGCTGATCTGGTAGCCCTGCGGCAGATCGGCGTAGAAGTAGTTCTTGCGATCGAACCGCGACCACTTGTTGATCTGCGCCTCGATCGCCATCCCGGTGCGCACCGCCTGGCGGATGCACTCGCGGTTGGGCACGGGCAGCATCCCGGGCATCGCCGCATCGACGAGGCTGACCTGCGAGTTGGGCTCGGCCCCGAACTTGGTCGAAGCGCCCGAGAACAGCTTGGAGTGACTGGTGACCTGGGCATGGACTTCGAGGCCGACCACGACCTCCCACGCGCCCGTGGCGCCTTCGATGCGGTATTCGCTCACCACCATTTCTCCGGTTTGGCGTTGAACCTCGCGCGCGCCTCGATCGCCAGTCCGGCGTTGAGCACGCCCTGTTCGTCGAACGCCTTGCCGATGATCTGCAACCCCAGCGGCAGGCCCTCGCGGTTTAGCCCGGCGGGGACCGACATCGCGGGAAGACCGGCGAGGCTGGCGGGAACCGCAAAGACGTCGTTGAGGTACATCGCCAGCGGGTCTTCGCTCTTGTCGCCCAGCGCGAACGCGGCGCTTGGCGCGGTGGGGGCGAGAATCACGTCGCAGTGGGCCCATGCCGCTTCGAAATCGCGTGCGATCAAGGTGCGGACCTTCTGCGCCTGGGTGTAGTAGGCGTCGTAGAACCCGGCCGAGAGCACGTAAGTGCCGATCAGGATGCGGCGCTTGACTTCGGCCCCGAAACCAGCGGCGCGGGTCGCGGCGTACATGTCCTGCAAGCCCGCGCCGTCTGGCAATTCGCGCAAGCCATAGCGGACGCCGTCGTAGCGGGCGAGGTTGGACGAGGCTTCGGCGGGGGCGACGATATAGTACGCGGGCAGCGCGTATTTGGTGTGCGGCAGGCTGATATCGACGATCTCGGCACCCGCGTCGCGCAGCCAGGCGATGCCGTTGTCCCAGCTTTTGGCGACGTCAGCGTCCATTCCGTCCATCCGGTATTCGCGCGGGATTCCGACGCGCAGCCCGCGCATATCCGGGTTCAGCCCGGCTTCCCATGCGGGGACGGGCAGGTCGAGGCTGGTGGCGTCCCTGGGATCGAACCCGGCCATCGCTTCGAGCATGATCGCGCAGTCGCGCACGTCGCGCGCCATCGGCCCGGCCTGGTCGAGCGAGCTGGCAAAAGCGACGATGCCCCAGCGCGAGCAGCGCCCGTAGGTCGGCTTGATTCCGCTGATCCCGACGAATGCGGCGGGCTGGCGGATCGAGCCGCCGGTGTCGGTGCCGGTCGCGGCGGGGCACAGCCGGGCGGAAACCGCCGCCGCGCTGCCGCCCGAGCTGCCGCCGGGCGCCAATCCTGCATTGCCGCCATCATTACGCTTCCACGGGCTGATGACATTGCCGAAGAACGAAGTCTCGTTGGACGAGCCCATCGCGAACTGATCGAGGTTGAGCTTGCCCAGCATCCCCGCGCCCGCGTCCCACAGCTTTTGCGAAACCGTCGATTCGTACTCGGGGACAAAGCCTTCGAGAATGTGGCTGGCGGCGGTGGTCTGGACGCCCTGCGTGGCGAACAGGTCCTTCATCCCGATCGGTACGCCCGCCATCTTGCCCAGCGGCTTGCCCGATGCGCGCGCGGCATCCACCGCATCGGCGGCGGCGAGCGCCTTGTCGGGCGTGGCGACGATGAACGCGTTGAGCGCGCTCTGCGCGGCGGCGACGTTGGCGTTGAAGCCTTCCGCCACCTCGCGCGCGGTAAACTCTCCCGCGGCCACCCCATCGCGGATCGCGGCGACGCCGAGGTTGGTCAGGTCAGTCATTCGATCACCTTGGGCACGCCGAAGAACCCGTGCTCGGGCGCGGGGGCATTGGCGAGGACCTTGTCGCGTACCCGGCCATCGGTGACCACGTCGTCGCGCAGGCGCAAATGGTTGGGGATCACCGCGGTCATCGGCTCGACCCCGCTCACGTCGACCTCGCCGAGCTGTTCGACCCAGCCGAGGATGTTGTTCAGTTCGGGCACCATCGCGGCGACCTCATCGTCGCTCATGCGGATGCGCGCCAGCGAGGCGATTTTCGCCACGGTGGCCTTGTCGACGGACATGATTGCTTCCTGGCCGGTTGGGAATACGAAGCCCGCGCGCTAGCAGCGCACCCCGCGGGCTTCAAGCGAGGCGGAGGTTATTGCGGCGGAGGCGGTGCGCCCGGACCTCCCGGCCCGCCCGGTCCACCCGGTCCACCGGCGCCGCCCTGCATCTGTTGCAGCTGCTGCATCATCTGTTGCTGGCGCATGATCTCTTCGCGGCTCTTGAAGTCGATCAGATCGACGTCGAACACCAGTTCGCTGTTGGCGGGGATGACCACCTCGCCGGTCTGCGGGTTGCGCTTTTCCTCGGCCCCGTAGGCTTTGCCCGCAGGGATCGTCAGGCGATACTTGCCGCCCTTCTGCATCCGGGTGATGCCTTCGCCGAAACCGGGGACCACCTGGTCAAGACTCATCGGCACGCGCTCACCCTTGTCGAATTCCTTGCCGTCGGTCAGCTTGCCTACGTAGTTGATCAGGACCACGTCGGTCAGCGTGGGCATCGGCCCGCTGCCAGCGGTCAAAGTTTCAACCCGCACACCCTCCGAGCGCGCAGCCCAGGCGATTCCCGCGCCGATCATCAACGCGATCAGCACACCCAGCCACAGCTTGGTCAACGAGCCCCTGGCGATCGGCTGGAGCGGCACGCGGTGGATCTCGGTCATGGCAAAACTCCCCCCGAAACGACAAAGGCGCCGGTCGCCCGACGCCTCGTCATGGCCGCTTTACGCGGCGGCTTCAAGAATGAAGCGGTCTATTTCCCGCCGTCACGCTCGACCCGCTTGCGTTCCAGCTTGCGCGCGCGGCGGACCGCGGCGGCCTTTTCGCGGGCGCGCTTCTCGGACGGCTTCTCGAAGTGGCGGCGCAGCTTCATCTCGCGGTACACGCCCTCGCGCTGCAGCTTCTTCTTGAGCGCGCGCAGCGCCTGGTCGACATTGTTATCGCGAACCATGATTTGCATAAAGCGAACGTACCTCGACTCGGACTGGCGGGTATGCGGCGCCGGACGGCGACGGCAGAGACCCTGTGCGAAAAACTAGCAAAAGGGCCGAATCCGTAAGACACGGCCCCTCAAGCGCCCGCGCCGCTAGCAGCCCGCCCGCCCGAAGGCAAGCGTGCAAAGGCGTGTCGCGCGCTGCGTCCATAGCCCAAGCGGGCATCTTCCGCAAACGCGGTTGCGCGGGTAAGGCCCGCTGATGACCATCCACTCACCCCTCGCCGCCACCGGCCTCGTCGCGCTCGGCGGGGGCGCGGGTGCGGTGCTGCGTTACCAGAGCGGGCGCGCACTGACCGCGCTGCTCGGCCCCGCGGCGGTGAGCGGGTTTCCGTGGGCGACGCTGTTCGTCAACATCGTCGGCAGCCTGGCGATGGGCCTGCTCGCGGGGTGGCTGGCGCGGCAGGGCCAAGGCTCAGGAGCAGCGAGCGAGACGTGGCGGCTGCTGGTCGGTGTCGGGCTGCTCGGCGGGTTCACCACCTTCAGCGCGTTCAGCCTCGAGATGATGCTGCTGATCGAGCGCGGTCAGGCCAGCACCGCTTTCATCTATGCCGCCGTTTCCGTACTGGCGGGACTCACTGCACTGTACATCGGATTGATCGTCATGCGGCTCGCAGCATGACGGAAACGGTTCGCCAGTTCACCGTCGGACCCGATGACGATCAGGTCCGGCTCGACCGCTGGTTCAAGCGCAACCTGCCCGAGATCGGCTTCGCCACGATCAGCCGCTGGGCGCGCACCGGGCAGATCCGGGTCGATGGCAAGCGCGCCGACCCAGCCGACCGGGTGAGCGCGGGGCAGGTGCTGCGCGTTCCCCCCGGCACCGCTCTGCCCGTCACCAAAAAGCCGCGCGTCCGCGAGCCGCTCGATGCCGAACAGGTCGCCCGCGCCGAGGCGATGGTGATCACGCAGGATCGCGCCGCGATCGTCCTCAACAAGCCGCCCGGCCTCGCCACGCAAGGGGGCAGCGGCACCTTCGACCATGTCGATCGCCTGCTCGATGCCTTCGCCGGAGACGACCAGCCCCGCCCGCGGCTGGTCCATCGGCTCGACAAGGACACCTCGGGCGTGCTCCTGATCGCGCGCACCCCGGGGAGCGCGGCGTTCTTTTCCAAGCGCTTTTCGGGGCGCTCGGCGAAGAAGACTTACTGGGCGCTGGTGGTCGGCGTGCCCGAAGAGCGCGAGGGGATGATCGAAGCCGCGCTGGCCAAGCAGCCGGGCAGCGGCGGCGAAAAGATGCACGTCGATGTCGAGAACGGCCAGCCGGCCAAGACCAAGTATCGCGTGATCGATCGCGCCGGCAACCGCGCCGCATGGGTCGAGCTCCAGCCGCTGACCGGGCGCACCCATCAGCTGCGCGTCCACATGGCGGCGATCGGCCACCCGATCGTGGGCGACGGCAAGTATGGCGGTCAGCTCGCCTTCCTGACCGGCAGCGTCAGCCGCAAGATGCACTTGCACGCCCGACGCTTGGTGATCGACCACCCGCAAGGCGACATGATCGACGTCACCGCGCCCTTGCCCGAACATTTCGCCGCGACGCTCGAGCAGTTGGGTTTCACCGAGTCCGAAGGCGACGTTGCCCCGCCCGCCCCGCTCAAGCCGCCGCCCGCGGTAGCGAAGAAGCAGGCGGCCAAGGCCCACGCCAAGGACTTGCGCAAGGAACGCCGCGGCGAACGGCGCGGTCGCGGCGAAGCACCCGCACCGCGCAAGGTCGGTCCGCCAGGCAAAGCGCCTCCCAAGTCCAAATCTGCGTCCAGACCATTCAAACCCGCTCCCAAGGCTCCCAAGCGCTGATGCGCCTGGCCGTGTTCGATTGCGATGGGACGCTGGTCGATGGCCAGGCCGATGTCTGTGCGGCAATGGACGAGGCGTTTGCCGCCGCGGGCCTCATCGCGCCCGACCGCCACCTGACCCGGCGGATGGTCGGCCTCTCGCTGCCCGAAGCCATGCGTCAGCTGTTGCCCGAAGGCGAGGCTGACCAGCACGAGGCGCTCGCCGCGCATTATCGCGATGCCTATCGCGCACGGCGCACTGCGGGGATGATCGACGAGCCGCTGTTCGAAGGGATCGCCGACCTGCTCGCGCGGCTTTCTGCGGCGGGCTGGCTGCTCGGCGTAGCGACGGGTAAGTCCGACCGGGGGCTTGCCCACTGCCTCGCCACCCACGGCATCGCCGAACATTTCGTCACGCTCCAGACCGCCGACCGCCATCCATCGAAACCGCATCCCGCGATGCTCGAAGCGGCGATGGCAGCAGTCGGCGCCACCCCCGTTGAAACCGCAATGATCGGCGACACCGCCTACGACATCGCGATGGCCCGCGCCGCGGGGGTCCGGGGAATCGGGGTATCGTGGGGCTATCACCCGCCCGAAGAGCTGACTGCGGCAGGTGCGCAAGCCGTCGCGACGGATGCCGACTCGTTGTTCGATCTGCTGGAGGCGAAGGCATGAGCGACCCGCAACGCGATCCAGCTGCCGGCCGCTGGGCAGTGATCCAGGCGGTCCGTGCGGTGGGGGTGGCGACACTGCTGGCTGGCATTCTCCACACCGCTGGGCGGGTTCCGCTGCTCGCCGAAATACCACGCTGGTTCGGCTACGTCCTCGTCGCGATCGGTTTCGCCGAGGTGTTCGTACTCACCCGGCTGCTCGCCCAGCGCTGGCGCAGTCCGGACCGATGAAGCGGTTCTGGAAGGACGCCACGGTCGAGCGTACCACGCTCGGTTGGGAAGTCGCGCTCGACGGCCGGATGCTGCGCACCCCGCGCGGCGTCCCGCAAGCGGTTCCGACCCGCGCGCTCGCCGAAGCGCTCGCCGATGAATGGCGCCAACAGGGCGAGGTTGTCGATCCCGACGGGTTCGTGCTGCGCGACATGGCCGATTATGCGATCGACGTGGCCTGCCCCACCCGCGACGACACGATCCGCCGCATCCTGGCCTACGCCGAGGGTGACACTTTGTGTTACCGCGCCGAGCCAGACGAACCGCTGGCGGCCCGCCAGCGGGCGGTGTGGGAGCCGCTGCTCAAGGCGGCCGAGGCGGAGTACGGGGTCCGCTTCGAGCGGGTCGCGGGGATCGTCCATCGCCCCCAGCCTGCCGGGACGCTGGCGACCATGCGCGCCCGCCTCGAAACGCTCGACCCGTTCGCGCTGGCAGCGTTGCAGACGCTCGCCAGCCTCGCCGCATCGCTGGTGATCGGCCTTGCCGCGCTGCAGCCGGAAGCAGACGCCGAAGCACTGTTCGCCGCGAGCAACCTCGAGGAAGACTGGCAGGCCGAGCAATGGGGCTGGGACCACCATGCCGAGGCCACCCGGGTGCGCAAGCTGGCGACATTCGCTGCCGCCACCCGGTTCGCGGCGCTGGCGCGCCCATGATCCCGTTACAGTGTTGGGCGGCTTAGCCTACCCCACCCACTCCGCCACTTGCCGCGCGACATCGTTGGCGGCGCGGTTGAGCGCGGGGCCGAGGACTTCGGGCTTGGCCGAGGCACCCTGGACCACTTCGAAGCGGCGGACCTGAACCTGCCCGCCCCGCGTGGCGCGCATCGCGTCGAAGCGGACCACTGCCGAATTGCTCGGCGCATCGAAGCCCATCGCAAGCAGGCGGCCCGAGAGGACTTCGCTGGCACCCGTGCCAGGCTCGCTCTCAAGCACCAGGCGGCTACCGCGGGCGCGAATGGTTTCGGCGAGGAGGCGATGGAACAACCGAGCCGGGCGTTCGACCCAACCCGCGTTCTCGACGTAAGCGAGGTTCGACGCGTCGATCTGCACCGGAATCCGCGTTACGTTGAGTTCGAGCGGTGCATCGGGCACCTCGACCACCAGCGCGCTGGCCAGTGTCCCGCTTTGCCCCGCGCCCGCCGGGGCGGGGTTTTCGGCGGTCAGGTCGAACAGCGTCGGCGGCGCCTTGGGACCAAAGCTGATGCAGCCGCCCAGCAGCAGCAGCACGGCAAGCGGCGCGGTGCGCGCAATTGTTCCGGCCCTCATCACGGCGTTGTCCTCATGTCCTGGCCTTCTCACTTCTTGTAGTCGGGCAGCTTGGGCCCGCCGATGACCGCGCCCGCGCCCTGATCGTTGAGCCGGTCGGTAACTTCGCGCAACGAACGGCTGGTCGCGCGCAGATCGCGCATCGCGGCCTCGGCTGCGGGCAGCGTCTGTTCGGTCAACTGCCTGGCCGCGGGGCGCGCCTCGCCCAGTGTCGCCTTGAGTTCGTCGGCCGCGCCCTGCGCCGACTTGAGCGTGGTGCGCAATTGGTCGGCCAGCCGATCGCCGTTGTTGTCGAGCGTCTTGTTGAGCGAATCACCCGCGGCTTCAAAGCTCCCCAACGTTTCGTTGGCCTGGCGGAGCGTCAGTTGCAGTTCGCTGAGTACGCGGTCGATCTTGGGCGAACTGTCGGCGAGGCTGCCGCTCATTCGTTCGCTGTTGGCGAGGATGCCTTCGATCGATTCCTGGTTCTTGTCCGACAGCAGCAACGTCAGCCGCTCGGTCAGCGTTGCCAGGCGTTCGAGCAGCAGCGGGGCGTTGGACAGGATCGCGCCGAGCCCGCCGACCTTCGTCGGGATCACCGGGACGCCCTCGGGTCCGGGTTCGGTGATCGGCGGGGCGCCGCGCACCGCGCCGTCCAGCTGGATCGTAGAAACCCCGGTGAAGCTGCCCTGGATCGAGGCCGTGGTACCCACCAGGATCGGGATACTGTTCTCGACGCTGATCCGCACGCGGACGAACTCGGGATCCTTGTTCCACAGTTCGATGGTCTTGATCTGGCCTGCCGGCACACCCGAAAAGGCGACTTGCGAGCCGCGTGCGAGCCCATCTACCGATTGCTTGAAGAAAATGTCGTATTCCTTCTGGTCGGCGTTGTTGATCCGCGCCAGCCAGATGATGCCCGCCGCGAGCGCGGCCAGAAGTGCCAGGCTGACGATGCCCACCCAGAGATGATTTGCCCGCGTTTCCATCGTCTTGCCCCTGTCGCCCCCTCTATGCCCCGGCCGGCGCTTTGCTGTCCACGGCCTTCGGGCTCGGAGCAGCGGCGCGGCCCGCGTCGAGGCGGTCCTTGGTGTCCTTCGCGGCGCGACCGCGCGGACCGTTGAAATACTCCTGGATCCACGGATGATCGGTGGCGAGCAGTTCCGGAATCGTCCCCACTGCGATAACCCTGCCATCGGCCAGCACCGC
>JAUYQH010000015.1 GCA_030697365.1 Novosphingobium sp. | reverse complement strand
GGCGCTGCGCTAGCGCAGCGCCGCAGCTTGCGTGTTTTCTGGTCGATGATGCCGATCGGCACGTTGAAGAAGCGCACTTGCCAGTGTCCATCCTCGGTCTCCTCGACGGCAACAGCTTCACCGGCAAGCGAACTGCAAATGTGAATGAAGTCGCCTCGCCATTTGATCTCGCCGTTGGAGCGGACTTGGCGCACCGCGGCTTCGGCCGGGTAATCTGGCTCCGGGAGCTGCGTTGGCATCGCGCGAGGCGAAGGCTGGTAGACGCTTGCAGGCACGCGTTGGCCAAGCGACTCATGCGGGCGTTCTTTGTTGTAGTCATGCACAAATGCCGCAAACCGGCGAGCCTGAGCGGCACGGGTTGGCGGCGGTGGCCGCATGGCTTCCAGAAGCGTGAGGTGAAAGCGTTCGTGCCTGCCGTTCTGCTGCGGATGGCCGGGATCGATCCGTTCATGCTGTATGCCGAGCTTGATCCACCACACCGACAGCGCTGTCAGGCCGGTGGTCCCGGTCGAGGCGAACGGCGAGCCGTTGTCAGAGCGGATCACCTCCGGCAAGCCGTACTCACGGAACGCCCGCTCAAGCGGCGGCTTGCACTCGGCATACTGCGTGCTGCCGGTCGCCGCCAGGCCAATCAAATAGCGGCTGAAGCCATCCGTCACCGTGAAGGGTTCGGCGCGCGAGCCGTCGCCCAGTCGTATCCAGCCCTTGTGATCAATGCCCCACACGTGGTTGGAATGCTGCGGCACCGTGAGTTGACCCAAACGTGGCGGCGCACGCCGCCGCACCCGACGGCTGCAAACCAGCCCCGCTCGCTTGAGAATCTCGCCGGCCGTCGAGGCCGACGGCCATTCAACATCCCTCTGGCGAGCCTCAAGCTTGCTCACAATCTTGCGCGGTCCCCAACTCGGCCGCTCAAGCCGCAGCCCCACAATCGCATCCACGATGTTCTGCGGTGTCGCGCGCCCATGCACCCGAGCTGCCCGCGAGCGCTCCACCAGCCCCGCAGCCCCTTCCAAACGATAGCGATCCAGCCATTTGTACCCGGTCTTGCGACTGATCTCGTAGCGTTCGCAAAGCTCCGTCATCGTCCAGGTCCCAGTTCGCTGATCCGCGATGAAGCTCACTCGTTCGTCCATTGCAAAGCTCTCTCGCCAAGGCATCGGCTGATCCTCCCAGCCGACAGAGAACTGTCACCCATCCATCCGGTCTACTCTGTTACCTAGCTATCCGGTCTGGACAATCGGAGCCAGTTTCGCTGCCTTGAATGAGCCATCGCTCGTCCCGCTGTAACGGCCCATGCAGTTGAAGATCACCTTTACGTCGACGTTTCCCGCGTCGGTAACGCAGATCACTTCGGCGTCGAATCTCGCCGCGATCGAGTTTCCGTCGCTTTCCAGAACGATCTTCCGTCGATTCGCGCCTTCTGCGAACCGCAATTGGGCGGAAATCACGTCGACGTCCACGGCGATGATCGTCCAACCAGAGGGGAGATCGAACCGAATTGGCTCGCGGCCGTTGGCTGCCCCCGAGAGATCCACTTCGAAGCGGAAACGCTCGCCGACCGAGGGCAATTCTTCGAACGTGAAAGCCGGATAGCGATCGACAGGAACCGTTTTCACCGCGATGGCTGAGTCCGTCGCGATCTTGCCTTTGAATTCGACGTAGTCATCGCCGTCTTCGGCCGATCGGAACGGTGCGGTAACCAAGATGAGGTTCGATAATTCGGCATCGGGATCGTAGTCGCGGAGGACCTCTTCGACGACTTCCTTGATGTGTTCCGATGCGACGTTCCCTGAGACCTCGATCAGCTTGTTCGTGCGCTTCGCATGAAGCTCGAAGACATACTTCTGCAGCCGGACAAGCTTGCGATACGCGAAATCCCAATCGGAATCGCTTACGCCCGGTGTCATCGGCCCAAGGAGGGTGCGCGGGGAAACGGACTCGTTCCGCATCATCGACCATTCCCATCGGAGCGCTCGCGCCATCAGCCATACGTCCTTGAATTATTCGCCGGTGACCAGAAAGACATCATCCACCGGGTGGAAGCCGTCCGCTGAAAGCTTCACTCGGTATGTCCCCGGCGGCAACGTCACGTCCCCACGATATCGTTCGCCGGATGGCCTGAGCGTCATGGGCGTCGATTCCGCCGGTTCATCGAGGCGCTCGATGACGCCATCGACCTTCTGAACGTAGTCGCTGACTTCGACTTCGATGTGGACGCGATCGGCGGACCTGTACGCGTCCTCCAGATAGAGCGCGAACGAAGCTCCTACAACCGCCCGGTACGTTTTCAAATCGATGTCGACCTCGGTCAACACTCCGCGCATATGGCCCACCGCCGCGTGATCGCTTTGAAGGGCTGAATGCGTGTTCGGCACATAGGTAGCACTTGATTGACCAAGTTCAAAGGGCAAGGCGGAGACGCGCGGCACGGTGCCGTCGCCCGCTTGATCGTCGCCTTCGCGGGACGTGAGGAGAGACAGCTTCGTCCCATCCCATTCGGCGGACTGGATCGTTGGCTGCTCCGTGCCAACGACCGGACGAACTTGGGGCCCAGACCGCGCGTACTCGTCCAGCAGAGCGTTGCGCGCTTGCGCGATCCGGATCTCTTCGTGAAACGCATGGGCAGCCTGCGCGCGCTTGCGGTCGAGATTAGGCAGGTCGACTTCGGACACCCACTTGAGATCGCCGGTTTGAAGAGACACGAACGGATATGTCGGCAGTAGTTGATATATCGAATCGAACGACCGTAGCGCATCGGTGCCGTCGAAGGCCTGGACGGGACCGATCTTCCACGCGAAGCCGTTGCACAAGAAACCCAATGCGTTGCCTGAACCCTTGTAAGGCGTGCCGAAGCTCAAGATCGTCTTGGTGACTTTCCATCCTTCGAAGCATTCGACGAAATAGCGCGCCACC
>JAUYQH010000137.1 GCA_030697365.1 Novosphingobium sp. | reverse complement strand
AAACCGTCTATGGATGGCTTCGCCGCGGCCGGATCAAGGGGCGACTGGCCAAGGTCGGATCCCAACGCATCTGGCTCGTCAATGCCGCAAATACCTCAACAGGAATCTGAACTGGAGAGTCATCATGAACACACGATCGAGAACATGTTCGGCAGGCTCAAAGACTGGCGTCGCATCCACACCCGCTACGATCGCTGCGCACACACCTTCATGTCCGCAATATGCATTGTGTGCAGACCTCGGCCGCGTTCGCTGCTGCCGTCGATGACGCGAGCCGGTTCCAGATCCTGAGCCTAGGTAATTGGCCGACAACCAGAAGACTTACAGCTCGCTGTCGATGCCCGCAAAACCGGATGTGAGCTTCCCCGCCACCTCGAATGATCCGCACGCCTGCGTGCTGGCCGCGCCGGGGATGCCGTCCGACCCGATGCAGCGTTGCGCGAGCATTTGGCCCGATTGCCACGCGCATTCGACGCGGGGGCCGAGCAGCCAGTCCCCGCATACTCCAATCCTGAGATCGGGGTTCCACAAGGCACCATCGCCGGTTCCCGCTGAAAGTGCATGGCGCCAGCGGTGCGCCAAGGCCATTACCGGCCGCGGAACGGCGGTTCCCGTTGCTTCGGTCAGGATCGCCAACAGCAGTTCGGCGATTTCGCCGGACGCATATTCCAGCCTTGCACTGGACCAGGCCGGGCTGGCCTGGACGGTCCATGCCTCCGGGGCGGGCCGGCCAGGTTTCGCGTTGTTGCGGGCCGCCCAGGCAAGGTCGCCCCGATCGCGGATCACCGATGGCATGCCGTCCAGCGGACGATCGAACACGAACATTCCAGCCCAGCAAGGCTGGGACCGTGCCATAAGGGCGACCCGCGCCATGGATAGATCATGGAGAGAAAGGATGACGGCCGCCTGTTCTGCAGGAATCGCCAGTAGGACGGCATCGAACGGCCCGTCTTCAGCGTTTTCACTCATCAGCCACCAGCCGGTGCCCTTGCGCACCATGCCCGTAACCCGGTGATCCCACGTCACTTTGTGACCAGACGCCAGTTGTTTGACGATTGCGCTCATTCCCGGGACGCCGACCCAGGCATCTGCCGAGGCCGGGAGCCATGGTGCGACAATTCCTACATTGGCCCAGGTGTCGACCAGCCGCTTGAACGCTGGGTCGCGTACGGTGAAGTACTGCGCCCCGTGATCGATCATCACTTCCCCTAAGATGGTGTGCAGCCGCCGCGTCGAGAGGCGGCCGCCGGGTCCGCGACCCTTGTCGTAAAGGGTCACCGAGTGACCTGCAGCACTGATCGCGTCCGCGCAGGCAAGTCCCGCCATGCCCGCGCCGATAATGGCAAACTTCATCGCTGTTCAGGGCTTGTTGATCAGAGACAGAACTTCTTTGCGGCTGTCCGCATTGTCCAGGAAGCAACCGAGCATCCGGCTGGTGACCATGCTCACACCGTGGGTTCTGACGCCGCGGCCGGTCATACAGCCGTGCTGCGCTTCGATCACGACAGCGACGCCCTGGGGCTCAAGATTGTTCCAG
Source organism: Novosphingobium sp. (assembly GCA_030697365.1). Classification (GTDB taxonomy): domain Bacteria; phylum Pseudomonadota; class Alphaproteobacteria; order Sphingomonadales; family Sphingomonadaceae; genus Novosphingobium. The sequence continues at coordinate 1,367 of JAUYQH010000137.1, read as the reverse complement.
ATCGAATGCGCCACCTGGGCCGTCAGACGTTCCTGGACTTGCAGCCGCCGGGCATAGCCGTGCAGCACGCGCGCCAGTTTAGATATCCCGACCACGCGGTTCCCGGGCAGGTAGGCAATCGCGGCGGTACCTGTGATGGGAGCCATGTGGTGCTCGCAATGCGACTGAAAGGGGATGTCTTTGAGAAGCACGATTTCGTCGTACCCGCCTACCTCTTCAAAGGTTCGTGACAGGTGAGCGCCGGGATCCTCGTCGTAACCTTGGCAATACTCCCGCCACGCGCGGGCAACGCGCTGCGGGGTGTCTTGCAGCCCCTCGCGATGGGGATCGTCCCCCGCCCAGCGGATCAGGTTGCGAATCGAATCTTGGATAACCTCCGGAACGAAGATTTTCTCCTCATCCAAACAGAAATCGAAATCTCCGCACAAGTAGTTCATCGAAGGCCTCTTCCAGTTTTTCGTTGATGGATAAATTAGACGAGCCAGCATCACTGCTGGCCGGCAACCGAGCCCAACACCACGATCAGGACGATGGCGATGCCCTGAAACAGGACCCGCTGCGCCATCATCCGGTTTTGTTTCACCCCAAAGGCTTCTTGCGAGGAATGGCCGTGTTGGCGGATGTGCTCAGCGTCGCGGAAGAAAGCCGCCAGCCCCCTAATAAGCGCGGTGACGACCGCAACCGCGAAGCCGCCGATAAGTATCATTAGAATGAAGGTCATTGCTGGACACTCCGCTAGTCTTGCCACGGACGACGAGAAGTTCGGCGATCATGATCTCCCGCGCATCTTGGCGAACACGTGCGTGATGCCAACATGACCAAAAGGGCACTTCCCGAGCACTCGGCCATCGGCTAGTCTGGTCGCGGCCATGTCGATGTCCCTCATGATCGGGTCCAGCCCCATCGCTGCGGTTCTGAGCAATCCGCGTTTGCCGGACAATCCGATCATCGAGTGCAACGAAGCCTTCGAGACGCTGACCGGGTATCGGAGCGACGAGATCATCGGGCACAACTGTCGGTTTCTGGCGGGGGAGGGCACCGAGCCGTGGCTGACCGAAATGCTGCGCAACGGCATCAGCCGCCGCCAGCCGGTAATGGTCGAGATTCTAAACTACAAGAAGGATGGGACCGCATTTCGCAACGCCGTCATGGTCGCCCCGATTTTCGATGCCAGCGGGGAGCTGGAGTACTTTCTGGGCTCGCAAGTCGAAATTCCCGAGAACGTGTGCGGATTCCGAATTGATGCCGCCCGCCATTCCGAGGAATTCCCGCCCGGGATTCCGAACTGATCCCGCCCACCATTCCGATTAATTCCCGCCCACCTGTGCGGTGGTGTTGAGCCTGATCGTTTGAGGCCATTCTTCGGG
>JAUYQH010000134.1 GCA_030697365.1 Novosphingobium sp. | reverse complement strand
AAAACCTGCGCACGATCGTCGAAACCGGCTTTGGCGACGCTGTGGCCCCTGTGGCCGAAGCCGCGACCGCGGGTTCACCCATGGCCGCGGCCGGCCAGGCCTGGCGGATCAAATTTCGCCTTCACGAAAACGCGCTTGTGCTCGGCGCCAATCCGCTGTTGCTGCTCGACGAGTTGCGGGATCTCGGGCCCTGCGAGGTCACGGCGTTGACTGACGCGGTGCCGCCGCTCGATGCGATCGATCCGGAGGTCTGCTATCTCGGCTGGGACGTCGTGCTCACCACCGATCGTCCGCGTGAAGCGATCGACGACGTCTTCATGTTTCTCTGCGACGACATGGAGCTGTCGATCGAGCCGATCGCATCGACGCCGGCCGCGGCGCCGGCGCCGGCGTCGGCGGCGCTGCTGCCGGATATCAACTGGAAAGGGACGGCGCGGGTCGTCGATATCGAGAAACATAAGGACCCAGACAACAGCCCCGCCCCGAAGGCCAGTTCTTCGTTGCGCGTGCCGGCCGAGCGGCTCGATGAAATGATGGACCGCGTCGGCGAACTGGTCATCGCGCAAGCTCGGTTATCCCAGCTTGCCGCCGCCTCCGACGACGCCAATCTCAAGGCGGTCGCTGAAGAGATGGAGCGCCTGGCGGCAGGCCTGCGCGATACCACCATGGGCATCCGCATGGTGCCGATCGGAACCCTGTTCGGCCGTTTCCGGCGCCTCGTGCACGATCTTTCCAACGATCTCGGCAAGGAAGTCGATTTCGTCACCGCGGGCGAGGACACCGAGCTCGACAAGACCGTAATCGATCGGCTGGCAGATCCGCTCGTGCATCTTATCCGCAACGCGATCGATCACGGCCTCGAAGAGCCCGCGCGCCGGGAGAAGGCCGGCAAGTCCACGCGTGGCCGGGTGCGGCTCGCGGCGGTCCACACCGGTGCCGAAGTCGCGATCTCCATCACCGACGACGGAGCCGGCCTCAATATCGATCGCATCCGCGCCAAGGCCGAGGAAGCGGGGCTGGTAGCCGCCGACGCCAGGTTGCCGGATCATGAGCTGTTTCAGTTGGTGTTCCACCCCGGCCTCTCCACCGCGAAGGAGGTCACGTCCCTCTCCGGACGCGGCGTCGGTATGGACGTCGTCAAGCGCACCATCGAGGGATTGCGCGGCAGCATCGATCTCACGTCAAAGCCGGTCGAGGGGACGACGGTGACGCTGCGGCTTCCGCTTACGCTCGCCATTATCGAAGGCATGCTCGTGCGGGTCGGCCAGGGACGCTATTCGATCCCGCTCTCGGCGGTCGAGGAATGCGTAGAGCTTCCGAACGACGCCGAGGCATGCAAGAGCGGCCGCAACTTTCTCAATATTCGCGGCAACCTTGTGCCGTTCCTGCGGCTGCGCGAATTGTTCAAGACCAGGGCCCCACCTGACCCGCACCAGAAGGTCGTCATCGTGTCGGCGGGCGAGTTCCGCGTCGGGCTGGTGGTCGATCAGGTGATCGGCAACAGCCAGACCGTTATCAAATCGCTGTCCAAGCTTCACGCCGACGTCGAGAGCTTCTCGGGCGCGACCATCCTCGGTGACGGCACGGTGGCGCTGATCCTGGACGTCACGCATCTCGTGAACTTCGGCCAGAATTTCGAGAGCCGGCTGCGGGATGAGCGCATTGGGAGGGCCGCATGAGCCTGCACGTGAATATGAACGCGCACGCCGGTGCGAAGAGCGTCGACGGGATGATGAACGCACTCACGCTCCGCCTTCAGGACGAGATCTTCGCCGTCGAAGCTGAAAGCGTCCGCGAAATCCTCGACGTGGTGCCGATCACCGAGGTGCCCAACGCCCGCATCTTCGTCGGCGGACTCATCAATGTGCGCGGCCGCGTCGTTCCGCTCGCGGACCTGCGGGTGATGTTCGGCATGGACCGGCCGCCGGCGGACGTGAACACCCGCATCGTCGTGATCGAGATCGATCTCGACGGCGAGCCGACCATCGTGGCGATCCTCGCGGACCGGGTGCACGACGTGACCGAAATAGAGACCGCCACCATCCAGGAGGCGCCGAGGGTCGGGATGCGCTGGCGGCCCGAATATATCCGCGGCATCGGCAAGCGTGGCGACGATTTCATCATTATCCCCGACATGGGAAAAATTTTTACAATGGAGGACGGGAAGCCGTCCGTATCTAAGGAAGGGGTTAGGCTATGAGATTGACACTGAAAGTAAAGCTGGGAGCGACCTTCGCTGTTGTGCTCGCAATGTCCGGCGTGGGCATGTTCATGGGCATCAACGCCCTCAGCGCCATCAATGGAAAACTGGTCGAGATCACTACGCGGATTGCACCGACCAGCGATGCCGTGCAGGATCTTGTGGCCGAACAGCTCCGCATCCAGCGGGAACTGCGTTTTCATCTGCTGAACACCGATCCTGCAGATATCAAGGGAGCTGAGGAAAATCTCGCCAAAGCCCGCGATGGTTCCAAGAGGGCGATGGAGAAGGCGCGCCTGCTATCCGGAGCGGAGGGCAACCGCTTGCTCGCCTCGATACAGGGAGTATGGGATCAGAGCGTCGTCATCAACAATCGCGTGCTTGACCTGAGTCGTGCGAATCGCAAGGAGGAAGGGCTCGCCGTCATTAAAGCCGAGAGCCGCGCGGCCTGGCTGAAGATGCAGGACGGGCTCCAAGCCGTCACGGACCTCGCCAAGAAAAATATGGCGCAGGCGATAAGTGACTCCCAATCGATCTATGATCAATCGCGTCTGCTGCTCATCTCGTTGCTCTTAGCCTCGACCCTGATCGCTGCCGGCGCGGCGACCTGGATTGTGTTCAACATCAGCCGGGCCATCGCCAGCGCACTCGGCCTCGCCAATGCGGTGGCGGCCGGCGACCTCAGTGCGACCGCGACCGTCAAGTCCAACGACGAGATCAAGGACCTGATCGACGCCCTCAATATGATGGTGGGCAAGCTGAAGGAGGTCGTGAGCGAGGTGATTTCGGCGACCCGCAATGTCGCCTCCGGTAGCCAGGAAATGTCGGCGGCGGCGGAGCAGCTTTCGCAAGGTGCGACCGAGCAGGCCTCGTCTACCGAGGAAGCGTCCTCCTCTATGGAGGAGATGGCGGCCAACATCAAGCAGAGCGCCGACAATTCCAGCCAGACCGAGCAGATCGCGCGCCAGTCGGCGCTCGACGCCAACGCCAGCGGCGAAGCGGTCGGCAAGGCGGTCGCGGCGATGCAGACCATCGCCGAGAAAATCCTGATCGTGCAGGAGATCGCGCGCCAGACCGACCTGCTCGCCCTCAACGCAGCGGTGGAAGCCGCGCGCGCCGGCGAGCATGGCCGCGGCTTCGCGGTGGTGGCGTCGGAAGTGCGCAAGCTCGCCGAACGCAGCCAGACGGCGGCGGCCGAGATTTCGACCCTGTCGGTGGACACGGTGAAGGCTGCCGCGGAGGCCGGGGAGATGCTCAAGAAGCTCGTGCCCGATATCCAGAAGACCGCAGGCCTCGTCGCCGAGATATCCGGGGCGTCCAACGAGCAGAATGCCGGCGCCGCCCAGATCAACGCCGCGATCCAGCAGCTCGACAAGGTGACGCAGCAGAACACGTCGGCGTCGGAAGAGATGTCCTCGACCGCCGAGGAACTGGCCGCCCAGGCCGAGCAGTTGCAGGCGACCATCAGTTACTTCCGCCTCGATGATCAACAGGCACGGACACAGTCGGCGGCGGAGGCGCCTCGCCGTCCCGCTCGGGCGGTGGCGCATGTCGAGAAGCCGGCGAAGAATGCCGTCGCCGGCATGCAGGAGAGAGTCGCCGCCGCGGCTCCCGACATCGTCAGGCGCAAGAGCGCGGCCAAGGGCAACGGCTTCGCCTTCGATATGGGTAGCGGCGCCGACGAGCTCGATGCCGAGTTCAAGCGCTCCGCGTGATTGCGATGCTCAGCCGCCCGGCACGGCCAACAAAACACTGTGCCGGGCGTCCTGATTGCCCGCGGAAAAAGATCCTGTGGAGACCCTAAAAACAAGAGGCCGCTTCGAGGCAGCTCATTGAGACACGTTCACGGGATCATACCGCACGTGAGCGCCGGACACCCC
>JAUYQH010000124.1 GCA_030697365.1 Novosphingobium sp. | reverse complement strand
GACAATCCGCGCAACCTGCGCAGCCGATCCTCGATCCTCATCTCGCTCGGCGGGTTTAGGCTGCTCGTCGACACCAGTCCCGACATGCGGCTGCAATTGCTCGATGCCGAGGTTGGCGCCGTCGACGGGATCATCTGGACGCATGAACATGCCGACCATTGCCACGGCCTCGACGACCTGCGCCAGATCATGCATCTGCGCGGATCGCTCGTGCCTGCCTATGCGCGCAATCATGTGCTCGACACGCTCAAATGGCGCTTCACCTATGCCTTCGCCGGAAACGCCGGTTACCCAGCACTGGTCGATCCGATCGATTTGCTGGATCACCAATCGATCGGCCCGATCGAAGTTTCGGCGATCGAAATGCCGCACGGGCCGATCAAGGCCAGCGGTCTGATCTTCAGCGATGGTGTTCACAAGATCGGTTATGCCACGGATTTTTCAAAATTTACCGATGAAATGGTCGACTTCTTCCAGGGCGTCGACTTGTTTGTCATCGATGCGCTGCGTCGCTATCCGCACCCGACGCATCCGCATCTGGCGATGACGCTCGCGGCGCTCGAAAAATGCGGCAGTCCGCGCGCGATCATCACCCATATGGACAATACCATGGATTATGACGACTTGGCGGGCGAATTGCCGCCGGGTGTCGAGCCGGGTTATGACGGATTGGAGGTTCAGCTATGAGCGGTGATACGGCAGTACAGCTGATCTGGTTCGTCGGTGCGCTGACGCTCGTCGTAAGTTCCTTGTTGGCGCGGCGGTTGCCAATGGCCGACTGGCTCAAGATGGGGCTGGCGTGGGCTGCGATTTTCGGGCTGGTGTTTCTGGTCATCCGGACGTGGCAGATGGTCACCTGAATCGAGGCACTGTCATATCGCCGCAAATTTGCATGATTTCAACGGCAGGGGGGTCGCGTCTTGACCCATGCGCAGTATAATTTAACATAATATATATTATCGGATAAATTTATGCCCGACGCGATGCTGCAGTCCCCCATCGATCGCCTGCTGAAAGTGATGGCCAAATTACGCGACCCCGACGGCGGCTGCGAATGGGATCTCGCCCAGAGTTTTGCGACCATCGCGCCCTACACGATCGAGGAAGCCTATGAAGTATCCGATGCAATCGCTGATGGCGATCCTGCGGCGATTTGCGACGAGCTTGGCGACCTGTTGCTCCAGGTCGTATTCCACAGCCAGATTGCCGCAGACGCAGGCCTGTTTGGTTTCGACGACGTTGCCACCGCGATCTGCGACAAGATGGAACGTCGGCATCCACACATCTTTGGTGACGGCAATACAGATAACGTCCGCCAGCAATGGGAACAGATCAAGGCCGACGAGCGCGCCGCCGATGGTCCCAAAGGCGCGCTGTCGGGTGTCGCGCTATCCTTGCCGGCCTTACTTCGTGCCCAAAAGCTCCAGTCACGCGCCGCGCGTGTCGGCTTCGACTGGCCCGATGTTAACGGTCCGCGCGACAAGATCGCCGAAGAACTGGTCGAAGTTGCACTCGCGACCGATGAAGCGGAACGCCACGAAGAGGTCGGCGATCTGCTGCTCGCGGTCGTCAATTACGCACGCCACCTAGGAGTCGATGCAGAAAGCGCGCTGCGCGATGCCAACATCAAATTCGGACGTCGCTTTGCAGCCATGGAAGATCGCGCCGGCGGCAGTCTGGCGGGCCTGTCGCTCGACGAACAGGAATCCCATTGGGTCGCGGTCAAGGCGTCGGAGCGTCGTCCGTAGGCCACAGCCGCTCAAAGCGTGCGCTGTCGGCGGGATCGAGCCGGACCGTTAGCACATGCCCCTCACCCTCAGGCTGATCGGCCAGGACCTCACCGCGCGCGTGAAGCCACGCCGCCGCTTCGCCGTCCTGATAGTCGAGGTAGATCCGCTGGACCTTGTGCAGCGCGGTCAGCTGCGCCGCCATCAACACGCGCGCGCCTTGGACGCCTTCGCCCGTCACCGCGGATATGACCGCGACGTCAGAACGGCGCGCCGCCATCTCCTCAATTGCGGCGCGGCCATCGGCGTCCGCGGTATCGATCTTGTTCCAGATTTCGATCTGCGGGATCGCAGGCGCCGCATCGCCTTCCCCGTCGCCTTCCCCCTCGTCCTGCGGTCCATTGACGCCGAGCGAGCTTAGGATCGCGCGAACATCGTCATATTGCGCGTCGCTGTCGGGATGGACGATGTCGCGGACATGGACGATCAGGTCGGCGGTCGTCACCTCTTCCAGTGTAGCGCGGAACGCTGCAACCAGTTCGGTGGGCAGGTCCGACACAAAGCCCACGGTATCGGACAAGATCGCCTTGTCGATCCCCGGCAGCCGGATTTCGCGCATCGTCGGATCGAGCGTAGCAAACAACATATCTTCCGCCATGACGTCACTTCCCGTCAAGCGGTTGAAAAACGTCGATTTCCCGGCATTTGTATAACCAACCAGCGCCACCACGGGCCATGGCGCGCGCTGGCGCTTCGACCGTTGGAGCTGGCGAGTGCGACGCGCATCGTCGAGCGAACGGCGGATGCGCGCCATCCGGTTGCGGATCATCCGTCGGTCGGCCTCAATCTGTGTTTCGCCCGGGCCACCGAGAAAGCCGAAACCGCCGCGCTGGCGTTCAAGGTGGGTCCAACTGCGCACAAGCCGTCCCGCCTGATAGTCGAGATGCGCCAGCTCGACCTGCATGCGCCCCTCAGCGGTCGCCGCGCGCTCGCCGAAGATCTCGAGGATCAAACCGGTGCGGTCGATCACCTTGGTGCCGAACGCGGTTTCCAGGTTGCGTTGCTGAATCGGACTGAGCGCCGCATCGACCACCACCAACTGGACGCCGTGCTTTTCGACGTCGGGCGTAATGGCTTCGATCTGCCCGACGCCGAGCAGCGTGGCAGCGCGCGTCTGGCGCAGCCGCAAGGTGTGGACTGCAACGACGTCGAGCCCGATCGCCAGCGCAAGTCCCCGCGCTTCATCGGCGCGCGCGTCAAGGTCGCGCGCCAGCCGCTGGCTATGCCATTCGGGCACCACGAGGAGCGCCGCGGCCCCGCGGGTGACTTCTTCTGGACTGTCAATAATCGAGGCGATCAGGCGTTGTCCGCTTCTGCGTCCGGCTCGCTATCGGTCAGGTTGATTGGGCCGTTCGGCTGCACCGTCGAAATCGCGTGCTTGTAGACGAGCTGTACCTGCCGCTCGCGCTCAAGCAGCATGCAGAACAGGTCGAATGCGACGATATCGCCCTGCAACATCACCCCGTTGACCAGGAACATCGTCACCGATTCATCGGATTTTCGCACCGCATTCAGGAATACATCCTGCAACGCCTTGCCCTTGCTCGCCGGCGCATCGCGCAGATTGCCGCCGAGCAGCGACAGGTCGAAATCATGCGACGGCATCACCGTCGAGATCGCATGCTTATAAACAAGCTGCGATTGACCATCGCGGCGCAGCAGCAACGAGAAATTGTCAAACCAGGTGATGATGCCCTGAAGCTTCACGCCCTTGACGAGAAACATCGTTACCGGCGTTTTGCTTTTACGCAGTGCATTGAGGAAGATATCCTGGAGATTCTGGTTCTTATCGGACACATTTGCCTCCTGTTTTTGGCGGTACGACCGCGGGTATGCGCCGGTTTTCCGGCTTTAAGACCTTCTTCTTTGCATCAATATGCGGCAAAGCATGCGTCAGGTCTAGCGCAAAGCCTTTACCCCTCGCCGTCCGAACTCTCGGTGAGCCCCAAAAGTTTCAGTTTTCGGTGCAGGGCTGAGCGTTCCATGCCGATGAAGGTCGCGGTGCGCGAAATATTGCCCGAAAAGCGGTTGATCTGGATGCGCAGATATTCGCGCTCGAAATTTTCGCGCGCTTCTTTCAATGGGATCGCGGTGATCGATTCCGAATTGGGCAGGATGTCGGTGCCGCCCCGCACCAGTTCGCCCGGCAGCATGTCGGCATCGATCCGCGCCAGCCGGTCGCTTGGCGCCAGGATCATCACGCGTTCAATCACATTGCGCAACTCGCGGACGTTGCCGGGCCACTCATGCGCCTGCAAGGCCGCCATCGCTTCCGAACTGATTTCGGGCGGCGGCACACGGCGATCGGCGGCGTAGCGGCGGATATAATGGTCGCACAGGCTAGCTATGTCGTCGCGACGCTCGCGCAGCGGGGGAATATGCACCGGCACGACATTGAGCCGGTAATAAAGATCCTCGCGAAACCGGCTTTCGGCAATCTCAGTCGTCAGGTCGCGCGCCGAGCCCGAAATGATGCGTACATCGACGCGGATCATCGTGCGGCCGCCGACCCGAGTAAAGCTCTGATCGGTCAGCACGCGCAGGATCTTTCCCTGCGTCGTCAGCGGCATGTCGGCGACTTCATCGAGAAACAAGGTGCCGCCGTGCGCCTGTTCGAGCAGCCCGACGCGGATCGCGCCGTCGTCGGTTTCCGACCCGAACAATTCGGTTTCGACTGTCTCGGGATCCATTCGCGCCGACGAAATGACGCGGAACGGCGCGTTGTGACGCCCGCTCCACCCGTGCAGCACGCGCGCGGCGACTTCCTTGCCGACCCCCGCAGCACCGGTTATCAGCACCCGACTGCCCGTCCCCGCCACGCGCTTCAGCGTCGCGCGGACATTGTTGATCGACGCGCTGGTCCCGGTCAGCTCATCTGACGGCCCCGCTTTTTCGCGCAGCTGCTCATATTCGAACTTCAGCCGTTCGCTTTCGGTCGCGCGCGCCACCAGATGGAGCAGGCGCGATGCCTCGAACGGCTTTTCGATGAAATCATAGGCGCCGCGGCGGATCGCCGCGACTGCGGTATCGAGCCCGCCATGGCCCGAAATGACGATGATCGGCAGCGTCGGGTCGAACGCCTTGATAGCCTCGACCAAGCCCAGCCCGTCGAGCCGCGACCCCTGCAACCACACGTCGATTAGCGCGAGCGACGGCCGCCGCTGGCGGATCGCTTCGAGCGCGGAATCGCTGTCCGACGCGATACGCGCCTCATAACCTTCGTCTTCCATGACGCCGGCGACGAGGTCGCAAATGTCGCGCTCGTCGTCGACGATCAGAATATCAAGCGCCATGTTCTTCTCTGTCCTGTCGGTTGCGGATCCGCCCCGGAACCGATTCTGCGTACCCCATGCTTGTTTCGTCGCCCTTCCCTGCCATTCCTTGCAGCCTGTCAGGATGGAGCGTCAGCGTGACGCACGTCCCCTGCCCCGCCGGATTGTCCGAAAACTCGAGTTCGCCATAATGCTGCTCGACGATCTTCTTCACGATCGCGAGGCCCAATCCGGTGCCGCCCTGCCGCGTCGTCATATAGGGTTCGGCGATGGTATCACGCGCCTGCGGCAAGCCGATCCCGTCGTCAGCAACACGGATCAGGATTTCGCCGTGCGGCCCGCCAGCCAGCTCGGCATCAATATGCCCCATAGGAGTCGATTCCGAATTTTTGGAATTTTCTTCAATCGCTTCCACAGCGTTTTTGACGATATTTGTCATGGCCTGCGACAACAGACGACGATCGCAAACGAGCGGCTCGATTTCGTCCGGGGTTTTTACCGCAAAGGCGATATCGGGCTTTGCAACCTCGAACAGGAACACCGCCTGGCGCAGGATATCACGGACATCCTCGACCCCGAAGGTCGGCTTGGGCATGCGGGCAAAACTGGAAAATTCATCGACCATCCGCCGCATGTCATGAACCTGGCGGATCACCGTGTCGGTCAATTTCTTGAAAGTCGCGCTGTCGCCCTCGATCTTGTCGCCAAAGCGGCGTTGGAGCCGCTCGGCCGCAAGCTGGATCGGGGTGAGCGGGTTCTTGATCTCGTGCGCAATGCGCCGCGCGACATCGGACCAGGCGGCGCGGCGCTGATCGAGCAATTGCTGGGTAATATCCTCAAAGCTCAGGACAAAGCCGTCGCCTTGCGCTACTGCTTTCGCGGCCAGCGTCGCGGGTTCGGCGTTTACGCGCGCGAGTTGGACGATCGCCTCGCGCTCGTCCCCAATCAGCAGCTGCGCAAGTTCGGGCGCGACGTCCGCCAAGGGGCGACTGGTCAAGCAATCAGCCGACTGGCAGATCAGCCGCTCGGCGGCGGCGTTGGCGAGCTGGATGCGGTGGTCGGCGTCCACCGAAATCACTGCCGACGACACGCCGCTGAGCACCGCTTCAATAAAGCTGCGCCGAGCCTCGAGCTGTTCGTTGACGCTAACCAACGCGCCGGTCTGCCCTTCCAATTGTTCGGTCATTCGATTGAACGCGCGCGTCAGCACCGAAATCTCGTCATCGCGCGCCGGTGGCGTCACGCGCACCGACAGGTCGCCGCCCGCCGCGGTTCGCGTCGCGCCGATCAGCGTGCCTAGCGGTCTGACGATACGGTCTGCAACGACGATGGCCGCGATCACCGCGAGCGCGAGGAGCAAGAGCGAGCCGAGATAGAGGGCGCCGTTGAATTGAAGCTGTAAGAGCTGCGAGCGTTGGAACAGCGCGTTATAGTCTGCAAGCACGGTGCCGGCGCGAATCGATTGCTGAAATCCCGGGACATTGAAGTCGCGCGATGCATAGACATAGGCCCGTTCCGCGCCCGGCAACCGGGAGGCGGCTTCAATGCGATCCGACTGACGCACAACGACGACTTCCTCGCCCGCTTCCAGGCGGGCAATCATTGTGGGCGAAAGCCGATTGTTAGCGGCGCGATCATCAGGATCGATTGCCGCCGCTGTGCGTGCAACACCGTCCGCGCCAATTTCGATGACCGCTGACTCATTTAGGTTGCGAACGACGACCTGCTGGAAATAATAGTTGGAAAAAGCAGGGTCGCTGGTCGACGCCCGATCGAGAAAAGAACCAAGATCTTTTGCCATCGCAATGGTGTTGTCGCCGACATCGCGTTGATTTTCCTGATAATATCCTTCAGCCAGATTCGCCGCATTCTCGAACATTCCACGCGAGCGGTCCGAGAACCAGAAATCTACACCAAATTGGAATAGCAGCGACGCAAAAATCACGACGAGCAACGTCGGCGCGGCTGCAATCAAAGAAAACAGAGCGACCAGTCGCACATGCAGGCGGCCGTTGCCGCCCTCCATCGATCGTACCGCGCGGGCGCGCGCGACGCGGCTCCCGATCAGCACGATCAGCGCCATCGCCGGTACCAGATTGGCGACCATGATCGCCGCGACGAGCGCAGGGGTGAGTAGTCGCTCGCTCTGCGCATCGCCAGTAACAAAGACATAGGTCGCGATGCCGACGCTGATGACCAGCGCCAGCGTGTAATATTCGGGGACCGCGAAACGCCAGAAGCCCGAACGCACGTCCGGCGCGGCTGGGTCGATATCGTGAGTCAGGGGAGCCGCATGCACCATTGTTGCTATGCTACGACAAACCTGTTGCATAGA
>JAUYQH010000120.1 GCA_030697365.1 Novosphingobium sp. | reverse complement strand
TTCCGATATAGCCGATCACCGCATCGTCGGCGGCTACCCCCAGCGTGTCTGCCAGCGCATCGTAGCGCGGCGGAGGATCGCCGAATAGGTCGAGGTCGACACCGTTGGGTGACACGGTGATTTTGGCGGGGTCGATACCGCGCACGATCAGATCGCCGCGCAGGCCTGCGCAGATCACCGCGACCGCATCGGCGGCTTTCACCGCGTGCGTCTCCAGCTTTTTGGTCAGCCAATAGCGCAGGCTGCCTTCGCGCCCCGTGCCGTTGCCAACCGACGCATCCTCCCAGAAGGCGCGAATTTCGTAGATGACGGGGATGCCGAGCTTTTTGCCGACGCGCAGCGCCGCGAGCCCGTCCAGCACGGGCGAATGCGCGTGAAGCACGTCGGGTCTCCAGTCGCGCGCGAGCGCCTCGACCCGCCGGGCCAGCGCGCCGATTTCGCGCCATTCGCGGATCGGCGCGCGCGCCGGGGCGATCGGCGCGGTGCGGTAAAAGGTCAGCCCGTCGACGGTCTCGCCGTCCGGTCCCGGTTCAGGGTGGCGCACACCGGTGACCCCCGCGACATCCCACCCCTTCGCCACCTGTGCCTTCATCAGCGCACGCGTGCGAAAGGTATAGCCGCTGTGCGTCGGCAGGCTATGATCGAGGACATGTAGGATGCGGGTCATGGGCTAGCGCTTTGACATACTAGCCTTAACGCAGCGTCAACCCCGATCGCGTAGCGGGAGCGAACATGGTCGACAATTTTTCCATCGGGTTGACGCACGTCTTGATGGCGATTGCGCTCTGGCGCCTGCTGCACCGCGACGATCTCGACCGCGAGGTCAGCCCGCGCACGCAGTGGCAGCAGCGCCGCGACGCGGAAGCGGACGACCGCCCCGATGCGTGATATTGCGTTCGTCGCCTTTCTCTTTGCTTTCATCGGGCTCGGTTTTCGCAAGCCGTTCCTGTTCGTGCTGTGCTTTTGCTACATCGACATCGTCGCGCCGCAGCGGCTGAGCTATTTCCTGATCAATTCGATCCCGATTTCGCTGATCGTCTTCGGGCTCGCGATCACTGGCTGGCTGGTCGCCGACGACAAAAGCGATACGCGCTGGTCGGGACGGCAATTTCTGCTCGTCGCGCTGCTTGTGTATTGCGGGCTAACGACAATGCAGGCCGATTTCCCGGTCGAAGCAGCCGACAAATGGAGCTGGGTTTGGAAGGCGCTGATCTGGGCGATTTTCCTGCCGCTCACCCTGCGTACCAAGCTGCGGATCGAAGCGCTGGCGCTGATCATGCTGCTTTCAGCCGCGTCGATCGCGATCGCCGGCGGAATCAAGACCGCGGCGGGCGGTGGCGGCTATGGCACGCTGCAATTGCTGCTCAACGAAAATTACGGGCTGTACGAGGGGTCGATCATGTCGACCGTCGGTATCGCGATCATCCCGCTGATCCTGTGGTACCGCCGCCACGGGACGATCTTTCCCTCGGACTGGCGGGTGACCCTGTTCTGCTTTGCGCTGTGCATTGCGTGTATGTTGCTGCCGATCGGGACACAGGCGCGCACGGGCCTTGTCTGCCTGGCGGTACTTGCGGTGCTATCGCTGCGCGCGGTCAAGAATCGCTTCCTCTACATCGCCGGTGCCGGGCTGCTGGCAATCGCAGCCATCCCGTTCCTGCCGCAGAGCTTCACCGAGCGCATGGAAACGATTCAGGGCTACAAGTCGGATCAGTCGGCATCGACCCGCGTCGCTGTTTGGGCCTGGACCTGGGACTATGCCAAGGAAAATCCGTTCGGCGGCGGGTTCGAGGCCTATATCCAGAACCGGCTGCGCGTCGAAACCACGGGGTCGGGTTACGACCCCGACCAGCCGCAGAATGCCGACGCTACCGTACATGACGAACAATCGCGCGCATACCACTCGAGTTACTTCGAGATGCTGGGCGAACAGGGCTATCCGGGGCTCGCACTGTGGCTGCTGCTCCATATCGTCGGCATTGCCCAGATGGAGCGGCTCCGCCGACGCTATCTGAAAACGCGGCGCGGCGAGGAGCAATGGATTGCCCCGCTCGCGACCGCGCTTCAGCATGGCCATATCATCTATATGGTCGGGTCGTTGTTCGTCGGCATCGCGTTCCAGCCCTTCATTTATATGATGCTGGCGCTCGAAATCGGACTGTCGACCTATTGCCGCCGCCGCGAGCAGGAGGCCGGATGGCGCCCGTTGATGGCGCGTCCGGCGCAGGTTCCGGCGCGCCATTCGCTGCCCGACGCGCGCTGAAGTGGAACCAAAAGGCGGCGCAGCGCGCTAATGCGCCATGCCCTCCCCGCGCCTGATCCATGTCGACGACGGCCTGCCCGGCATCACCCGTGAGCGCGTTGGCGATGGGTGGAAATACCGCGATACCACGGGCAAGATCATCCGTGACCGCGATGAAATCGCGCGGCTCAACGCGATTGCCTTGCCCCCGGCGTATGAGGATGCCTGGTATTGCCCCGCCGCCAACGGCCATATCTTGGCCACGGGATATGACGCACGCGGGCGCAAGCAATATCGCTATCACCCCGATTTCCGGCTGGCGCGCGAGGCCGACAAATATGATCGCTGCGCCGCCTTTGGCCACGCACTGCCTTTGCTGCGCGTCCGCCTGACCGACGATCTGGCGCGGCGTACCCTGTGTCAGGAACGCGTCGTCGGTGCTGTTGTCCGCCTGCTCGACCTTGCGGCGCTGCGCGTCGGTAACGAGCAATATGCTGCGGCGAACAACAGTTTCGGCGCCACGACGCTACGCCAGCGCCACGCTAAACTGACTGGCCAAACGCTTCGCCTTCGCTATCGCGCCAAGGGCGGCGCAAAAAAGGAGGTCGCCATCAGCGACCGCAGCCTGACGACGCTGGTAAGGCGGCTGCAGGATCTGCCAGGGCAGCATTTGTTCCAATATGAGGAGGATGGCGATGTCTGCACCGTCGCGTCAGAAGATGTGAACGCCTATATCCGCGAGGCGATGGGTGATGAATTCAGCGCCAAGCATTTTCGCACCTGGTCGGCGAGTGTCGAAGCGTTTTCCTTCCTGTACGATGCGCCCGAACCACCCACGCTCAAAGCCATGCTGGAACATGTCGCGGCCCGGCTGGGCAATACCCCTGCGGTTGCGCGCAAGGCCTATGTCCATCCGGCGATGATCTCGGCGGCGCAGGAGCGCGGCGATTTTGCCGCGGCGGTGGGACCGTTGCCGCGCGTCGCCAAATATCTTTCGCGTTACGAACGCGGATTTTTGGCCTATCTG
>JAUYQH010000117.1 GCA_030697365.1 Novosphingobium sp. | reverse complement strand
CGCAAAGACGAAATACTGCAGGCCGGGAGCGTCGATCGCCGGGCCCTCCTCCTCGATCGGCAGCGGATCGGTGCTGGTCGCGAGCTGGGGGACGAAGGCCATGGCAGTGTTCCTGAAAAAAGCCGGTCAGAACGGATCGGTGCAGCGGTCGTCGCCTGCTTGCGGGATGATGCGCAGCGACTGCAGCTCGAGCGTGAATGGCGCGCTCGTGGAGAGCGCCAGCCCGCCGAGGCGAGGATCGAGGCACTTGAGCGGCAGGCGCAGCGTGCGCCAGTCCTTGCCCGCAGCCAGCGCGAAAGAGGACGTGAGATCCACCGGCGGCGCGCAGGGACTCTCGCCGCACCACGCTTGGATGGCGACCGCGCCGGCCGGCGCGGCCGCAACCCGATAGCGCATCTCGACCGCCCCGCCTGCGGGCAGGGTCCGCGCCGGCCATGCGAAGCGCAGCGTTCCCGCGCCGCTCCAGGCGATCCGGCGGCCGTCTTCCTGCGCGGCGACATCGAAGCCGGTGACGGTCACCACGCCGCCGCGGCCGACCAGATTGGTCAGCCGAGCGCCGTCGACGTTGGCGGTGATGCCCGGGGCGAGACCGCGGGTGAACAGATTGAGGCCCCGGCTCATGTCGGGGTTGAGCAGCGGGCAAGCACCGCGCGAGCCCGCCGGAACCGCCGCGGGACGTGCATAGCTGCCCCCGAAGCCGAGCGGGAACACCGCCGCGCTCTGCGGCTCGCAGCCCGCGGGCCAGGCAAAGCTCAGGCGGCCAGCGAAATCGTGGCGCGGCTTGCCCGCCGCATCGCCGACGATCACGTCGGCCAGCCCCGCTCCCTCGCTGCCCGGCAGCCAAGCGGCGACGAACGCATCCGCCAGCGCCAGCTCGCGGCCCATCCACAGCGGCCGGCCGGACAGCAGCACCGCCACCGTGGGGATTCCCGCAGCGCGGAACTTGCGGAGCAGCCGCAGCCCTTCCTCGTCGCGCAGCGCCAGGTCGTCGCGGTCGCCGACGAACTCGGCATACGGGTCCTCGCTGAACACAACGACCGCCGCATCGGGCCTTGCCGCGAATCTGCCGTCGGCGGAAAGGATCGCCTTACCCCCCCCGGCCGCCACGGCCTGGGCGAGGCCCGCGTACAGCGAGGTGGCCCCGGGAAAATCGGCATTCGTCAGGTCGCCGCCGCCCTGCCATGTGATCGACCAGCCGCCGCTCTGGTGGGCGATGCTGTCCGCCGCCGCGCCGGCGACGAGGATGTCGGCCGCGCCCTTGAGCGGCAGGACCCCGTCGTTCTTGAGCAGGATGAGCGATCGGCGCGCTGCTTCGCGGGCCAGTGCACGGTGCTCGGGCGCGCCGATCAGCTCCCAGCGGCCGGCCAGCGCCCGCGCCGACGGGCGCGGCTTGGTGAACAGGCCGTAGCGCTGCTTCAGCCGCAGCACCCGGCGCACCGCTTCGTCGAGCCGAGTTTGCGGGACCGTGCCGTCGCGGACTTGTGCGACCAGCCGCGCGTGCAGCGCCTTCCAGTCTTCGGGCACCATGTAAATGTCGAGCCCCGCGTTCAGCGCCTGCGGACAGTCGGCGTTGCTGCAGCCGGGCAGCTCGCTGTGGCCGTTCCAGTCACCGACCACGACCCCGTCGAACCCCAGCTCGCCGCGCAGGTAGTCGGTGAGCAAGGCGCGGCTGCCATGCATCTTTTCGCCGTTGACCGACGAGAACGAGGCCATCGCGGTTTGCACCCCCGCTGAGATCGCCGGCACGTAAGGGGAGGCATGGACGCGCTTGAGCTTGCCAAGGTCGCCGACGGCGTCGCCGCGGTCCTTGCCGCCGGTGCCGCCGTCGGCGAAGAAATGCTTGGCCGTGGCGATGACCCGCGCCTGCCCGAGAAACCCGGGGGAGCGCGGATCGCCCTGCAAGCCTCGGATCATCGCCTCGCCGAGCGCCGATACGGTCGCAGGGTCCTCGGAGAAGCTCTCGTAGGTTCGGCCCCAGCGGTCGTCGGTGGCGACCGCCAGCGTCGGAGCGAAGGTCCAGTCGATTCCGGTCGTCGCGATCTCGGCCGCGGTGGTGGCCCCGATGCGCTGCACGAGCGCGGGATCGCGGGCCGCGCCCAGGCCGATGTTGTGCGGGAACAGCGTCGCCGCGCCGAGATTGCTGTGCCCGTGGACCGCGTCGGTCGCCCACAAGGCGGGGATCGCCGGCTCGTCGCCGGGAAGCGGCGCGGTCGACGCTTCCCAATAGGTATCCGCCAGCGCTAGCCAGGCCGCCGGGGGAGCCTTGTCGTTGCCGCCCGGCCCGCTGTTCCCGCCATTGAGGATCGATCCGAAGCGATAGGAGCGCATGTCGGCGGGCGTGATCGACGCTATGTCGGGCATGATCAACTGCGCAACCTTGCGCTCCAGCGACATGCGCGCGACCAAGGAAGCGATAACCACCGCTTCGTCCCCCGCCGCCGCGGCAGGAGCCGGCGCGGGCACGGTCGCGCAGGCCGAGAGCGGCAGGAGCGTGGCGGCGAGGACCAACCGCAGCTTCACTTCGCCGGCTTCCGCGGCTGATACACCCGCACGTAGTCGATCTCCATCCGCGCCGGAAGTGCAGCATCGTCGATGCCCTTGCGCCCCCCCCAATCGCCACCCACTGCGACGTTGAGGAGCAGGTTCATCGCCTGATCGAACGGCCAGCGATCGCGGCCAGTCCGTTTCTTGTCGAACAGGAACCTGGGCGCATCATCGACCCCAAAGACCAGCCGGGTCGGGGTCCACAGCAGCTGGTAACGATGGAATCCGGTGCAGGCACCGGGCAGCTTGTGGCTGGCGGTCTGCTGGGTACCGCGGGCGAAGTTGAACGCTTTGGTGTGGACCGAATGGTGGATCACGCCCGCATCGAAGCCGACGTGCTCCATAATGTCGATCTCTCCACCCTCGGGCCAGGTCACGGCCGGGTCGGCCGGGAGCATCCAGATCGCCGGCCAGGTCCCACGGCCGCACGGCAGTTTGACCCTGATTTCGTAAAAGCCGTAGGTTGTCGCCGCGCGACTGATCACCCGCGCCGAGGTATATTTTTGCCCCCCGAAGTCTCTCAGCCCAGCCGCTGACAGGCTTTCACGGCGGCTCTCGATGATCAGCCGCCCGCCCTCGATGCGCGCGTTCTCGGGCCGCGCTGCCGCGTAGTACTGCTTCTCGTTGTTGTACCAGCCTTGGGCATTGCGGTGCGTGTCGTAGAGCCAGTGTCGCGGATCGGGTGTGCTGCCCCCGTCGAATTCGTCGGCAAAGACCAACTCGTAACCGGCGGGCGGGCGGTGTGGCTCAACTGCGGTCGCAGGCACAGCGGCCACAGTCAGGAGGGCAAGGAGCATGGCTTCGTCCCTTGTTGCTTGCTCGGCAGGCGGCGGCGCAAATGCCGCCGACTGCCGCTCGGTGAACTCAGAACTTGAGCCGCACGCGCCCGCCATAAGTGCGCGGCCGGGTGAAGAAGCGGGTATTGTCGAACTGGGTGATGATGATCGCCGCCTCGTGCACCGCATCGGTGACGTTGTTGACGTAGGCTTCCAGCCGCAGCTTGCCGTCGGCACCATGCGTATAGCCCGCGCCGAGGTCCATGGTGAGGTAGCCGCCGACCTTGTCATTGAGGCGCAGCCGCGGATTTGTTGGACTCTGGAAATCCTCGGAGTTGAAGATCGTCATGAATTGCGACGAGCGGTATCCGCCCGAGACGACGAAGTCGAAGCTGCCGTTGCCCGTCTCGAACACTTTGCTGAGCGAAGCGTTGAGCTGGTACTTCGGCGTACGCGGCAAGCGCTTGCCGTCGATCGACTGGAATACCGCTTCGGTCGGCGCCACGTCGGCCTGGAAGCGGAAGTCCTGGATCTGCTGGGCCTTGACCACCTTGGCTTCGAGATAAAGCGCGTTGAAGTCTAGGCTCCAGTTGTCTGGGAAATCGAACCCGCCCTCGAGGTTGGCGCCGTAGATCTCGGAATCGGCCGCGTTGTAGCTGAACGACACCACCAGCGCGAGGCTGGTGTTCTCGGGCAGCGGCACGTTCTGCGGCCCGCCGAGGAACTCGACCGCCTGCGCCACTGACAGCAGCGAGGTCAGCACCTGGTCCTTGTAGTCGTTGTAGAACAGCGAGCCGTTAATCCGGGCGCGGGTCCCGCCGAGCCAGAACTCGTTCTTCGAGCCGAGTTCGTAAAGCGTCACCTTCTCGCCGCGATAAGTCGGGGCGATGCCGGTGTCGCCAAGGTTGTCGTTGAACCCGCCCGACTTGTTGCCGGTTGCGACCAGCGCGTAGACCATGTTGCGATCGGTGATGTCGAACTCGCCGCGCAGGCGCCAATCGACGAAGTCGGTCTTGATCTTGCCGGTCTGGCGAAAGATCTGGCCCTGGAATGGCACCGAGTAGGTGAATTGGTTGTTAAAAAACGGCGCGCCGTTGGTGAAGCCCTGGCAAGAGAAGAAATCGAACGAGACCGTGTCGACGCACGGCGGCGCGCCCGCCACCGGGAACGGATTGCCACCCTTGGGTCCGAAGGCGAGGATCTCGTCGAGATTGTCGCGGATGCCGAACTGGGCAACGCCGTTGGCGATGAAGTTGAACACCTCGGCGTCGCTGATCGCACCGTCGCCACTGGTGTCGGGATTGAAGATAGTGCGGTCGCGGCCAGCGAACTGGAAGCCTTCGGTGCCGTAGCGGACCCCACCGCAACATTCGAAGTTGCCCCCGCCCAGCGCCAGGCCATAGCGCGCGGCCACGCCCTCGCGGCTCTTGCGGTCGTCGGTATAGCGGATTCCTGCGGTCAGGCGCAGCCGGTCGCTGACCTCGTAAGTGGCGTCGGCGAATCCGGCATAGGACTCGGCATCGACGTCGGGCATGTTGAACTCGATGCCCTGGAAGAACAGCCCGCGGTCGCCGGTCGAGCCGAGAAACGCGTACTGATCCTCGCGGAAGTAGAGCCCGCCCAGGCTCCAGATGAACGGTCCCTCGTCGTTGTGGATGCGCAACTCGTGAAAGTGCGAGCGGCTGTCGGTGATCGACTGGAAGCGCGAGAAGTTGTCGAGGTTTTCCTGGAGGATGATCGGATCGTTGATCACATCGCCCGGTGCCGGGGTGAAGATGTTGTCCCGTTCCGACAGGCGATCGAGAACGCCGGGATAGAACGGCGAAATCGGCGTCGCCGCGACATAGTTGCTGACCACGTCGCGATAACTGCCGATGTAGTCGATGGTGAAGGCGTCGGTCTCGAAGCCCGCTTCGAAGCGAATGCCATAATGCTTGATGTCGAGATCGGGCGTGAAGCCGCGGGCGATCACCTTGCGCGGATCCTTGATATCGTCGGGATCGATGCCGTTGCCGAGCGGGTTGGCGTAGTTCGTGCCGGTATAGCCGGTGCCGGTCTCGTGCATGAATTCGCCGGCCACGAGAAAACGAAGCCGATCGGTCGGCTCGAACAGAAGCTGCGCTCGGACCGCCTTGTTGTCTTCCTTCTCGGCGACGTCGATCTCGCGGATCGGACCGACATTGCTGTAATAGCTGTCATGCCGAAGCGCCTGGCCGGCGATGCGGAACGCGGCCTTCTCGCCGAGCGGGACGTTGATCATTCCGTTGACCACGACCTGGTCGTAGTTGCCGTACTCGGCCTCGACCACCGCGTCCCACACGCCGAGGCCTGGCTTCCAGCTGATCGCGTTGATCGAGCCGGCGGTCGCGTTGCGGCCGCGCAAGGTGCCCTGCGGGCCGACGTTGACCTCGACCCGCTGGATGTCGAAGAACGCACTCCCGATGCCGGCCGGGCGCGGTATGTATACACCATCGAAATGGGTCGCCGCGGCCGGATCGCCGAGCTCCGTGTTGTTGCTCGACCCGACGCCGCGAATGTAGACTTCGATGTTGTTGCCGTTGTTCGCGATAGACAGGCCCGGCAGCACGTCGTTGAGGTCGGTCATGTCCTGGATGCCGCGCCGTTTGAGCTCGTCGCCGGTAAAGGCGGCAGCGGTACCGGCGTAGTCCTGCAGCACCTGCTCGCGGCGGTCGGCGGTTACGACGATCTCGGAGCGGGCGGCTTCGCTCGGATCGCGCTCGTCGGCACTGGCTTGATCGGACGGCGGGGTGGTCTCCTGCGCCGCGGCGGTGTTGGAAATGGCCAGAAGCGAGCAGCTCAGCACCAGGGCTGCGGAAACCTTGCGCATACATACCTCCCACTAACACGCGGCTCGTCCCGCGTTTCGCAAACGTGCCTACACATTTTTGTGAACGCTCACAATCCTAAAAAGTGAGCGTTCACAATTTTGCTATTGGCTGCTAGGACCGGCATCGGGAGAGAGCATGAACGCCAGAAAAACAGTTACGATCGAGGATGTCGCGCTGGCAGCCGGGGTTTCGCGGCAAACGGTCTCGCGGGTGATCAATCGCGGACCCAACGTCAAACCGGCGGTGCGCGAGCGAATCGACGCCGCGATTGAGCGGCTCGGCTACGTCCCCAATCTGTCGGCGCGGCGGATGGGCGGGGGCAAGTCGTTCATGATCCTAGCGATCAACGACCGCCAGAGGACCCTCGAGAACTGGGAGGCCGGGCGCGGCAACGACTGGGTCGACCAGATGCTGTTCGGCGGCATGACCGAGTGCGAAAAGCACGGCTACCACCTCGTCTTCGAACTGATCGACGCCGGCGCCGACGATGCCCCTCGCCAGCTGTCACGGGTCATTGCGTCGCTGCGCCCCGACGGGGTGGTCCTGACGCCCCCGCATAGCGACGACCAGGCGTTGGTGAGCCTGCTCGACGAGCGCGGCATCGCGTGCGCGCGCATCGGCCAGCGCGAGCCCAGCGGGCATCTCGACATCTTCATGGACGAGCGGGGCGCGGCGATGGAAGCGACCCGCCACCTGGTCGAACTCGGCCACCGCCGGCTGACCTTCATCGCCGGCTCGCCCGGCTATGGCAATTCTCGCCGTCGGGTCGAAGGCTTTCAGAGCGCGACACGCGCCGCCGGTATCAGCAAGGACGGGGCGACCGTGCTCGACGGTGACTTTCACTTCAGCACCACCGCTGCCGTCCTCGAGCCGCTGCTTAAGTCACGGGTGCGCCCGACGGCCATCATCGCCGATAACGACGAAATGGCTTTTGCCACGCTCCACGTGGCCGATCGCTGCGGTATCGAAGTGCCGCGAGGGCTGTCGGTGATCAGTTTCGAGGACACCCCCGGGGTGCGGTTCAGCGTTCCCCCGCTCACCGCCATTCGCCAACCCACCGCCAGGATGATCGCTTGCGCGTGCGAGAAGCTGATCGAAAGCGCTTCGGGCAAGCGCGCGGCGGGCAGCTTCGAGATCCCTCACGAACTGATCATGCGGGCAACCACCGGGCCACCGCCGAGATGAGGCCGCCGACCGGGGCCCGCTCTGCGAGAACCCGCGACTTGAGCTACGGCCTCGCCCTACTTGGCGCCCATTTTGCGTTCATGCCGCTGCTGGTCCTGCTCCTGCCCCGACGGGTGGAAGCGTTGGCCGGGGACGATGCAACCCTGGCGCTCAGCCGGATACTGCTGACCGGGGCGCTCGTCGCGAGCGTCGCCAATATCGCCGCCGGGGCGCTTAGCGATCGCTCGATGCGCCGAAATGGAAGCCGCCGTGTCTCGCTGGTCTTCGGCATCATGGCGACGATGGCGAGCTATGTCCTGCTCGCCGCGGCGGACGGTCTTCCGCTGCTTGTGGCTGCGGTCATCTGCTTCCAGATCGGGCTCAACGCGACGTTGTCGCCGCTGTCCGCCCTGTTGACAGATTACTTCCGAGACGATGAGAAGGGACGCATCGCGGGGCTGGCGAATGCCGCGCTTCCGTTGTCGTCTGCCGCGGTTGCCCCCTTGGCATGGCTATTCCCAAGCGACGGTTCGGGGGGGTTTCTCTTCGTCGCGGTCATTGCGGCAGCGTGCTGCGCGCCGCTGGTCGTGCTCTGGCCCTTTGGACGCGCGGCAGGGCGTTCGGCTGAAGTGTCTGGAGGGCCCCATCCTGTCGCCCTTCGCGGCAGCCGCCGCAATTTTGCTCTGGCCTGGCTCGCCCGGTTCCTCGTGCAATTGGGCGCAACGTTCGTCTTCGGCTATCTCTATGTCTTCGTCGCTGGGGAGTTCGGCGCCGCCGAACACACCTGCGCAGGCTCGACTGGCGAGCGTGTCGGCGTGTTGACGCTGGCGGCAACCGTGCTCGCGATGCTCGCGGCGCTGGCAAGCGGCCGGATTTCCGACCGGCTCGGGAGGCGCCGCCTTCCTCTCGCCCTGGCGGCGCTCGCCGCCGCGCTGGCGCTGGCGGTGCTTGGCTCCGCCTCCAGCTGGTTCGCGTTCATCGCCGCCTATGCGCTGTTCAATGCCGCGCTCGCCGGCTTTCTGGCAGTCGACACCGCGCTAGTCGCCGAGATGCTTGCGGCTGATCCTCGAAGGGCGGCGCTGCTCGGCATCATGAATCTCACCAACACCTTGCCCGCGGTGCTCGCTCCCGGCATCGCCCTGCTGGTGCTCGATCGCGCTCCGCCGGTCTTCGCCCTTGCCGCAGCCTTTACCGCGTGCGCGTTCGGATGCGCAGTTGCCGCGCTGGCCGTGCTGTTCATGCGCAACATGCGTTGAACCCGTCTGGTTCCGAGCGTCAAAGGCAGCGGGGAACTGGGCCACGGCTGGCACAGGAACGCCCGTCACAGACAAGCGGCCGGGTCGGCGTCCTCGAGGTCCAGATCGAGGCCTTCGTCGAGCATTACAACCACCGCTGCTACCACGAGAGCCTCGACAACGTGACACCCGCCGACGCCTACTTCGGCCGGGCCTCGACCATCATCCAACAGCGCGAAAGGATCAAGCGACAGACCATCGAACTTCGGCGCTTGCAGCACCGCAAGATCGCCGCCTAACATCAACCCCCAGACGAGGCCGATCCTCCGCTAATCTACGCCCCGATCTGCGCCAAATGTTATGACGACGGACACCCCTGCCCTCGCGGATCGCGCTCACGAACTCGCGGTCCTGCAATTCGATGCCGTTGCTCGACACCGCCACGTCCGCCAGGTCGATCGGCTCTTCCTTGCCGGTGAACAGATCGTCGTAACGCGCGATATAGGTGCCGGTGTCGCCGATGTAGCGGAAGAAGGTGCCCAGCGGGCCCTCGTTGTTGAACGACAGGCTGAGCGTGCAGATCGCCCCCCGCTCGCTCTTGAGCTGGATCGACATGTCCATCGCGATGCCGAGTACCGGGTGCTTCGGCCCCTGCAGCGCGTGGGCAGAGACGATCCGCCCCGCCTGATGCGCGAACAGGTCGATGGTGTGCGCGGCGTGGTGCCACAGCAGGTGATCGGTCCACGACCGCGGCTCGCCCTTGGCGTTGATGTTCTTGCGGCGGAAGAAATAGGTCTGGACGTCCATCTGCTGGATCGCGAGTTCGCCTGCCTCGATCCGGTTGTGGACCCACTGGTGCGACGGATTGAAGCGCCGGGTGTGCCCGGCCATGCAGACCAGCCCGGTCTGCTGTTGCTTGGCGACGATCGCCTGGGCATCGGCCCACGAATCACACAGCGGGATCTCGATCTGGACGTGCTTGCCCGCGTCCATGCAGGCGATCGCTTGCGCGGCGTGGAGCTGGGTCGGGGTGCACAGGATCACCGCGTCGACATCGTCGCGTGCCAGCGCGTCGTCTAGCTCGGTCGAGCTGTGCCGCGCGCCGTATCTGGCGGCAACCGCGGCGGCCTGTTCGGCGGTGCGGCTGACGATCGAAACGATCTCGACCCCGTCGATGTTCTTCAGCCCGTCGAGGTGTTTTTCTCCGAACGCGCCGGCTCCGGCCAAGGCGATCCTCATTCTGCGGGATCCAGAACGATGTGTCCGATCGCGGTGTTCGAGCAGGGGATGTGATAATGGCGGTGGAGCAACTTGGTCTCGCGGCCCAGCGCGCCGCGCATGATCAGCCACATCACCATCTCGATTCCCTCGCTACCCGTTTCGCGCAAGTATTCGATGTGCGGGATCGCGCGCGCCGCCTGGCTGTCACCGACCAGCAGGTCCATGAATTTGGTGTCCCACTCGCGATTGAGCAGCCCGGCGCGGGGGCCCTGGAGCTGGTGGCTCATCCCTCCGGTCCCCCAGATCTGGACGTTGAGGTCCTCAGGGAAACTGGCGACCGCGCGGGCGATTCCCTCGCCCAACGCCCAGCAGCGGTTGCCGCTCGGCACCGGGTAAGTGACTACGTTGACCGCGAGCGGAATGACCTTGGTGGGCCACGCCTCGGGTTGGCCGAACATCATCGACAGCGGCACGGTCAGCCCGTGGTCGACGTCCATCTCGTTGATGATGGTCATGTCGAAATCGTCGAGAATCAGGCTTTGGGCGATATGCCAGGCGAGGTCGGCGTGCCCTTCGACATCGGGCACCGCGCGCGGCCCCCAGCCTTCGTCGGCGGGCTTGTAGCGCTCGCCGCAGCCGATCGCGAACGTGGGGATGATGCTGGCGTCGAAGGCGCTGGCGTGGTCGTTATAGACCAGGATCACGACGTCGGGCTTTTCCCGCTTTTCCCATTCGCGGGTCCATTCGTACCCGGCGAAGATCGGGCCGAAATAGTCGTCCCCGGTCTTGCCCTGATCGACAGCGACGCCGAGCAGCGGCACGTGGCTCGATCCCACGCCGGCGGTGATCCGGGCCATCTCAATAGCCTCCCTGCTGGTCCGCGGCGCCTGCGGCGGCGCGGTTGGCCTTGATCGAACGATTGCCCTCAGCCGACCGTCCGCCGTTCAGCATCATCTCGCGGTACTCGGGAAAGGTCATGTCGGTCATCGTGCTCACCGCCTCGGCAAAGCTCAGGCCGTCGGTCGAGAACACCTTGGCGAGAAAATAGACGTTGCCGCCCAGATCGAGGCAGCGGTTGTAGTCGCGCGCCAGCACCGCCTGCTTTTGCTCCTCGCTCATCGGCCATTCGTCGAGATAGGCGCGCTCGTCGGCTTTCCAGCGCTCGCGGTTTTCAGGCTTCATCAGGCTCATCGCGAACTGGTTGAGGTGATAGCCCTGCCGCGCCCGCCTGGCGGTGAAGACGCGGGTGCCGGGAATGTCTTCCAACTCGGCGAGGTATTCGTGGATGTCCTGGTTCATAGCCCTCTGGCCTTCAGTTGTGCGTCGAGCCGCGGGAACACGCGCCGGGCATTGCCCTCGAAGATCGCGTGGCGCGCTTCTGGTGTAATCGGCAGCGCATCGACATAGCGCCTGGTATCGTCGAAATAATGCCCGGTGGTCGGATCGATCCCGCGCACCGCGCCGACCATCTCGCTGCCGAACAGGATGTTCCGGGTCTCGATCACCTCTGCGAGGAGGTTCACGCCCGGCTGGTGATAGACGCACGTGTCGAAGAACACGTTATTCATCAGGTGGCTTTGCAGGTCGGGCTTCTTGAGCATGTCGGCCAGCCCGCGATAGCGGCCCCAGTGATAGGGCACCGCCCCGCCGCCGTGGGGGATGATGAAGCGCAGGTTCGGGAAGCGCGCGAACAGGTCGCCTTCGAGCAGTTGCATGAAGGCGATGGTATCCGCGGCGATGTAATACGCGCCGGTCGCATGCATCGCCGGGTTGCACGATCCCGAAACGTGGATCATCGCCGGAACGTCGAGCTCGGACATCGCCTCGTAGAACGGGAACCAGAACGCGTCGGTCAGCGGCGGGTGCTTGAAGTGCCCGCCGCCGGGATCGGGGTTGAGGTTGCAGCCGATGAAGCCGAGCTGTTCGACGCAGCGGCGCAGCTCGGCGATCGAGCTGGTCATTTCCGCCTCGGGCGACTGGGGCAGCATGCACACCCCGGCGAAGACCTCGGGATAGAGCCCGACCACGCGGGCGATCAGATCGTTGCACGCCCGCGCCCACGGCTCCGCGACCGACTGGTCGCCGACGTGCGGCGCCATTGCGCTGGCGCGTGGCGAGAAGATCGTCATGTCGGCTCCGCGCTCGCGAATCAGGCGGAGCTGGTTGGCCTCGATCGTCTCGCGAATCTCGTCGTCGGATATGGCTGGGTAAGGCGGTGCGGCCTGACCCGCCTTGAACGCCGCCTTCTGCGCCTCGCGCCAGGCGTCGTGGGCCTTGGGCAGCACGGTGTAGTGGCCGTGGCAATCGATGATCTGGGTCATTGGATCCCGTTCTTGAATTCGGGCGTTGCGGTGATGGCCGCCAGCTTGGCGCAGTGGCCCTCGGGCGGATCGGCAATGCCGAGCAGGCCCAGCCCTTCCTGCCACTGCACGGTGCCTTCGGTCATGATCGGGCTGATGCCCAGATCGCGCAGCATCTCGCTTGCTTCGTACATTTCAGCCGAACGGCGCTCACCGTGGACCAGCATGCGGTCGAGGTTGTAATCCGCCCGCTGATCCCAGCCGAGCGACTGATCGCTGGCGTCGAGCGAGGTCAGCACCTCGTCGGTTACCCCGGCAACATGGGCCGCCATCATCATTTCGGCGGTCAGGGCCTCGATCCCCTTCACCATGATCGATCGCACCAGCTTGATCGCGCTGGCCTTGCCCACCTGTGCGCCAACCACGCGCAGATTGGTGAAACCGGCATCGCGCAGGGCCGCCTTCGCCTTATCGGCGGCGGCTCCGGCGATCAACAGCGGCACCGCCAGCCGCCCCGGCTCAACCGGAGCCAGCACGGCAACATCGACATAGCTCCCTCCCGCCGCTTCGATTGCCTGTGCGGAACGGCGCTTGGTCTGGGGCGCGACCGAGTTCATGTCGCACCACAGCGCGCCGGGGGCGAGGAACCGCGCGTACTCTTGCGCGGCGGCTAGCGCCTGGTCGGCGGTGACCAGCGAGAGCACCAACGGCGACCCGGCCAGCGCCTCGGCAGCGCTCGCCGCTGAGCGCCGTTCGGGCAAAACGTCCCACGTGCGCACCGCTCCTTCCCAACCCGCGGCTCGTGCAAAGGCTGAGCCGGCCTCACCGAAGCCGATCAGCGTCAAAGTCGGGGCGATTTGGTCTGGCATCCTCTTGCCCACCGTCTTAGAGAAAGTATGCAAAGCATACAAGTTCGCGGCGCTTCGCGCGTTGACTTCCGTCAACCGGTCCGCGCGCGTAACGATAGCACGAACCAGCGGAAAGGTTGTGGCCATGGCAGGCATCGTCGTCCGGAACATCGAGCGCGCCGAACGCGCGGTGATCGATGGGCTCGCCGCCTGCGGGGTGGCCACGGTGCACGAGGCGCAAGGCCGGACCGGGCTGCTCGCCGCATATATGCGGCCGATCTACAGGGGCGCGCGGATCGCGGGGAGCGCGGTGACGATAAGCGCTCCGCCGGGCGACAACTGGATGGTCCACGTAGCGATCGAGCAGTTGCACGACGGCGACGTTCTGCTGCTCGCCCCGACCAGCCCGTGCGAGGACGGCTATTTCGGGGATTTGCTGGCGACTAGCGCGATGGCGCGCGGCTGCCGCGGGCTGATCATCGACGCGGGCGTGCGCGACGTGCGCGACCTCACCGAAATGGGCTTTCCGGTATGGTCGAAGGCGGTTTCCGCGCAAGGGACGATCAAGGCCACGCTGGGCAGCGTCAACGTGCCCGTCGTGTGCGCCGGGGCGCTGGTCAACGCGGGCGACGTGGTGGTCGCCGACGACGACGGGGTCTGCGTGGTTCGTCGCGAAGATGCCGCCCGGGTGCTCGAGGCGGCGCAGGCGCGCGAGGCCAACGAGGGCGACAAGCGCCAGCGGTTGGCGGCGGGCGAACTCGGCCTCGACATGTACAAGATGCGCGAGAAGCTGGCCGAGATGGGGCTGAAGTATGTCTAGATCCGCCCCCTGCCTGTGGATGCGCGGCGGCACCTCGAAGGGCGGTTACTTCTTCAAGGCCGACCTGCCCGCCGACATCGCGCAGCGCGATGCCTTCCTGCTCGCGGTGATGGGCAGCCCCGATCCGCGCCAGATCGACGGGATGGGGGGCGCCGATCCGCTGACCAGCAAAGTCGCTGTGGTGAGCAGATCGGCCCGCGAGGGGATCGATGTCGATTACCTGTTCCTCCAGGTCTTCGTCGATCAGGCGATCGTCACCGATGCGCAGAACTGCGGCAATATCCTGGCAGGCGTCGGCCCGTTCGCGATCGAGCGGGGGCTGGTTTCGGCCACCGGCGACGAGACCCGCGTAAGCATCTGGATGGAGAACACCGGCCAGGTCGCGGTGACTACGGTGCAGACCCCCGGCGGCACGGTAACTTATGCAGGTGATGCCGCTATCGACGGGATCCCCGGCACCCACGCGCCGATCCCGCTCGAATTCCGCGATACTGCCGGTTCCTCGTGCGGGGCGCTGCTGCCGACCGGAAACGCTTTGGATGTGGTCGAAGGTGTGCGGGTTACGCTGATCGACAACGGCATGCCCTGCGTGGTGATGAACGCCGCCGATGTCGGCGCGACCGGGTACGAGGACCGCGAGACGCTCGACGCCGATATGGCGCTCAAGGCCCGGATCGAGGCGATCCGGCTGGCGGTTGGCGCGCGGATGAACTTGGGCGACGTGCGCGACAAGTCGGTCCCCAAGATGATGCTCGTGGCCCCGCCCCGCAATGGCGGCGCGGTGACCGTGCGCAGCTTCATCCCCCACCGCGCCCACGCCTCGGTCGGCGTGCTCGGCGCGGTCAGCGTGGCGACCGCGTGCCTGATCGAAGGCTCGCCCGCGGCGGAAGTGGCGGTAGTTCCCGAAGGGGCGCGCAAGATATTGTCGGTCGAGCACCCGACCGGCGAGATGAGCTGCGTGCTGGAAGTCAGCGCCGCAGGCGAGGTAATCTCCGCCGCCCTGTTACGCACCGCCCGGAAGCTGATGGACGGGATCGTTTTCGGCTAAAAGCCATTCCATCGTGTCTTCATGACTCCGTGTGAGGAAGTTTGTTCACACGAACCCACGAACACACGAAAAAGATGAGAAATTAGAATGAGTTCGGACCGGATTGTCTCATGGCTTGATAGCCCTTCGAAGCCGCGATTCATTCCCCCCGCGGGGGCGGTCGATGCGCATTGCCATGTGTTCGGCCCGCAAGCCGATTTTCCGTTTAGCGCCACGGCCAAGTACTTGCCCGAGGACGCCGGACCCGAGATGCTGTTCGGCTTGCGCGACCGGCTCGGCTTTTCGCGCAACGTGATCGTCCAGGCGAGCTGCCACGGCACCGACAACGCCGCCACGCTCAACGCCATCGCCCATGCCGAAGGCCACGCGCGCGGGGTCGCCGTGGTCGATCCGGCGATCTCCGAGGGCGAACTCGAGGCGCTCCACCACGGCGGCATCCGCGGGATCCGCTTCAACTTCCTCAAGCGGCTGGTCGACGAAGCGCCCAAGGACAAGTTCCTCGAAGTCGCCAACCGCCTCCCCGCCGGGTGGCACGTGGTGATCTATTTCGAGACCGATATCCTCGCCGAACTGCGCCCGTTCATGGACGCGATCCGCGTGCCGCTCGTGATCGACCACATGGGGCGCCCCGACGTTTCCCAAGGCCCCGACGGCCCCGACATGCGCGCCTTCCGCGCCCTGCTCGATTCGCGCGAGGACATCTGGTTCAAGGCCACCTGCCCCGACCGGCTGGACGCATCAGGCGATCCCTGGGACGCTTTCGCCGCAGCCGTCGCACCCTTGGTGGCCGATTACCCCGACCGTTGCCTGTGGGGCACCGACTGGCCGCACCCCAACATGCAGGACGCGATCCCCGACGATGGCCATCTGGTCGATATGATCCCGCGCATCGCGCCGACGGCAGACCTCCAGCAACGCCTGATGGTGAGCAATCCCGAACGGCTCTACTGGGCCGACTGAGCTCCCTCCGCGCCCCGCCATAGTGCGTCCAGCGCAGGCAGCAGGTGATCGCGGTGTTCGGCCGGGACCCGCTCGATCAACTCCCGCTCGAACGCCGCGACGATCCCGCGCACCCGGCGCAGCTTGGTCTCCCCCGCCGGGGTGAGAACGATCGCCAGCGACTTGCGGTCGATCGGCTCGCGCGCAATCAGCCCCGCCGCCTCGAGCCGATCGAGCAGCGGCACCATATTGGCGCGGCGGATATCGAGCGTCTGGCCAATCCGGCTGGCGGTCGGTCGCCCTTTAGCGCCTACCAGTATCAGCACCGTGGCGTCGGACACCCGCAGACTTTCGCCCACCAGCCGCTCGCCCAGTTCGGCCATCATCGCGTTGGCGGCGCGGCGCAGCGCGTAGCCGGGCAGCCCGGCGAGCGGATCGGTCATCCGAACGCCTGCTCGTAAAGCGCGGCGATTTCCGCGGGCTCGGCCAGCCGCGGATTGTTGGCGGGCGAGCCCGAAGCCATCGCCTGTTCGACCATTGTCGGGATCGAGGCGGCCCAGGTCTCGGGCGCGATGCCGTAGCAGCGCGGGGTCGGGACCCCGAGATGCGCGGTGAGCGCGCGCAATTCCCCGATCAGCCGCGCCACCGCCGCTTGGTCGCCCTCCCCCTCACCCGCCAGCCCCATCTCGCGCGCGCAAGCGGCGTACCGCGGCAGCGCGGCCGGTGCCGAGAACGCGGTGACCACGGGCAGCAGCATCGCGTTGGACAGGCCGTGCGGCACATGAAACAGCGCGCCGATCGGGCGGCTCATCCCGTGGACCAGCGCGACCGACGCGTTGGAGAACGCCAGCCCGCCGTGGTGCGCGCCGTTCATCATCGCCTCGCGCGCGGCATGGTCGCCCGGCTCGTCGCAGGCGCGGCGCAAGTTCGCACCGATCAGCCGCATCGCGGACAGCGCCATCGCATCGGAGAACGCGTTGGCGCGGCGCGAGACGTAGGCCTCGATCGCGTGGGTAAGCGAATCGATTCCCGTGTCCGCGGTCAGCCGCCGCGGCTTGGTCAGCGTCAGTTCGTAGTCGAGGATCGCGATCGTCGGCAGGAACGCGAGCCCCATGCACAGCATCTTCTCGCTGCTGATCTCATCGGTGATGATCGTGACCCGCGTTGCTTCGGAGCCGGTTCCCGCGGTGGTCGGGATCGCGATGATCGGCAGCCCCGGCGTATCGACGATCGCCGGAACCTTCATGCTGGAAACCGGGCAGCGCTCCAGCGCCAGCGCGGCGACCGCCTTGGCGGTGTCGATCGGGCTGCCTCCGCCGAACCCGATCACGCAATCGAAGCCCCCGCCCGCCAGCACGTCGAGCGCGGCATCGACCACGGCGACGGTCGGATCGGAAACTGTGTCGGCGAACACGGTGGCAGCCATCCCAGCCTCATCAAGGATCGCCAGAAGCCGCTCGACCGGCCCACTCTCGAGCAGAAAGCGATCGGTGACGACCAGCGCCCGGCCCAGCCCGCATTGCGCCATTGCCGCAGGCAGATCGCCCAGCGCCCCGCCACGGGCGCGCACGATACGGGGCAGGTACAACGCGCTCATCGGACAGGCTCCCAAGTGGAAACAAGACGTCGACGATTGCGGGCAAAAGCGCAAGACGGCGATCAGGGGGGGGACGGTTTGGGAGTCCGCGCCAAGCCGGATTGGCCGCGTCCGGAAGCGCGACGTCGTGCCCGGCGCCTCATCCTCCGCCGGGGTTTGCTCGACAATGGCTATGGCGAATTGCCTGTCAACAGCGAGCACTTGGTTGCCATCGAAAGCCTGCCGGCACTGCACAAGGACCCGTTCGATCGCATCCTGATCGCCCAGGCGACGGTCGAGGGCATTCTCCTGCTGACCGGCGATAGCCAGGTCTCGAAGAATCCGGGACCGGTTCGCCTGGTCTAGCTAGGCTGCCCCGCGCTGAAACCCCGCCGGCGCGAACAGCGCGCGGGCATCGGCGGCGATCATCGGGCGGCCAAAATAGAAGCCCTGGATCTTCTTGCAGCCCAGCTTGCGGACCATTTCCAGCTCGGCTTCGGTTTCCACCCCTTCGGCGGTCGTGCTCATGTCGAGGCTGTCGGCCATCGCCACCACCGCGCGGATGATCGCGAGGCTTTCGGCCGAGTTTTTGGCCGCGCCCTGAACGAAGCTGCGATCGACCTTGATCGTCGAGAAACGGACCTTGCGCAGATAGCCGAGCGAAGAATAGCCGGTCCCGAAGTCGTCGAGCGCGATCCCGCAACCCAGCGCGATAATCTGTTCTAGCGTGTGCTGCGCGGTGGTGCCGTCGCGCATGAAGATGCTTTCGGTGACCTCGACCTCGAGCCGGTTGGGCGCCAGCCCACTGCTCGACAGCGCGCCGACCACGGTCGCGGCGAAATTGGGGTCGAGCAGCTGTTCGCCCGAAACGTTGACCGCGACCTTGATGTGCGCCGGCCAGCGCATCGCCTCGCGGCAGGCTTCGCGCAGGATCCATTCGCCGATCGGCACGATCAGGCGGGTGTCCTCGGCCAACGGGATGAACTTCACCGGGCTCACCATGCCGTGCTCGGCGCTGTTCCAGCGCAGCAATGCCTCGAAACTGACCACGCCCTCGTGCATGGCATCGACCACCGGCTGGTAGTGGACCAGAAACTCGTTCCGTTCGAGCGCGCGGCGTAAAGAGAACTCGATCTTGCGGCGCTCCTCGGCGTGGGCATGGAGCGCGGGCTCATAACTGAAGTGGCGCCCGCCGCCTTCATCCTTCGAGCGATACAGCGCCAAATCCGCGCTGCGCATCAATGTCTCGACCGTCGTACCGTCGCGTGGGCCGAACGCCGATCCGACGCTGGCGCCGACGTAAAGCGTGTGGTGATCGACCTCGTAGGGCGCGGACAGCGATTCGATGACCGCGCCGGCGACATTGTTCACCCGCGCCATGTCCGAGGCATCGCGGATCACGATCGCGAACTCGTCGCCGCCCAGCCGCCCGATCAGTTCGTTGTCGGTAATCAGCCGCTTGAGCCGCTCCGAGACCAGGCTGAGCAGCTGGTCGCCGACGACGTGGCCAAGCGTATCGTTGACCGCCTTGAACCGGTCGAGGTCGATCATCAGGAACGCACAGCGCGTCCGCCATTGTTCGGCATAGCGCATCGCTTCGCCCACCGCCTCGGTCAGCATCAGGCGGTTGGGCAGACCGGTCAGCGTATCGTATCGCGCAAGGTAGGCGATCTTCTCGGACGATTCACGCTGCTCGGTCACGTCGGAACCGACACCCCGGAATCCGTCGAACACGCCGTTCTCGTCAAGCTTGGGGGTACCCGATATCTCCCACCAGCGGTTCTCGTCCTGCACCGTGACTCGGACCAGCAGGTTGGAGAAGCTTTCGCGCCGCTTGATCCGTTCGGACAAGTCGTGGAGGCTGGTATGGAACTGGCCGGTATCCCACGATTGGCCTGCAATCAGTTGAAGGAACGGCTTGCCGCCGATATCTTCGGGATCGAGGCCGAGCGCAAAGGCAAAGCGCGGGCTGACGCTGCGCACCCGGCGCGAAGTGTCGATCTGCCACAGCCAATCGGCCTCGCCTTCCTCGAATTCGCGGAGCAAAAGCGAAACGACCTCGCTCTTCTCGGCTACGCTCGATTGGGCAACTTTGGCGGTGAGAAAGTTGCGGGCCGACTCCACGGTGCCGGCAGCGATTATGGCCAGATAGACCACCACCATCGCCGCGGGGACATAGTCGCCGGTCAGTGCGAAGCTGGCGGTCGCCGCGGCGCCCACGATAGCACTGAACACCAGCACGCCCAGCGGGACCGCGGCGAAAGTCACCGCCGATCCGGTCATGAGCATGGCCAGCACAGTCCACAACGTCAGCCGGTCGAGATCGGATCCTGCGGGGACGAAGAGCCCAATCGGTACAATCCATACCAGCGCGGTTGTTGCAGAACCTATTGTATGTTTGTTGATCTCCTCGCGGGACATGCGGCGGCGATCGGCATCACCCAGGCTGCGGTCGAACCGGATGCCGTAGACCAGCGTGGCGCCAAGCGCCACGAACCAGGCGCCCAGTTCCCACGGCGCGACCGTTCTTGAATAAGTCAGCACCACGATCAGACCGGCCACCAGGTGGAAGATGAGCCGGACCACGCCGACTTTGGCGAGGCTCGCATATTGCAACCCGCGCAACCGCCCCCAATCGCCGTCGACCGGGTTGCTCAAGCCGAGTACGGCCAGCGTTGGCAGGTCGCGCGGCAATGCCGTCGGAAGGTTGCGGGGCGTGCTCACCGGGCAAGGGATTACCGGGCAAAGGTTATCGTCCTGTAAAACCCGAGAGCGAGATGATAGAAATCCGCAGCCGCTGTCAGGACGACCATTATGGCCACCGCCCCCGCATTCGTGCCCGTCCAGCCACGCCGGACACGCGACTGGGCGCCGGCCTGGCGCGGTTTCTTCGGCGAACGGCTGCGCAACACGATCTACGGCTGGCCCGAACCGGCCTTCGACGTGCCGATCCGCACGCGCAAGGTGCTGGGCTTCACCATTCACATCGTCACCGATCCTGCCGCACTGCAACGGGTGATGCTGGACAACAAGGCCAACTACGAGCGCCCCGACATCGTCCGCAGGATTCTGATGCCTTCGCTCGGCAATGGCCTTTTTTCGGCCGAGGGCGAAGACTGGCGCAAACAGCGCCGCATCGTTGCGCCGACTTTCGCACCGGGCGCCGTGGCGGCGATGGCGGGGCTGATGGATGCCGCGGCCCAACGCGAAATCGATGGCTGGCCCCAGCAGACCACACGCCTCGATTTCGCCGTGGCGGCGACCCGCACGACGATGGCGATCATCGCCGATGCGCTGTTCGGCGGCGATTCGCGGCTGACCCATCCGGCAGCAGCCCGGCACATCGAGACGATGCTCGCCGCCGCGGGTCAGGTGCGGCTCACGACGATGCTCGGTCTGCAGAACATCGACCCTTCCCTGACCATGCGCCGCGCGCGGGCGAGTCGGGCGTGGTTGCACGCGACCCTTGCCGCGCTGGTCCGCGAGCGGGGCGCCGGGGGCGGAGCCGACGACTTTTTCGGCGGTCTGATCCGGGCGCTCAATGCCCAGTTCCCGGCGGAAGAGGCAGCAGCGCTGGCTGTCGACAATGCGATCACCTTTTACGTCGCCGGGCACGAAACCACCGCCAACGCGCTCGCCTGGACCGCCTATTGCCTCGCCGCGCAGCCTGAATTGCAAGAGATTTGCCGCACCGAGGCGCTGGCCACGCTGGCCCTGCCCGCGTCCGAGCGCGCCGGGGCAATGCCGGTGCTACAGCAAGTGTTCGAGGAATCGCTGCGGCTCTATCCTCCCGCGCCACGCTGGGACCGCGAGGCGCTGGCCGGGGACGAACTGGCCGGAGTTCGAATCACGAAAGGGGACATCGTTTCCATCTGGCCGTGGGTGATCCACCGCCACCGCGCGCTGTGGCGCGAACCCGACCGCTTCGACCACACCCGCTTCGCCCCCGAGGCCAAGGCGAAGCTCCATCGCTTCCAGTACCTGCCGTTCGGCGGCGGCCCGCGGGTCTGCGTGGGGATGCGTTTCGCCACGGTCGAGGCACTGCTGATCCTCGCCCGCTGGCTCGCGGCACGGCGGCTGGTGCTGCCCGCCGGATGGCAGCCCGACCCGGCCGCCTCGGTTACGCTGCGCCAGCGCGTATGGATGATCCTGCGGGAGGAGATGCTCTAACCGAGTTCCTTGCGCGCAGTTTCCCAATTCCTTCCGTCAAAGTCGCAAATCGTCGCGGTGAGCCCGTGTCCTTCGTCGAGCGAGCGGAAATTGACGCTCCACGCTTCGGGATGCGAACGCGGCTGGTAGAAGCTTTTCACGCCACAGGTGCGGCAGAACAGGTGCTCGGCGACGCCGGTGCCGAAACGATAGGAGGTCAGCGCGTCAGCCCCGCTCAGCAGTTCGAAACGCTGGTGCGGGACGATCAGGTGGAGATAGGCGGAATGCCGACAAAGCGAGCAGTTGCATTCGAGCAACTCGACCTGCGGCTCGACCTCGGCGATGAAGCGCACCGCTCCGCAGTGGCAGCCGCCCGTCACCCGCACCGGCTAATGCCTCCACTTTCGCATCTGCATGGCGATCGCATCCGTCACTCGACAGTAACGGACTTCGCCAGGTTGCGCGGCTGGTCGACGTCGGTGCCTTTGGCGACTGCGACATGGTATGCCAGAAGTTGCGCGGGGATGGCATAGACCAGCGGGGCGATCAGCGGGTGGACGCGCGGCATCTCGATCGTCGCCAGACAACCCTCGCCCGCTTCGGCCAAGCCCGCAGCGTCGGAGATCAGCACGATCTTGCCGCCGCGGGCGCGGACTTCCTGCATGTTCGATACGGTCTTCTCGAACAGCGGCCCCGAGGGTGCGAGGACGATCACCGGGACCGCCTCGTCGATCAGCGCGATCGGACCGTGCTTCATCTCGCCCGCGGCATAGCCTTCAGCGTGGATGTAGCTGATTTCCTTGAGCTTCAGCGCGCCTTCAAGCGCCAGCGGGAAGTCCGCGCCGCGTCCGAGGTAGAGCACGTCGCGCGCCGGGGCGATGAGCGGCGCAATGCGCGCAATATCGGCATCGTGTGCCAGCGCGGCGTTGAGCGCGGCGGGGGCCTCGACCAGATGGCCGACGACTTCGCGTTCTTCTTCGCGGCTCATGCGCCCGCGGCAGACCGCAAGATGCGCGGCGAGCGCCGAGAGCACCGCGAGCTGGCAGGTGAACGCCTTGGTCGAGGCGACCCCGATCTCGGGCCCGGCGTGGGTCGGAAGCAGCAGATCGGCCTCGCGCGCCATTGAGCTGGTCGGAACGTTGACCACCACCGCGATCGTCTGCCCCGCCGCCTTGCAATGGCGCAGCGCAGCGAGCGTGTCTGCGGTCTCGCCCGATTGCGAAATGAACAGCGCCAGCCCGCCCGGTTCGAGCACCGGGTCGCGGTAGCGGAACTCGCTGGCGACATCGATATCGACCGGCAGGCGGGCGAACTGTTCGAACCAGTATTTGGCCACCATCGCGGCGTAGTAGCTGGTTCCACACGCGACGATCGTCACCCGGTTGATCGCCGACAGGTCGAAATCGAACTGCGGCAGCGCCACCGACTGGTCGACCTGGCGGATGTAGCTGCGCAAGGTTTGCGCGACGACGGTCGGCTGCTCGAAGATTTCCTTCTGCATG
>JAUYQH010000116.1 GCA_030697365.1 Novosphingobium sp. | reverse complement strand
AGCATTTTCGTGCTAGGCAACGCACTCCGGCTGAGGGTCTTTCAGCCGGTGATCGCGTCCCATGAAAGGGCCGAGGGAGAGGCATCATGAACATCGGCCGCGCCTCTAAACTGTCTGGCGTCTCGACGAAGATGATCCGCTACTATGAGCAGACGGGCTTGATCCCTAAAGCGGCCCGCCACAATTCGGGCTACCGCGACTATGACGACGCCGACGTCCACCGGCTGCGCTTCATCCGGCGTTCGCGCGATCTTGGGTTCACGGTAGAACAGATCGGTGGTCTGCTCGACCTTTGGGCCGATCGGAGCCGGGCCAGCTCCGACGTAAAGTCGTTCGCGCTTGGGCATATCGAACGACTGAAAGAAAAAATGACTGAAATCGAAGCCATGGTGCGAACCCTCGAATCGCTTGCGGATCATTGCCACGGCGACGATCGGCCCGAATGCCCGATCATCGATGGATTGGCGGAGAATGATGGGGATTCATTGCGCCCGAGACGGCGCGAACCGCAACGCTTTGGCAGGCCGGGTGGGCAATCCGCACGGCACCATGGCGGCGCGGCGAAGGTTACACTCTAGCCTGACCTCCGAAATTCTTGACACCTTTCCTGCACACCGAACGGGTCTCTTGCGTCGAATGCCCTGATCGTTGCGGTCAGATGCGAACGAACCGAAGCCGCAGCGCGTTGGCGATGACGCTGACCGAGGAGAGTGCCATCGCGCCGGCCGCAATGATCGGCGACAGCAGGAGGCCGAAGGTCGGGTAGAGTATACCTGCCGCGACAGGGATTCCCGCAACATTATAGGCGAAAGCGAAGAAGAGATTCTGTCTGATGTTCCCCATCGTGGCCTGGCTGAGGTGGCGCGCCCGCACGATTCCCATGAGATCGCCGCGTAGCAAGGTGATGCCGGCGCTCTCGATCGCAACATCGGTGCCCGAACCCATCGCTATCCCGACATCGGCAGCGGCAAGCGCGGGCGCATCGTTGACGCCGTCGCCCGCCATGGCGACGACGCGTCCTTCCGCCCGAAGCCGCATGACGACCGCGCTCTTCTGGTCCGGCAGCACGTCGGCTTCGATGTCCGAAATGCCGAGCTTGCGGGCAATCGCCTCGGCCGTCCGCCGATTGTCGCCGGTGAGCATGATCACGCGGATCCCGGCCTCGCGCAGCGCCCGGAGGGCGTCGGGAGTTGTCTCCTTGACCGGGTCGGCTATCGCTATGACTCCGGCGGCTACGCCGTTCATCGCAAGGAAAATTGCGGTCGCGCCGTCGCTGCGTAACCGGTCTGCGGTGCCTGCGAGCGCGTCAAGATCGATGTCATGGTCCGCCAGGAACCCTGCGTTTCCGGCGAGTATGACCTGCTGCTCAACGATGCCGATAATGCCCTTGCCGATCGGCTGATCGACCGACGACGGCTCCTTGAGTTCGAGACCCCGATCGGCCGCGGCCTTGACGATCGCATGCGCGAGCGGATGCTCGCTTGTCCGCTCGAGGCTCGCAGCGATACGCAGGATTTGCTCTTCAGCAAATCCTTCAGCCACCTCGATCGCGACGACCGACGGTTTGCCTTCGGTCAGCGTGCCCGTCTTGTCCACAACCAGCGTATTGATCTTTTCCATCCGCTCGAGTGCCTCGGCATTTTTGATGAGCACACCGGCTTCGGCACCGCGGCCCACGCCCACCATGATCGACATCGGCGTGGCGAGGCCGAGCGCGCAGGGGCAGGCGATGATGAGGACCGACACGGCGGCGATCAGTCCGTAGGCCATAGCGGGAGCGGGGCCGAGCAGCGACCAGGTCGCAAAAGCGGCTAAGGCAATTGCGATGACGGCGGGAACGAACCATGCCGACACCTTATCTGCGAGGCGCTGGATCGGCGCGCGGCTGCGCTGCGCATCGGCCACCATCTGCACGATGCGGGCGAGCATCGTGTCGCGCCCGACTTTCTCGCTGCGCATCAGCAGCGCGCCCGTCTGGTTGATCGTGCCGCCGATCAGCGCGGCCCCGATATCCTTGGTGACTGGCATTGACTCGCCCGTCACCATCGATTCGTCGACCGTTCCGCGTCCCTCAGTGATCAGGCCGTCGACCGGGATTTTTTCACCAGGCCGGATGCGCAATATATCGCCGACCCCAACTTCTTCGAGGGTGACCTCCTCGTCGCTGCCGTCGGCGCGCAGGCGCCTTGCGAGCTTGGGCGTCAGGTCGAGCAGCGCCCGAATCGCCCCGCTCGTCGTCTCGCGTGCGCGCAATTCGAGCACCTGGCCGAGAAGGACGAGGACGGTGATGACCGCGGCGGCCTCGAAATAGACGGCAACCGATCCGTCGGCAGCGCGGAACGCGGCGGGAAAGATGGCCGGTGCCAGCGCCGCGACCATGCTGTAGAGCCACGCGACCCCAGTCCCCATCGCGATTAGCGAGAACATGTTGAGGCTGCGGTTTCGCACCGACTGCCAACCACGCGCGAAGAAGGGCCAGCCGGCCCAAAGGACGACGGGGGTGGCGAGCAGCATCTGGACCCAATTGTTCGTTTCGCGGCCAAGCGACATGTGGAGCCCGGTCAGATGTCCGCCCATTTCGAGCACGAATACCGGCAAGGCGAGCGCGAGTCCGACCCAGAAGCGCAGACGCATGTCTCGATATTCGGCGCTCGGACCTGCTGTTGCTGACGGCAGGAGCTGTTCCAGCGCCATCCCGCAAATTGGGCAGCTTCCGGGCTTCGGACGCTGAATCTCCGGGTGCATGGGGCAGGTCCAGATTGCGTCCAGGGGCGCAACTGCCTGCGCTGGAGCTTTCACGCCAACATAGTGTGCCGGATCGGATTCGAACTTCCTCTGGCAGCCCGCACTGCAGAAATAATGCTCGACACCGGCATGGGCGGTGTGGTGCTCCGCGATCGCGGGGTCGACCTCCATACCGCACACCGGGTCACTGGCGCACGCGCAGCCGTGATGCTGATGATCCATTGTCCAAAGCCTCCAGATGCCCGCGCGGGGCTCGGAGGAATCCGACCGCGACGTGCCATTCGCTTCCGGTCGCTTGCCTGCGGAAACCCGTCGGCAAGCGCCGCTCGTTTCATCGGCCTGTTTTCGATAATAGGCGGGGGATGCCGCGATCCCCTGCAATGATGCGCATCAGCCGGCGAACTGGTCAAGCTGTGCTGGGTTACGGGACGGGCTCGAGCGTTCCAAGCCAGGCCACAAGGGCCAGGATTGCCGCGGCGGCGAGCCCTTCGAGAATCAGGCTCTTGCGTATGGCGCGGATCGCCGCGCCGGGGTTCGCCTCGTCGATGCCAACCTTCAGCGCCGGGGTGAGGCGCCATCGGTTGGCGGCGGCGAGAGCCAGCATCAAAGCGAACAGTCCCAGCTTGGCAAGGAGGAGCTGGCCATAGGGCGTGGCGACCGAGCGGCCGATGTTCTGTACGCCGACGATCATCTGGCTGTTCACCAGCCCGGTGGCGACGATGATGAGAACACAAATCGTACCGACCCTGGCAAACTGGTCCAGGCTTCGCACAGCGCAGTCCAGCCGCTCGGACCCCGGTTCGGGGCCCGGACGCATCAGCAGGAGAAAGGCAGCGATCGCCCCAAACCACACGGCGGCGGCGATCATGTGGAGGGCGTCGTTGATCCGATGCAGCGCTCCGGCGGTTCCTTCGCTTGCACCGGCATGCCCCGACCAGACAAGCGTCGTCAGCGCGATCGATCCCGCCATTGCCAGCAGGGAGGCGCTCGGCGCCGGACGCGCGGCGACGGAACGCGCCGCCGCAAGGGCAATGAACAGAGCCGCCATGCGGGCGAGCCACGCCGTCCCGACGTCGGTGTCGCGGACCATTTGCGTGAA
>JAUYQH010000107.1 GCA_030697365.1 Novosphingobium sp. | reverse complement strand
GCCGAGCAGATCGACCCACAACGGGGTGAGCACCGCGTGCGCCGATCCGGTTACGCTGTCCTCGTCCACTCCGGCACCGGGGACGAACACCCGGCTGACCACGTCGGCCCCGCTGGCGTGTCCCGCTCCGGGAGCGGTGCAGATGAACTGGTGATCGCCGAAGCCCGCCAGCGCGGTGAAATCGGGCGCAAGCGCGGCGATCTGAGCGGCGCTGGCATAGAGGAACACGTTGTAACGATCGGGGCTGCGCCACACCTTCTGCGGCGCCGGTCCGCCCAGCGCGACGAAGGCCTCTGGCCACTCGCCAGGGTCCGCGCCGATCGCGGGCAGGGCCAGCGCGTAGCCCGCCGTCTCGCGCCGCACTTCGAGCAATCCCGCCTTTCGCGTGCGAAAGACCACCCGTTCGCCCCCGTCGCGGCCCAACAGGACATGCCCAGAGGCGAGCGTGGCGTGGCCGCACAGGCGAACCTCGCACGCGGGGGTGAACCAGCGCAGTTCCCAATCGGCCGGCCCGGCGTGGTCGCGGACGAGGAACGCGGTCTCGGCGAACAGGTTCTCCGCGCCGATAGCAGCCAGGACGGTATCCTCGGGCCAGTCCTCGAGAATCATCACCGCGGCCTGGTTTCCGGTAAACGCGCGGTCGGCGAAGGCATCGACGTGCCAGTAGGGAACGGTGGTCATTGCGGCTCCTCCAGCTTGTCGAACTCGTTGCCCTCGGCCAGCGGGTTGTCCGGCTCATCGACATGGCCCGCCGGATCGATGTGGATCAGCAGTTCGAGATTGGGAAAATGGCGGCACAACTCGTGCTCGACCCGGTCGATGATCGCGTGCGATTCGGCGACGCTCATTGTGCCGGGCAGATCGACGTGGAACTGGACGAAATCGCGGTGCCCGCTGGTACGCGTGCGCAAGTCGTGGAGGTGTTCCAGCTCGGGATGCCGCGCGGCGAGTTCGACGAAGCGCTGGCGTTTGTCCTCGGGCCATTCGCGGTCCATCAATTGTTCGATCGCGGCCTGCGAGGCGCGCCACGCCCCCCACCCCAGCCACGCCGCGATTCCCAGCGCGAAGACCGGGTCGGCGCCGGCGACCCCGCCGTACTGATCGAGCGCCAGCGCCGCGATCACCGCCAGGTTGAGCAGAAGGTCGGACTGGTAGTGGACATGATCCGCCGTGATCGCGATCGACCCGGTTCGCGCGATCACGAACCGCTGGTAGGCGATCAGGGCCAGAGTCGCGGCCATGGCGATCACCGACACGGCGATCCCGTCCTGCGCCTCGCTGGTGCGCCCTCCAGCGATCCATTGCTGGACCGCGCGCACCGCCAGCCCGACCGCCGAGATCGAGATCAGCACCACCTGGAACATCGCCGCAAGCGCCTCGGCCTTGCCGTGGCCGAAGCGGTGGTCCTCGTCCGCGGGCTGCGCCGCGATCCACACTCCCGCCAGCGTCGCGAGGCTGGCGACGAGGTCAAGCGCGGTATCGGCGAGACTGCCGAGCATCGCGGTCGATCCGGTCGACCACACCGCCCAGGCCTTCATCCCCAGCAGCAGCAAGGCCACGGCGATCGAGGCGAGCGCGGCGCGGATGTTGAGCGAGGGGGTGGGCACTTTCATGGATAGAGCAGCATGCTTGTCCACGGCGCACCCGCGGTTTCGCGGGTGAAGCGGCGGCGCTCGTGGAGGCGGTGGTCGCGGTCGATCCAGAACTCGATCGCCGAGGGAACCACGCGATAGCCCGACCAGTGCGGTGGCCGCGGGACATCGCCGTCGGGATAACGTCTGCTCAGCGCCTCGACCCGGGCCAGATAAGTCGCGCGATCGGGCAACGGGCGCGACTGGTTCGATGCGGCCGAGCCCAGCCGCGACAGGGGCGAGCGGCTGGCGAAATAGGCGTCCGCTTCCGCCGCGGTCACCTCCTCGACCCGTCCCTCGATCCGCACCTGGCGGCGCAGCG
This sequence comes from Novosphingobium sp., assembly GCA_030697365.1. Lineage (GTDB taxonomy): Bacteria > Pseudomonadota > Alphaproteobacteria > Sphingomonadales > Sphingomonadaceae > Novosphingobium. The sequence goes on along the minus strand of JAUYQH010000107.1, from coordinate 9,511 downwards.
ACTTCCAGTGAAACAGCAATGCAGCCTGCGGATTGGCGGCCAGCTCGAGCCCCTTTCGGCTTTCAAAGTTGGTATAGAACACGAAGCCATCGGCGCCATGGCCCTTCAAAAGGACCATCCGCAAGGAAGGCGCACCCTCGGCGGTAGCGGTGGCCAGCGCCATCGCGTTGGGATCGTTGGGCTCGCTGGCGTTGGCCTCTGCGAACCACGAATCGAACAGATTGAGCGGATCAACGTGAGGGATGCAATCTGAGGCCGGATCAGCGGGTGACATGGATTCCTCTGTAACGCGCCCGCCGCAGGCGTCGACCGGTTTGGTACACCTGGCCGTGATCCCCATTCGAGCCTGCTAGCGCGCTGGCCCGATCGCGTTTCGAAGGGCCAACCTTAACATATCGCGAGTCTTGCGCAGATGGCTACAGGCCGATTCGCCAAGTGCCAGCTTCTCAAAGAGTTGACGTGGTCGTCCGCCCTGCGAACGCCGAGCGTTGAACGCACTGGGGCCGAAAGGGTTGCCGGGTTTGGTGGTCTCAGCGCGAAATTTTTCGGTATGCCGAGGCGCGACCAACCAACGCGAACGCACTCCGGCGCCAGATTCCCAGCAAACCGCCGATCTGCTGGGAATTCTGCGCCCACTCTGGGAATTTGCCGGGCGGGGGCCTTCCTAAGCGGCTGACATGTCGAGATTTCTCTACCATATCCCAGTAACCCGCTGCTGGGATTTTTGGTGAAGCCGCTGGGATTCGTAGGCGCCAATCCGGCGCCTGCTGCGAACGAACATTGAACCCATTAGCAATGCCCTCGCTTAACCGACGACACGGCGACTAGGCGTCCGGGCGTGTTCGGCTGAACGCTCCGCCGGTCCTCTATTGAGCTCTTCGGATCGCAGCGTGAGCAGAATTATTTCATTTTACGAAGGTTTTAGGGTGAGCCCCTCAGCTCGGACAGATGTGAATTTCTCTTCTCAGAATGCCTACCTGGTGCTATCTGTTTCCGTTCCAACCTAGGTTGGAGCCAAGTCGGGCAGCGCCTGAGACGATCGTCGCGATGAGTCTCCAGGGGCATTCTGCCGCCAACAGCTGAGCTGCTGGTGTTGCACAATGTCACCAGGAGAATACGTCATGCCTTCGATGAGTCCCCGCCGCCGCAGGCGGCCTCCCCTCCACGATGCCACTGCTGTCGGCCAGGAAACCCCGCCGAACGACGCCGGTGACGGGGGCCGCATTCGTCGCGCGCCCCTGTGCGATCGGCGCGACAAACACGAGGCTTTCCCCAAGCTCGCACCCCAGGGCGGGGACCACCCGCTCACCAACTGCCCCAACGAAGGGCCGGAGGTGCGCGTCACGTATCGCAAGATCGAGGAGCTCAAGCCGCCCAAGCGTCAGCTGCGCACCCACAAGCCCAAGCAGGTCGAGCAGATCATCTCCTCGATGCGGCGGATGGGTTTCATCAACCCGATCATCGTCGATGCCGAGCTCGGGATCGTCTGCGGCGTCGGCCGCTATCTGGCGGCGCGCGAGATTGGACTGAGCCGGGTGCCGGTGATCGTGGTCGATTTTCTCAGTGAGGCCGAACTGCGCGCTTACGCGATCGCCGACAACAAGCTGGTCTTGAACGACTCGTGGGATGACAAGCTGCTCGCGATCGAGCTCTCCGAGCTGATGGTGCTCGACATCGACCTGCCGATCGAGCTCACTGCATTCGAGCTGGTCGAGATCGACAACCGGTTGTTCGTCCAGCCCGAGGCCAACAGCGCGCCCGAACCCGATAACTCAGAGCCCGTCAGTCAGCTCGGCGACCTCTATGATCTGGATGGTCACCGGCTGCTGTGCGGTGATTCTCGCAAGGAAGAGAGCTATCAGATCCTGCTCGGCGAGGAACGCGCGCGCTGCGTATTCTCAGATAATCCGTATAATATCAAGATATTAGGTAATGTGAGCGGCCTCGGCAGGGTCAAACACGGCGAATTCGTCATGGGCTCTGGTGAGCTGTCGAAAAAGGAGTTCACGGAGTTTCTGAGTTCGGTGTTCGTGCTGCTCGCGCGCTACAGCGTCGACGGCGCTATCCATTTTCAGTGCATGGATCATCGCCATATGCGCGAGATGCTCGACGCCGGCGATGCGGCCTACGGCGAGCTCAAGACCCTCGTGGTTTGGGATCGGCAAGTGTCCGGAATGGGTTCCTTCTACCGGAGCCAGTTCGAACTGGTGTTCGTGTACAAGGTTGGGACCGCACCTCACCGCAACAATTTCGGGCTGGGCCAGTGGGGCCGTAACCGCAGCTCGGTCTGGTCCTACCCGGGCGCCAACGCCATGCGGCCCGGCAGGCTCGACTCTCTGGCGCTCCATCCCACGATCAAGTGCTTGGAAATGGTCATGGACGCCATCCGCGACGTCACCGATCGCGGCGAAATCGTTCTTGATCCGTTCTCCGGCGCGGCGACGACGATCCTGGCCTGTGAGCGGACGGGGCGCGTCGCGCGCTGCATCGAACTCGATCCCAAGTACGTCGATGTCGGGATCATCCGCTGGGAAGACGCCACCGGCAAGCAGGCGATTCACGTCGCTTCGGGCCTGACCTTCGCCGAGCTCGCCCTGTCCCGGCTGGGCACTGCGCTGGACGAGGCGGGTGGCGAGGAGCCGGACAACGGCGAGGAAGCGCCCGACGACGAGGATTGTGACGACTGACCCGTGGCCGCGCTTCTTCACCGGAGTGCGGCCCTCCCCCGCCACAGCCTCTGATCATCGACAGGATATTCGCCGTGTCTCACAACCCCAGCTCTCCCGCCGAACCTGCCAAGGCGCCCGTGCGCCAGCGGATCCGGCCAACGCCGACGCCCACCGCGCAGTGCGCAGATACAACCGAGCAGGCCCAGGCGGTGCGCCAGCGGGTAAGTCTAGCGGCACCGCAGCCTCCGCCGGCTGCAGCGCCTACCGATCCTGGCCCGGCACAGCCGCCGGGGCGGAAAAAAGCTCGAGGTGGTGCGAAGACCGATCCACCCGCCGTCGAGGATGAGGGCTACCAGATCGGCTACCGCAACCCTCCCAAGCACAGCCAGTTCAAGCCGGGTCCCGATCCGCGGCGCCCCAAGGGACGCAAGCCGGGCTCAAGAAACAAGGCGAACAGCATCGTCGAGATGATGGAAAGCCCAACCATGGTTCGCACTCCGCAAGGCGCGGTGCGGTCGATTTCCACAGCTGAAGCCATGGCTCGCAAGCTTCGCGAACTTTGCCTGTCGGGTCAGTTGCCGGCAATCAGCAAGGCCTTCGAGCTCTATCACAAGGCGCAGCCACCGGCCGTACCGACCGCGAACTCGAATGATCAGGCGTCTGCGGAAACAGCCATCGAATTACTCGCAGCCGATCAAGCTATCATCGCCTGGTTCGCAGCAGAGGTGCGGGCTCAAGATAAGAAGGCGCCCGGGACATGAGCGGGCCGGCTGGCAACCCTGCCGACGCGCTGTGCCGCGCGCGTATGTTCGCCTTCCTCGTGCGGGCGTTCGCGTTTCTCCATCCGAACAAGCCGCAGCTTGAGGCAGCCTGGTACCTTCTCGCAATGTGCCGCTGGCTCGAGCGGGCGGATGCGGGCGAGCTACCGCGCTCGATGATCTGGATTCAGCCGCGCACGCTCAAATCGTTCACCGTAGCGATCGCATTCCCATGTTGGCTGCTGGGGCGCGATCCGGGCGCGCAAATCATGGTCGCGACTTACGGCGAGGCGCTTAGCTCCGACCACGCCGAAGCGCGGCGCCGGCTCATCGACAGTGACTGGTACAAGGAGTTGTTTCCGGGCGTGCGCGTCGCCTCGCGCGGCAATAGCGGCGGAACGTTGACGACCACGCGCGGCGGGCGGGTACGATCAGTATCGGTGGGGGGACCCGTCACCGGGCGCGGTGCCGATGTCATTATTCTCGATGACTGCATGAAGGCAGATGCTGCATACAGCGAAGCCGCCCGCGAGGAGGTAAAACGCTGGTACTCCGATACGGTGACACAGCGCGTCAATGACAAGCGGGCCGGTGTGATTCTCTCGATCCAGCAACGGATCTGCGAAGATGACCTGCCGGCCTTCCTCGAAGAGAAGGGGTTTGTCTGCCTCAAGCTTCCTGTGATCGCCCAGCATGACCTCGATATCGAAATCGGACCCGGGCGCATCCACACCTGGAAGCGCGGTGACCTTCTTGATCCGGTGCGCTTTCCCATGGACGTGATCGAGCAACAGCGGCTGGACCTGGCAGCCCAGGGTTTCGCAGCCCAGTACCTCCAAGACCCGATCGCGCCGGGCGGCAACCTGCTCAAGATGGAGCAGTTCCGCCGGTTCAGCGAGCCGATCCCGCGCGAACGCTTCGACCGTGTTATTCAGAGCTGGGACCCGGCGGCCACCGAACTCCCAACCAGCGACTGGTCCGTCTGCACCACCTGGGGCTTGGTCGCTGGCCGGCATTTTCTGCTCGATATCGTGCGTGTCCGCGTCGATTTTCCCAACCTCAAGCGCAACGTGGTCGCCCAGCGCGCCAAATGGAGAGCCGATCACGTCGTCATCGAGCGCACCAGCAACGGCCTCGCGCTCGTTCAGCAACTGACGAGGGAGGGACCATTCAGGCCGGTGTCATGGCCGCCGACGGGAATTCGCCAGCTTGACAAAGCCGAGCGTTTGCTCGCGCAAACCGGGCAAATCGAAGAAGGTCGGGTGTGGCTTCCCGCCACGCTCGAGGGTCTCGATACTTTTCTGTCGGAACTGCGCGCCTTTCCCAACGGAAGCTACGACGACCAGATCGACAGCCTGACCCAGTTGCTCGAGTGGTCGTTCTGGAATTGGCGGAAGCTCAAGGAAGAAAGGTCGCCCACCGGTCGGCTCAAGGACAAGGTCAGGGGCAACCGCCCCCCTCTCCCGCCGCTGCCCGACTGGATCGAGTGAGCCATGTTGCCGCAAGAAGCTGAAGTAGTTTGGCGCGCAGGCGGCTGACTTTCGCGCTCAACGATGACATGACGAACTTAATCTTCACATCAAGCTGCTCGCAGCTTTGCAGCCACCCCGAAGTGGTCACTGAGTAACCTGCCGCCGGGGCCAGTGTTGGACAGCGCGGTAACCTCGCTCGCGAGGAGCTCGCGCGCATGGGCAATGTGATCGATCGACGGCCGATCGAGCGGTGCCAACGCGCCGCCGGTCGCAACAGCGAACCGCGCGCCCAGTGCTTGCTCGAGCGCGGCGTAGACCGCGCGGGGTGCGGTGCGCCGCGGGATGCACTGGTTGAAGTCGCCGACGACAATCGCCCGCCCCTCCTGCGCGGCGAGGATCGTGGTCAATCCGGCAAGATAAGCGCAATGGTCCTGCCATGGGGCGCGATTGCGCCGCCCCGAGCTGACATGCGCATCGCGCCAGGGGATGCACAGGCCCGTGACGATGACTGGGCCCAGCGGCGTCTCGGTCCGCCCACGAACAAACCGCCCGGTGGGAAGGTCGCCGTGGCCAACCCGGTCAACGTCTTGCCACGGGTTCCTGCTCCACAGCAGAACCTTGCGGCGGCCTTTGACCTGGGGATAGCCGTAGTCGGATTCGGCCTCGATTGCATAACCCCCGGGTAGTGCGATCGTGGCATAAGCCTCGGTCAGGCACACGATGTCCGGTTCCACCGCCGCAAGCCGCTCGGTCATGACCCCAATCGCGGCCGAGCCTGGCCGCTTCCATTGCAGGTTCCAGGTGGCGACGGTGAGCGTCGTGCTCATGGCGCCAGCCCGTCCGCGCCGATCCGCTCGATCCGTGGACGAAAACTGTTGACCATCTGGTTGGCCGCGATCTGGAGTTCGGCCAGCTGGCGCTGTTCGGCCGCTTCATCCCAGGGCAGCGGCGCGGGCCAGCGCAGCGCCACGCTCGCACCCTTGTCGGTGCGCTCCCAGGTGGGCTCGGCAAGTCCCGCATCGGCAATCTCTGCGTCGATCAGCGCCTGCTCCTCGCGCAGCACGGCGAACATCGCCTGTCCTTCGCTGCCGACCAGATTGAGGTAAGCGCCGATCTCGCCGCGCGCCGATGCGCGCCACAGCGTGATCCAGTGGCCGCGCGGCAGCGGCAACCGCATCCATCCCAGCCCGCCAATCCGCGGCGGGGGCTGCGAGGGATCGTCGAACCGTGCCTGTTCGATGAAGCTTTGCGCAAACGCGCGCCACTTGCGCTGGACTTCGGGGTCGAGCTTGCGCCCTGCCCCCTCGCCGCTCGCCGGAGGCGCCGCATCCTCGGCAAGGCTGGTAATGGTGACCGCGGCCTCGTTGCGGATCACGTGGCGCTCGATCACCGCGGTCTGGGCGAGGATCCGGGGCTGGACCACGCTGCGTTGGACACCGCTCTCGTCGGTCCAGCGGTATTCGGCGATCTCGATCAGCCCGAACCCGAACGCGAGACCGGGCTGATCGCGCAAGTACTCACCGATCCGCCGCGTGCCCTCGGCAATCCCGTCGCCGACCACCAGCAGCAGAAACCGGCCCGCGGCAAGATCGCGCGATACCCGGTCGACGAACGCGGCCTCATCGAGCGTGCCGCCCGCTTCGCGCGCCATCGCGTAGAGCGCATTGCCCTGCCGCCTGGTGGCGATCGCGATCTGGCGCTGCAGATCCTCGTAGCCGAACCGGCTCAGCTCACGGGCATAGTCGAGGATCTGACCCACCACCTCGCGCCGCGCCTGCGGGTTGCGCCACAGCTTGCACTCGACCACCACCAGCCGGCCGCGCTCATCGGCAAGCAGGACATCGACATATCCCACCCCGGGAATGTTGAACTCGCGCGCAACGGTGAACACCCGGCCGTAGCTGGGATCGAGCTCGTGCACCGGCATGATGGCGGGGGAATCGTGGATCAGGTCGCGCAACACCTGTTCGCGCCGCGCCTCGCCCGGCGGCACGCGGGCTACCAACTGCGGCGGAGCCTCGCCATTGATCAGCACCAAAGTCATAGGCTGCCCCACTCGCGCCGATCCCCGTCGACGATCAGTGTCGTGCAGCAATGCGTCGTCGCGCCCTCAAGTCAACGCCTATGTCACTGATCGTCTGTAGATCGATCGCCGACAGGGGTGTTGTTGGCGGGCCGTGGACATCCGTCAGCGCCTCGGCCGAAACGTACGTCGTCTCCGCGAGGAGCAAGGCTGGAGCCAGGAGGACTACGCCGACCGCGCCGGCATCCACCGGACCTACGTTAGCGATATCGAGCGGGGGCGGAGGAACCCGAGTGTGACGGTGGTTGAAAGGCTGGCGAAGCCGCTCGGGTTGCCGCCCGGAAGGCTGCTGGATTGAAGCCATCTTCGGATCTTACCCGCCCCACCTTCACGAGTGCAGGACGTCGGCGAGCTCGCTAGTTCCTTGACGAGACGGTCCGGCGGCGGAAGGACAACCTGCAACGAGCCGCCGCCTGCCCACCCTGCTTGAGCCGCGGACCGGGCGAACCTACCGCACGATCTGGGCGGCCAGCCTGCTGTCGAACTTCGGCCTGCTGATCCTGGGGGTCGGCGCCGCCTGGGAAATGATCCGGATGACCGGGGCAGCCGACAAGGTCGCGCTGGTCCAGACCGCGCTGATGCTGCCGCTGATGCTTCTCAGCCCGCCCGCCGGGGCGGTGGCCGACATGTACGACCGGCGCAAGGTGGCGCTTGCGGGCCTCGGGTTTGCGCTGGTTGCCTCCGCAACGTTGACGACGCTGTCCTTTGCCGGGCTGGTCACACCGGGGATGCTACTTGGCCTGACATTCCTGATCGGGGCCGGAGTCGCGGTCTATGGTCCCGCCTGGCAGGCCTCGGTCGGCGAGCAGGTTGCGCCCGAGCATCTGCCCTCGGCGATCGCCCTCGGCTCGATCAGGTATAACATCGCGCGCAGCTTCGGCCCGGCACTCGGCGGCATCATCGTCGCGGCGGCCGGCGCAGTCGGCGCGTTCGGGGCAAACGCGCTGCTGTACCTGCCGATCATGTTGGCATTATTCCTCTGGAGGCAGACCCAGGTCTCATCCCGGCTTCCCCCGGAACGGATCGACCGGGCGATGCTTGCCGGCGTGCGCTACGCGCTTCACTCTCCGCCGATCCGCGTGGTGCTGATCCGCACATTTGCCAGCGCACTGGCGGGCTCATCGGTCGCCGCGCTGACACCGCTTGTGGCTCGCGACCTGCTGGGGGGCGGTGCCGAGACTTATGGACTGCTGCTCGGTGCGTTCGGGGTGGGCGCAGTCATCGGTGCGACCCAAACCAGTTGGGCCCGGGCCCGGGCGAATGCAGAACCAGTTGTGCGAATGCTCGCGGTAGGCGCGGGCGCGATGATTGTCATGGCGGATTTCAGCCGCAGCTTGCTGCTCACCTTGGGTGCGCTCGCGCTCGCCGGCGCGGCCTGGATGCTGCTGACTGCGCTGTTCAACGTGGGCGTCCAGCTCTCAGCCCCGCGCTGGGTGAAGGCGCGAGCGCTGTCCTGTTGGGGCGCGGCGGTGACCGGCGGAATGGCGTTCGGAGCCATCATCTGGGGCCAGACCGCTGCGGCATGGGGAACCGGCCCCGCGTTGGTCGTCTCCGGCGGGGCCCTGGCCGCAACCGCCTTGCTCGGCCTGGCGATGCCCATGCCGACGGTGGCGGGTGCAATCGAAGAAATGGCCGAACTGCGCGCCGACCCGCAAGTGGCGCTGGCGCTGACCCTGCGCAGTGGACCGATCGTGATCGAGATCGATTACCGGGTCGATCCCGACGAAGCGCGGGGCTTCTACGCGGCCATGCAGGATACCCGTCGGGCGCGCCTCAGATCCGGAGCGTTCGAGTGGTCGATCGCGCGTGACGTTGCAGATCCCTGGTTATGGACCGAACGCTAGCATTGCCCGACCTGGGCCGACTACTTGCGCCAGCGCAACCGCGCCACTGCCGCTGACCTGGAGGCGGAGATCGTAGCTCAAGCCTATCACCGCGGCCCTGCCGCCGGTCGCGTGAGGCGAAGGCTTGAGCGCCCGTTCGGCTCGGTTCGCTGGCAGGCCGACAGCCCCGACCCACAGGGCGAGACGATCGGGGTGTACACTCCTTAGTAAGCGATGCTCAGCATGTTCACCGCACTTATAGCGATATCGAGCGGGGGCGGAGAAACACGCCGGTGACGGTGCTCGAGCTGGCCAAGCCGCTCGGCGCTACCGCAGGAAGTCTGCTGGATTCGAGAGAAGCGCCAGCCTCTAGCTGGGACGTCCGCGTCGCCATGCCAGTTCAGCGACTGGCGCTGGAGCCTGACCGAGTACATATTCAAGGCCGCGTAGGGAGCCCGGTCGTGTGCGAAAACGTCCGTGGCACTTAGCTCCGGCACGAACTCCCGCGAGAGTCCGTCGGGATAAGTCGAAACCCGCTGATTTTAACGGCCAATTGCTATATACGTGCGGATTCCGACGATGCCGCCCACCCATTCCGATCTGATCGCGCCCACCGTTCCGATTTGATGCCGCCCGGGTGGGGAGCAGATCGCGGGCCGATATTCACATGTGATATTTCAGTCGGTCAAGCGGCTTGTGCGATGGT
>JAUYQH010000103.1 GCA_030697365.1 Novosphingobium sp. | reverse complement strand
CTCCGCCTGCACGGTCCAGGCGTTTGGGCGATCGCTCTCGGTCACCTTCCAGTCCAGCACCACCTCGCCGCGGCGGATGTGCCATTGCTCGCGAAAACCTTCGCCGGCATCCAGCGTGCGGTGGGCGCTGTCGATGTGATGCGACGCGGCCAGCCATTCCGGCCAGGAATTCGGATTGCAGACGTAATCGTAGACCGCCTCCGGCGGAGCCTCGATCAGGATATCGTGACGGCGTTCGAACGAATTCGACATTGGGTACTCCAGTTCAGGCGCGAATTAGCCAAATAGAATGGGAAGCAGGCGCGGCCCGCGCACCGTTCCCTGCGACCATGTCATCGACCGGGTCGGATCCAACCGGAAATCCGGTATTCGCTTCAGCCATTCTTCCATGGCCACTCTCATCTCCATGCGCGCGAGATTGGAACCGATGCAGCGGTGAATGCCGAGCCCGAAGGCGACGTGTGGATTCTCCTTGCGATCGATGACGACTCGATCGGCATCGGGGAATTTATCGGGATCGCGATTGGCCGCGGGAAACGACAGCAGCACCATCTGTCCTCGCTTCATCGGACAACCGCCGACCGCAACGTCATCGACGATTTCGCGCGCCATCGTCACCGGAGCGTAGGCCCGCAGCAATTCCTCGATCGCGATCGGGAGCAGTTTCGGCTCGCTGACGAGCCGCTCGCGATCTGCGGGAACGGTTGCGAGATGCCAGATCGCCGACCCGATCGCGCTCCACGTGGTATCGATGCCGGCGACCAAAAGAAGACGCAGCGCGCCGAGCACCTGATGGTCGGAGAACGGATCGCCGTTCGGCAGCCGGGCGCGGATCAGAAAGCTGACGAGATCATCACCCAATTGCTCGCGACGCAGCTTGATCTGCTCGGAAAAATATGCGGCAATTTCGCTCTCGGCCTGCTTCAACAACGCCTCATTGGTAATGCCATCCTGCAGGGCCATGGTGATCCAATTGCGAAAGCGGTCGCCGTCGGTGGCGGGTATGCCCAGCATGTGCGCGATAACGCGGACTGGAATATGCTGCGCATAATCGACGGCACCATCGCATGTACCCTTTGCAATAATTGCATCGATCAACTCGCCGCAGACGATGCGTGTCTGATTTTCGAGTTTGGCTACGGCCTGCGGGGTGAACGGTGGGATCAAGGCCATCCTGAGCGGACGGTGATCGGGTGGGTCGGACGTGATCGGCGGTGAGTTGACGCGATAGTCTCCCTCACGCACCACGACCCGGCGCGATGAAAAGTGCTCGGGATCGTAGGCAATCTCTCGGATGTCGCCGTAATGGGTCGGGAAATAGACGCCCCGGTAGCGGCCGGTGTGCGCAACCGGGCATGTTTCGCGCAAATTGCGCCAGATCGGATAGGGGTCGGACAGCCACGACGGGTCGAGATGATCCCAGTCGCTGGTCCAGTCTGCGACCGGCGGGCGAAGCGTCATGTCTCTTTCCTCCCGGCCGGTAGCCCCGACCGATCGATCCTGATCAACTGATATATCAGTAGTATATTAAGCGACGCCGGTCAATCGCCGTGCTAAAGGACAGGCATGCGCCGCCCCAAGAAACCGTCACCCAAAGGAAGCGACCTGGCGAACCTGACCGAGCATGCCTACCGGCAGCTCGAAGAGATGAACGCGACGCTGCAGCTGGCACCGGGCACCGTGGTGTCGGAGGCGGCGCTGTCAAAGCGGCTGGGCATCGGCCGCACACCCGTGCGCGAAGCCATGCAGCGGCTCGCCCGCGAACGGATGCTGCAGATCCTGCCGCGACGCGGCTGTGTGGTCGCGGACAGCCGGCCCGACGAGGAGTTGAGCGCGATCGAAGCACGCCGGCCCGTTGAGATCCTCGTGGTCCGCACCGCGGCCGTTCGCGCCAATGCGGACGAGCGGCAGCGGTTCGACCGCATCGCGGATGCAATGGCGGCGGCGCTCGGAAGCGAAGACTTAAATGGCTTTGCGCGCCTCGACGCTGAATTCAACGACCTGTGCCTCGCGGCGTGCCGCAACCCAATCGCCGCGTCGATGATGCGGCTGATCACGACGCTGAACCGCCGCTACTGGTTCATGCATCACGGGCGGACATTGCCCCCCGAGGGTGTAGGGCGCCACATCGAGATCGCACGCGCCATCGCACGTGGCGATGTCGAGGGCGCAACGAACGCCACCGGGCATTTGTTGGACTACATTGAAAGCTGGCCGCGAAAGGCGCTCGCGCCGGTTCGCTTCGGTCGGTAATGGATCGGTGGTCGAACTATCAGGCGAGGATTGCCGCTACCCGGCGAATGGCGCTGCTCATAAATTAAGCAAAGGCATTTTTGCAGGCGCTCCTGCGCGTCCGACCTCGCCCGCATTGCGATCCCAAGCATCTGACCAGACAGGGAAATTTACAGAACCTGGTACTTCGCTCACGCTGTACACAATGGCACACCGCTTGCTTCGATCGGAGAGCCGTTCCCGGCGCCCGGAGCGCAGTCCCTATGGCGATATCCGCAACCACCAGCCTGCTCGCCGCGGAGCCGCAGCCGATCGCGCTCGACTGGGCCGCGACGGCGCTGCTCATCATCGACATGCAGCGC
>JAUYQH010000101.1 GCA_030697365.1 Novosphingobium sp. | reverse complement strand
CTTGCAACGCCTGGCCTTGAACGGGCAGGTGGTGGGCGAGGGCGGCGCAGGGAAGCCGGCCGATTTCGTACCGGCGGACACCCCATTTACCTTGGCGGGCAGTTGGCGGCCCGTACCGATGCTCGTTTTCAACATCAACGGGATCAACGCGGCTTACGACGACGTCCAAGTAACCACCCGGGCCCTGGAGAAGGCGGAGATCGCTCGCCTTTCCGACATCGTGCACCTGCCTGGAGTGAATGCTTCGCTTGCGGTGCCGGAAAGCCGCTTTGCCGCAGATCACTTGCGGCCGAGGTTTCATGCGATGCCGCCCGCAAACTGGACGAACGAGCCACATGGTCTGGTCGTGTCGGGCGGAAGGTATCATCTCTTCTACCAGCGTACTCCCAACGGTCCGTTCAAGACGCAGATGCACTGGGGGCACATGTCGAGCGCCGATCTGGTCAACTGGACGCACCATCGCGACGCGCTTCAGCCCGAATTGCAGACCCGCGACTTCGGCTTCGACCAGAAGGGCATCTGGTCCGGAGACGTCATTGTCGAGGGCGGCAAGGCCTTTGCCTATTACACCAGCGTCAACCATGGGCCCGCCTACAACCCGGGCATCTCGGTCGCCGTCAGCGAAGACCCTGGCTTGCGATATTGGAAGAAGCTGGGCCCGGTCCTCGATGCCAGCAACGTGCAGGACTTCCGCGACCCCTATCTGTGGAAGGAAAACGGTGTCTGGCACATGATCATCGGCGCCGCGCTGAAGAGCGGAGGAGGGCTGGATCATTACCGCTGCACGGTCCGGAACGGCAAGAGCTGCTGGGAGCGCGTCGGAGACTTCAGCAACGTGCCGTACCCAAAGATGGATATCGGCTCGGCAATCTGGGAAATGCCGGTGTTCGAGGAAATATCGGGCCACCGAATCCTTTTGGTCAATCCGATCGGAGGGGCCGTGACCAAATACGGCGACATGGCGACGCGCGGGGTCTACTGGCTGGGGAACTGGGAAAACGAACGGTTCGCCCCGGCGACAACTAGGCCGCGCAACCTGGACCTGGTGCCCGGTCACCTCTCACCGGCAGTGGCGCGTCAGCCGGACGGGACCTTGGCGGCGATCGGGATCGTCGACGAACGCCGCACACCGCAAGCCCAGGAAGACGCCGGCTGGGCGCACACATTCTCGCTGCCCCGGGAATGGTATCTGGTTGCGGACGGCCGGGCCCTTGGCCAGCGGCCCCTGCGTGCCTTGGCAGGCTTACGCGAGGGGCCGCCGAAGGTCTTCGCATCCGCATCCTATCGCGGCGCCACGTTGATCGCGGACGCGGGCCCCCAGGCCGAGTTCAAGGTCCGGTTCACGCCGGGCCAGCGCGGCGTGTTCGGGATCGTTCTCGCCGCCTCGCCCGATGGTGCCGAGGCCACTCGCATCGTCTATGACCGTGCCAACTCCAGAGTTGTCGTGGACAAGAGCAAATCGACGCTGTCCGCTGAAATGGAAGGTCCCGCGATCCTCCAGGGCACCTACGACGAAAGCATCTACGGCGAGCCGGCCGATTGGCATGTGTTCGTGGACGGCTCGGTGGTCGATGTCTTCATCGGCAACGGCGCAGCCTTTTCGTTCCGGGTCTATCCCACTCGCCGGGATGCGACCGGCCTGGGAATTTTTGCCGAAGGTGCGGTGACTGCCGAGGGGGTCGAAGTCTGGACCATGAAGCCGATGAAGATCGATTACAGTTTCGACGACTGAGTCCTCCCGCCCGCCAGCTCAGGTCGTGCCCCCTGGCACGATAGGACACGCAACCGTCTCGATGCCGTACTCCACCGGCGCGCCAGAGATCATGGCAAGCAGCCGTTCGGCAGCCCGGGCACCAATGTCGTAGTAGGGCAGGGCAACCGTGGTGAGGCGCGGGACTACTTGGTCTGAAATGATGCGGAAATCGTCGAATCCGATGATCGCGATATCCGCCGGAACCTTCAGGCCGAGCGCGTGCGCGGCGAACAGGCACTGCATCGCAATCTCGTCGTTACCCGCCAGCAGCAGGGTCGGTCGCTCGGCTGCGGAGAGCGACAGGATGCGTTTGGCTGCGTCGAAGGCGCACAACCTGTCGTTGTCCAGCGGGCCGGCAACGCCGGGCACGATCCATTCGGACTGGATGGGGAGACCGTGGGCCTCCATGGCGTCGCGATATCCCTGCCCCCTGAGCCTGGCGGCAAGGATCAGCGGATTGAGCGTAACATAACCGATCCGTTCGTGGCCGCAGGCGATGGCGTGGCACGTGGCGTCGTATTGTCCCTGGTAATCGTCCGGTACGGTGGCTGGAACACTCCGTGCCGGATCCGTGAAGCAATTCACCAGCACTGTGGCGATCCCGTGGGTAGAAGGATCGAAATCGACTTCCCGATGATACATGGTGACGTAGAGCACGCCATCGATCCGCTGCTCGCGATAGGTGCGCCAGATCTTCGCCTCGGTCGCCGGATCGTTGCCTGTGTTGGCAATGAGCAGGCTGTATTCCGTTTTGCCGATGGCGTCCTGAATGCCGTGGATCAACTCGACCGACTTCGGCGTGGTGGACACCACGTCGGTGACGACGCCGACGATCCTCGATCGGTTGGTCCGAACGAGCCTGGCCGCCTGGTTGGGAATGTAGCCCAACTGATCGATCGCCGCGCTGACCCGCTTGATCATAGCGGGTTTGACGTTCGGCTCGCGGTTCACGACCCGAGACACCGTCTTGTTTGAAACCCCGGCGAGCGCCGCAACGTCCCTGATGCTAACCAATATGTCCTCGGATCCTGTCGGTTTGAGCGCGCTATATGGCACGAGCCTTCGGCAAAGGAAATTAAAATGACGACGTCGTCAAATCAGGTTGACGACGTCGTCAATTGTGAGCTGGCGACTCCTTGGGTGGCGCCGACTCGGCGTTGGGTGGGCGGATAACCGCCAGCAAGATACGGAACCATTCGTCAGAGGGTGGCCCGGTCGATTGAGGAGGGGATTATGTACCAACAACGACGCGCGCGCGGATTTGCGACTTGGGCTTCACTTTCGGTTATGGCGTCGGCCCTGCTCGCAGGTCCGGCCCTGGCTCAGGAAGCAAGCGACGCGACGGACGCGGACAAGCAGGACGAAATCGTCGTCACCGGAACCGTCGGCAAAGTACGCAAGATCGATTCCACCAATACGATTAATACCTTCGACCAAGCCGACATCCAGCAGCTGGCTCCGATCAGCACCGCCGATCTGTTGCAGAACGTGCCCGGCATTTTCGCCGAGGGATCGACTGCCGGCGAGGCAAGCAACAACATCACCGTGCGCGGCCTGCCGGTCACCGGCGGTTATCGCTATGCCCCGCAACTGTTCGATGGACTGCCGTGGTTCGAGGAACCCGAAGTTCAATTCATGAACAACGATGTCGCCGTGCGAACCGATCTGATGACCGAACGGGTCGAGGTGATCAAGGGCGGCACCGGCGGCATTCTTTACTCCAATGGCCTGGGCGCGACCGTCAATTACATCACCAGGACCGGTGGCCAGGAATTCGAAGGCGGAGCCAAGTTTGAGTATGCCGACTACGATTTCTATCGCGCCGACGCGTACATTTCGGGGCCGATCAACAAGAACCTGACTTTCGCGCTGGGCGGGTTTTATCGTATCGCTGACGGAATCCGCCCCACCGGATTTACCTCGGACAATGGCGGGCAGGTCCGCGCCAATCTCGTGTTCACGAGCGACGACGAGGAGACCGAAGTCTTCGCCCAGGCCCACGTCATCCGCGATCGGACGACCTTTTTCCAGAACGTGCCGATCCAGGTCCCGGGATTCAATTCGCCGGGTACGGCCGCCAATCCGATCCGCATCCGCACCAATGAGGTGCGGCCGATCGGCATCGACTTCGGCAGCGGAACGGTCCTTTCGCCCTTCACTCGCCTGCAGACATTGTACGACGAATCCGGCCCGCGCTCAGTCGATCTGGCGGACGGAATCAATCCTGAGTTCGATATTTTCACTCTGAAGTTCAAGCAGGGCCTGGGCGACGGCTGGGAACTTGACGCCGGCCTGCGCCACACCCGGGGCGAATCCAATTTCAACGCCATGTTCACTGGCAACGACGCCTCGTTCGCCAGCACTTTCCTGAACGCCCGCTACCAGAACGACATTGTCAGCCGGGCTCATGGCGCGGCGCTGAACGGCAACTACACTGATCCTATTTTGGTGGGTTATTTTAACGTCCCCGGCAACGCCGCTCAGGTTTTCCCCGGGATCGGCCGCGACGCGTTCATCCGCAACCATGCCCGCGCGGTCGGTGCGGTCGGCGTCTTCCTCGATGACGGCACCCGGGTCCCCGGCGACGCCTTCGCGACGTTCCTGTTGCCCTTTATCACGAACTCGAAGGCCGACAGCACCTCGCTCGATTTCCGCCTGAGCAAGTCTGTCGAATTGGCCGGAACCCACCAGTTCACGCTGGGCGGGTACGTCTCTGCCTACAACGTCGACCAGAGCTTCCAGGCGAGTCTCGTCCAATCGACGCTGGAGACCGGCAATTCGCGGCTGTTCGACATTCGGGGGGTCGACGCCAACGGTAATATCGTGGGTCCCAATCGCTCGATTGAGGGGGCGCTTCTGCCCGGGTTTTTCGGTTACCAGTCCGACATTTCGGCTGACACCAAGGCTGTCTACTTTCTCGACCACTGGGAAACATTGGATTCGCGGCTCAAGATCGATGCGGGCGTGCGTTACCAGACTCAGAGTTCCAATGTGGTCCGGCGCAATCGCGACGCAGGCCCCTTCGCGATCGATCTTACCCCGGCTAACATAGTTCCCGGCTCAAACGCCGATACCATCGGCGACAACGAGATCTTCGGGCTCTCGAATCGGCGCGTGGGCGACAACAAGTTCAGTGCATGGGGTTTTTCGCTCGGCGCGAACTATTCGTTGTCCAACGACCTGGCAGTCTATGCCCTGTTCTCGAAAAGCTTCCGCCTGCCGAGTCTGGAAGATCTCAACGAGTTTCGTGTCGATGAAAACCAGGTCGGCGACACGGTCGAAAACATATACCAGTACGAAGGCGGCGTGCGGATCTTCAAGCCGGCGTTCGATGCCCAGCTGGCGCTGTTTTACAACGACTTCAAGCCGCGGCAGCAGGTCAGCATCTATCGCGATTTCACGTCCAGCACCTGCGCGGTTCCCGGTGGAGTTCCGAACCTGAATGCGTGCCCCGAAGTACGCGAATTCTTCAGTCAGGGAATCCGCAACAAGGGCTTCGAACTGGAAGCCAACGTTCGACCCCCGTTTATCCCGGGACTTGAGATCGGCGGCACCCTGGTGGTTCAGGACCCCGAGATCGTGGGCGCCAATTTCCGCACGGTTCGCGAAATCCGTACGCCTGGGGGCGTGATTACCGGCTTTGAGTTCCTCGATGTGGGTCAAAACGGCCGCCGTCCGCGGCGTCTGCCCAACAAGCTGCTCAACATCCGCGGAAGCTTTGATTTAAAGCCGCTGACCGGCGCGCCGATCAAACCCTATTTCAAATACACCTATTTCGGTAATCGCTTCTCCGAATCGCGCGATGTCGATGTCACACTGTACCCCTCCTATTTCCACCTCGACGGCGGCGTTATCGTCGATGTCAGCGACAAGCTGGCGTTCCAGGTGCACGTGTCCAACATCACCAACGAACTGTCCTTCACCGAAGGCGATCCGTTGTTCTCCGACCTCAAGGGACCTGACGGCACGACCAACCGTGGCGTCGCCCGCCCCCTGTTTGGGCGAATTGTACGGGCCAGCGTAACCTATCGCTTCTAAACAGGTCTTGGTGCCTATCGGTGTCGTGGGACGCAATAGCCGTTCCACGACACCTTTAGCGGGACGCGGCCCGTCCCGCCTGGAGATTTGTTGCCGGTAAGTTTGCGGGATACCACGCGGCCGAGCGGGACTGAACCGAGCAGGCAGGTTCACTGCGGAACTCCAGGGATCGGCTTACCATGTCAGTCAGATATTTCGGAGCAATCGAAACGGGGGGAACCAAGGTTCTCTGTGCTGTCGCCGATGACCGGGGCCATTTCCGCAGCGCGTTCCGTCAGCTTATGGCGGGATATGCACTGGACCGGTATTGTCGCGACGAAGAGAGCTTCATTGCCAGGCCGGCGTTGACATCCCCGTCGCCCGGCCTTGTCGGCGCGCTCGAACTTGCCAAGAGGGCAGCGCAGTCGGCGTCAGGTTCCGGACGTGCGTAAACTCCGACGCCTGGCGTTGGGGGTTGGGCTGGCCGTCATTGCCCTGACGTCGGGCTGCGACCGCCCAGCTGACACGAGCGGACCTGTCGAACTGACGTTGTGGAAGCAGCTTACCAAGCTGGAGGAGCCGGCCTACCAGGCGGCATTCGCCCGTTTCAACGCTGCTCAGAACAGATGGCATGTGACGGCGCAGTCGATCCCGCAGGGCAACTACACCCAGTCGATCGTCGCGGCGTCACTCGCCGGTCGGCTGCCCTGCATTGTAATGGTCGATCATCCGAAGGTCGCGAGCTTTGTCTGGGCCGGGCATCTGCGACCAATCGACGACCTTGTCCCAGCCGCGACGCTGGCGCCGATCAGCCCGACCGCGCTGGGGCGCTACCGCGCGCGGATATATTCCGCCGGGCAGTTCGACGCGGCGCTGGCAATCTTTGCGCGCCGCTCGGAACTTGAGAAACTGGGCGTGCGGATTCCCACGCTCGACGCTCCCTGGACGCTGGCGGAGTTCGACACGGTGCTGGAGCGGATGAGGGCGTCGGGCACGCATCGCTATCCGCTCGACCTCTCGACCCGCGATCTCAATCCCGACTGGTGGACCTATGGCTTCAGCCCGATGCTGCAAAGCAGCGGCGCGGACCTGATCGACCGCACGGCGATGGCCCGCGCGGAGGGCACGCTGAACAGCCCGGCAGCCCGGAAATTCGCGCTTTGGTTCCAGTCCCTGTTCCGCCGCGATCTCGTCTCGCGGCGAGAGCCTGACGACAACGCGTTCGTTTCCGGCCGGGCCGGGCTGGCCTATACCGGGAACTGGTGGGAGCCGACTTACCGCAAGGCGCTCGGCAACGATCTGCTCATCCTGCCGCCGCCCGACTTCGGCGCAGGCCCCGTGATCGGCGGAGGCAGCTGGCAGTGGGGCATCGGCAGCCAGTGCAAGCATCCCCGTGGCGCTGCCGAGTTCATCGACTTCATGCTCCAGCCGCGTGAGATCGCCGCGCTGTCCGACCAGGCCGGGATGGTTCCGGTGAGCGAGGAAGCCGCGGCACTAACAAGCGAATACCGGCAGGGCGGCAAGAACCGCGTGTTCTTCGACTTGATGCGCCGGTTTGCCCGGAGCCGCCCGGAGACACCCGCCTTTCCGGTCATTTCCGGGGCATTCACCAACGCCTTGCGCCGCGTGATGGAGGGCGAGATCGTCGAAGACGCGCTTGACGACGCCGTCGATGACATCGACCAGACCTTGGCGGACAATCCGAGTTACCAGATCCAGCCCGGTGCAAACGTGCGCCCTGGAGCGCGGCAACCATGAGCCGGACGATTGCGCGAAGCCAGCACGGCGGCCGCCTAGCCCTGCTGTTTGGCGGGCCCGCCTTGCTTGGAATCGCGGTGTTCCTGGTGCTTCCGTTCTTGCTGGCTCTCGGCCTGACCCTGACTGATCAGCGGCTGGTTTCGCCTGAACCCGGTGAGTTCGTCGGCTTGCGGAATTATGAGCGGCTGCTTTCGGTCAGCTACCTGGTGCAGGAGCCAGAATCCAAAGTGCGGGGCGAATTGCGGCCAACCGCGCCCGTGTACTCCCGGGCGCGGGCGGTGATCCGCGCAAACCCGGCCTATGCCGGTTATCGACCGCTCGCCGATTTCCGGCTTGGCGAAAGCCGCGTCACGGTCCTGGCCAAGGACCCCGCCTTCCTGCGGGCATTGTTCAACACCTTCACCTTTGCGGTTTTGGTGGTGCCGCTGCAATGCCTCGTCGCCTTGGGGCTTGCGCTGCTCGTCAATACCGGGCTGAAAGGCCAGACGGCATATCGGGCGATCTATTTCTCGCCAGTGGTGATGTCGATGGTCGTCGTATCCGTGGTCTGGGTATTCCTGTTCGACCGCGACCTTGGCCTGTTCAACAAGCTCCTCTCCGTAGCCAGCCTGGGAGCGTTCCAGCCCATCGACTGGCTGGGCAACAGCAGCACGGCGATGCCGGCGATCGTCATCATGTCCGCCTGGCAAGGGGCCGGCTTCCAGATGCTGATCTTCCTCGCCGGACTGCAGGGCATAGCTCAGGAACTGTACGACGCGGCCCGCATCGATGGCGCAAACGCCTGGCAGCGGTTTCGCCACATCACGCTGCCCGGCCTGAAGCAAACCATCGCCTTCGTTCTGGTGGTGACCACGATCGGGGCGCTAGGCCTGTTTACCCAGGTGGACGTGATGACCCAGGGCGGGCCGAACGAGGCCACCTCGACGGTGATGTTCCGCGCCATCCAGCGCGGTGTGCGTGAAGAGGATGTCGCCTACGGCTCGACCATCTCGGTCGTCTATTTCGCGCTGATCGTCATGCTCGTGTTGGTCCAGCGCTGGACCAGCCGCCGCCTTGAAGGGCGACCGCAATGACCCCGCGCCAGCTAAAGAACGCACCGCTGCGGCTCGCCCTTCATGCGCTGATGCTGCTTCTGGCGTTCGTGTTCTTGTTCCCGTTTCTGTTCATGCTGTCGGCTTCCCTGAAGTCGAACCAGGACATTTTCTCCGACCTGCAGTCGCTGCGCGCCCTGCTGCCGGTCGGGACGCTGACCTTGCAGAACTATGCGGAAGTCTTCGGCTTGGGAAACGTCGGCCGCTTCTTTCTGAATTCGGTCTTCATCACCATAGCGACAGTGGGGATCGGACTTGCCGTCAACAGCATGGCGGCGTTCGCTTTGTCTCGGCTTGAATGGCGGGGGCGGGCCCCGGTCCTGACGATCCTGGTGGTACTTCTGATCATTCCGTTCGATGCGATCACGGTCCCTCTGCTGTTCATCGTCGCCTCGCTTCCGGGGCTTGAAATGACCGAGCTGGGCATTTCACCGACGCGTTCGTGGCTCGATACGCTTTACGTTCAGATCATCCCGTTCATCGCCAACACGTTTTCCATCTTTCTGTTTTACCAATTTTTCCGGGAGATCCCCAAAGACTTTGACGAAGCGGCCTATGTCGATGGTGCGACTCCGTTCCAGGTGTTCCGGCATGTCATCGTCCCGTCCTCGATGCCGGTCTTCGCCACGGTCGGCATTCTTCAGGGGCTTGCGGCCTGGAACCAGTACCTCTGGCCGGTGATCACCGTCCCGGGCGATGCGGCTCGTCCGCTGATGATCGGAATGCAGCAGTTCTTCGGCCGGACCACCGAATGGGGTCAGGTCATGGCCTATGCCACGGTCATCACCCTGCCGGTGCTGGTGGCTTTCGTGATCTTCCAGCGCTGGTTCGTTCGCAGCGTGGCCGGCAGCGGCATCAAGGGTTGAGGGGAAAAGCCATGCCGGCACGGCTGGAACTGCGCGATATCCGAAAGTCCTTCGACGGCAAGGAGATCATCAAGGGGGTGAGCCTTACGGTCGCGCCGAGCGAATTCCTCGTGCTCGTCGGGCCGTCGGGTTGCGGCAAGTCGACCTTGCTGCGCATGATCGCCGGTCTCGAGGAGATAACCTCGGGAGAATTGCTGTTCGACGATCAGGTGGTCAACCATCGCGGGCCGGCCGAACGCCGGGTCGGGATGGTGTTACAGTCTTACGCGCTTTATCCGCACATGACCGTCGAACAGAACATCGGCTTCGGACTCAAGCTGGCGAAGAAGCCCAGGACCGAGCTTCGCGAGCGCGTCGAGGAAGCGATGCGGATCCTGCAGCTCACCGCGCTGCGCGATCACAAGCCCGCTCAGCTGTCCGGCGGACAGCGGCAGCGGGTGGCGATCGGGCGGGCGATCGTGCGCGAACCCAATGCATTCCTGTTCGACGAACCCCTGTCAAACCTCGACGCCGCGTTGCGCGTCCAGATGCGCATGGAGATCGGGCGCCTGCACCGCCAGCTGATGAATACGGTCGTCTATGTCACCCACGATCAGGTGGAAGCGATGACGCTGGCCGACCGGATCGTCGTTCTCGAGGATGGCCGCATCCGCCAGTCCGGCGCGCCGATGGACCTTTACGAACGCCCGGCCAACCGCTTCGTCGCCGGGTTCATCGGCACGCCGACGATGGGTTTCATCGATGCGCGGGTGACCGGCGGCGATGCCGGCGGAAGTCTCTTCGCGCTGGGGTCCGGTGCGGAGGAACAGTGGACGATCCGCCTGCCGATCACCCTTGAGCAAGGTACGCGGTGCACGATTGGTATCCGTCCCGAACATTGCAGTCTGGCCGCGGTCGATGGCGGCGAAGTCTCTGGCGTGGTGGTCATGCTCGAAAGGCTGGGTGCCGACACCTTTGCCTTCGTCGATGTTCCCGGCTGCGCTGAAAGCATCGCCGTAAGGCTCGATGCCCGGACGGCGGGCGTCCATCCCGGTGATGCTGTCGGGATACGGCTTCAGACCGAACGTTGCCTGCTTTTCGGCCAGGATGGCGAAGCCATCGAACGCCGCCCCTGATGCCAATTATTTCAAACGGATAGCACCCCAATGACGATCGATAAGTGCGCGAATACCCCGCAATTCCGGCCGGAATGGCATTTCGCGCCGCAACGCAACTGGATGAATGATCCGAATGGACTCGTCTATTTCGAGGGCGAGTATCACCTGTTTTACCAATACAATCCGTGCGGCAAGGAATGGGGGCACATGAGCTGGGGCCATGCCGTCAGCGCCGACCTCGTCCACTGGACGGAATTGCCCGTGGCCATCCCCGAAGGCGAGCAGATGATCTTCTCGGGCGGCGCGGTAGTCGACTGGGATAACTCTTCGGGTCTCGGCGACGGAGTAGCACCGCCGATCGTGGCAATCTACACAGCGCATCACTCCGCAACCGCGATCCAGTCCCAGCATGTCGCCTATAGCCACGACAAGGGCCGGACCTGGCAGTCCTATTCGAATAATCCGGTGATCGACCTCGGCCTCGAGCATTTCCGGGATCCCAAAGTTTTCCGCCACGCGGCCAGCGACGCGTGGATCATGGTCGTCGCGCTTCCGCGCGAGCACAAGGTTCAGTTCTATCGCTCCCCCAACTTGCTGGAGTGGACGCTGGTCGGCGATTTCGGTCCCGCAGGAGCGACGGGAGGCCAGTGGGAATGCCCGGATCTGATCGAAATCGGGATCGAAGGCACGGGCGATGAATCCGCCACGCGATGGGTGCTGAAGGTCGATATCGACAAGAACCTGCTGGCTGGGGGCTCGGGTGCCCAATACTTCGTCGGCACATTCGATGGCTTCAGCTTCGCGGTCGATTCCGCCGAGGCACCAGCGGACGGCGCAATACTGGATCACGGCCCGGATTTCTACGCGGCGGTAACCTGGTCTGACTTGCCGCCCGGGCATGAGGGTCCGATCCTCATCGGCTGGCTTTCGAACCATCAGTCGGGCCATAGCTATCCGACCCACCCGTGGCGTGGCGTCCAGTCAGTTCCACGGGTCCTGACGCTGCTTTTGGACAATGGGCACCTAAAGCTGAAGCAGGTGCCGGTCACCCAGTACCTGCAGGAGGCGCGCCAAACCGGCAGGTTCCGACAGATCGTGGCGGAAAGCTGCGGCAGCGTGACCGTCGCGGAGAACCAGGGTTGCGTCGCCATTGACTGTGATAATGGCGCATGGCGACCCGGTCGCATTCGGTTTCTGGACGGCGATACGGAATTGGCCGCGCTGGTCATCGGCGAAGACCATGTCGCCTTCGCCCGCTATGCCACCGAAGCGGTTCACATAGATGATTACGCTCGGGAAGTGCTTGTTGGCGAACGTCAGGCCAAAGCCCGGACAGTTTTGATCCTGTTGGACAAATGCACCGTCGAGATATTCGTCGACGATGGCGAGCTGGTGTTCTCCTGCTGCCTCTTCCCCGTTGCGGACCTCTCCATTGAATGGAGCTGACACCGGTCGACTGTCACCGACTGGCGAAAGGCTGGCCGGCATCCTGTCGTGAACATTGAGCGGGTCTTCCCGCGCCTGGTTATCACCATGCTGTAGACATCACCCCATTCGATCGAGCGTCGCCAGATACCGCCGCAGGCGAACATCTCTTGTGCGGCAATCAACAGCCAGATGCGGGTCATCCTTCCCTTTCGCCGACGACCACCGCAAACGCGTTCACCGGGATCAGGCGGCGTCGCTCGGGACGGATCGCGGCGCTCTTCCAGAACGGGAACATCAGTTTGTCGGCGCGAGTGTTATTGACTGGTCGTGGATTGAGCGTCTGGCCCTGTTTGCCTTTGAGCGAGATCAGCCAGCCCCAGGGCATCCCTTCAAGCACCCGTTCGCCGTCGCGCTCGAAAACCACCAGGCCCGGGTACCGCGGGTAGACCTCGCCTCCGGGCGCGTTACCAGCGCGATCGTTTGCGCCGAACAGATCGGCGACCGTTTGCCGCGATGAGTTGAGGCGATAGAGATTGCACACCGTCTTGGTCCTAACTCCGGTGCCGGTTTTACGATCCGCTTCCACTGCCGCGGGTAGGCGCCTTGAGTAGCGGAGCGTTTGCTCCTCGGCGGGTTTGTTCAATCATCGGATCTCGCACCTTGAGCTGTCGGACCCGCCAGCACACTTCGCAATGGTATCGTGCCGCGACCGCCGATATCGCATCGGCCCAGCGCCGTCTTTCGGTCAGCAACCACAACCCCGGTGCGTCCATGACCTGCGAATGCCCGCACGCCCAGCAGGTCATCCACAGGTTGATATTGAAGCGAGCGCGATCGAATAATGTGCGCAGGGTCTGGTAGTCCTCGCATCCGGGCAGCCAGCCATACTGCGGCTGTTTCACTGCAGGGACGGCGGCGACATCTCGAACAATCCGTGATGGACCCCGGTAAGGTATGGCTTAGCGATGACCTCGAAGCAGCCAAGGCGCTCAGCAAGGTAGATTGCCAGCGGCCGAGTCGCCTTCGTGCTGCGGTGCCGGTCGGCATCGGTCAGGGCAATCCGACCGGGCCGCGTCGCGGCCTTCACAGCGGTTGCCGAGAGCTTTCCCATGGCCTTAAATCTCCCACATTCCTTCCCACAAATCCAATCGGTCACTCGTGGATTGGCAGGGGTAGCGCGGGACCCGAATCACCCCGTAAAGCTGCAGAAACGCTAAGCTTTTCGAGACTCGTCGGAATGTGGTGAGATCAGCTCTTGGCGGACAGGGTGGGATTCGAACCCACGGTGGGCTTGCACCCACGGCGGTTTTCAAGACCGCTGCCTTAAACCACTCGGCCACCTGTCCCGCGCGACACGCGGCTAGCGCCGGGCGGAGCGTTTGTCACCCGATCTTGCGAACCTGCTGGCGCACAAGGGGATTCCCTTTGACGCCGGGCTATGCGACAACTGGACCATGATGGCGTTCAAGGAATTTCGACGGTGGCGCGCGACGGCCTGCGCTGCGATACTCGGACTCGGTCCCGCGGCCCCGGCGCTCGAGGCGCAGGATTACCGCGGAGACGGCTTTGCCAGCTACATGCAATTGCTCTCCGCCCGGGCGCGGGGCGATGGGGTGCGCGAATCGACGGTTTCAGCAATGACCGCCGGGCTGAGCTACAACCCTCGCGTGATCGAGCTCGATCGTTCGCAGCCCGGCAATACCAGCTCGACTCCAACGACTTTCACAGCGTTCGAGCCCTATCGCCGGACCCATGTGGATGCCGCGCGAATTGGGGGCGGACGCCGCCAGTACGCGGCGCTGGCGGGTCAGGGCGCGGCGGTCGAGCGGCGCTTCGGCGTGCCGCTGCCGGTCATCCTGGCGATCTGGGGGCACGAGACGAACTACGGAAGTTACACCGGCGACTTCGACCTCGCCCGCAGCCTCGCCACGCTGGCCTACGAAGGCCGCCGCCGCGAACTGTTCGCGAGCGAGTTTATCGCGCTGCTCAAGATGGTCGATCGCGGGGTCCCGCGGTACAAGCTCAAGGGAAGTTGGGCCGGTGCGTTCGGCAATCCACAGTTCCTTCCCAGCGCCTATTTGCGCGTCGCGGCTGACGGCGATGGCGACGGGTTCGCCGATATCTGGTCGAGCCGCGCCGATACCGTGGCCTCGATCGGCAATTATCTGCGCGATGCCGGATGGCGCGCGGGCGAGCCGTGGGGGGTGGCGGTCAACGTCCCCTCGGGGTTGAACCGGGTCGCGCTCGGCACCAGGACCGCATCGCCGCGCTGCCCCGCGGTGCATGGCCGCCACAGCGGGTGGAAAACGATGCGCGAATGGCGCGCGCTGGGCATCGCCCCGCAGGCGGGCTATTGGCCGCGGGACGACGTGCTCGCCAGCCTTCTCGAACCCGACGGGCCGGGCCGCACCGCGTACTTGCTCACGGGCAACTACCGGGTGATTCTGGATTACAACTGCTCGAACTATTACGCACTGTCGGTAGGGCTGCTGGCCGATGCGATCGCTTCGTAGCGCGGCGCTGGCCGCGCTCGGCCTGCTGGCGCTCGCTACCGCGGCACCTGCGAAGGACAGGCCGACCGCGCTGCCGGTGGCCGATCCTTCCGCGGTGCTCGGCGAGCCCTATGTGGCCGCGGGCGTGACATACGTGCCCGTCGACGCGCCGTTCGACGATGTCGGCCACGCCGGGCTCGACGAGAACGCGGGGCCGGGCATTTCGGTGTCGCACCGCACGCTGCCGCTGCCCAGCTATGTCGAGGTCACCGCACTCGACAGCGGGCGCACGATCCTTGCGCGGGTCGAGCGGCGCGGGCCCGCATCGGGCAAGCAGCTGATCGGGCTTTCGGCGGGCGGTTTCGCCCAACTTGCGGCCGATTCAGCCGTTCCACTGGCGGTGCGGGTGCGACGGGTCAATCCGCAGGAGTACGAACGCGCCCTGCTGCGCACCGACCAGCGCGCGCCCGAGCGGCTCGTGACGCCCGGCCCGTTGGTCGAAGTCCTGCGCAACCTGCTGGCGCGAAAAGGCGATGCGGTGCCGACCGCCGAGGCTGCCGAACCGTCGGTCGAGCCGACGCCGGTTGCCCTGGCCCTGTCGGTCAAACCGGAACCTGCCAAGGCCGCCCCGCCCAGGCCGGCCCCGGTAAAGTCTACCGCTCCACCCGCGGGTGGCGCTTTTGCGGTCCAGGTCGCTGCCTTCGCCAACCGGGCCAACGCCGACGCGACCGGCAGGAAGCTTGGCGGAAGGGTCATTGGTTCAGCCAGGTTATGGCGCGTGCAACTCGGGCCCTTCGCCGATCGTGCGGCCGCGCAAGCGGGAATCGCTCGGGCGAAGAAGGCCGGGTTCGGCGACGCGCGCATCGTTTCCGCCGGCAAGTGAGGCTGCGCATCGCCTTGGCCGCGCCGCTGCTGCTGGCGGCCATCGTGGCCCAGGCCCAGGTTCCGGCCGGTCTCGCAACCACCGCCGCTTCTTATCGTGAAGGCGAACCCTTCGCGCCCGATGCCAATCTCGCCGCGCCGATCGCCTATCTGATCGATCTGGGATCGGGCCGCGTGCTGTTCGAGCGCGAATCGCGGCGGCGCTTCTTGCCCGCCTCGCTGACCAAGATCATGACCGCCTACGTCGGGTTCGAACTGATGGCGGCGGGTCGCTTGCAACCCAACCAGCGCTTCGCGATGAGCGATCCGGCGTTCAAGCAGTGGCGGCAGGTCGGCTCGACGATGTTTCTCGGCCGCGGCCAGGTGGTGACCGTGGACGAGCTGCTCCACGGGATCATGACGGTATCGGCTAACGATGGCTGCATCGTGCTGGCCGAGGGGGCGAGCGGCAGCGTGCCGGCGTTCGTAGCGCTGATGAACGTCGAGGCCGAGCGTCTCGGCATGTCGGACAGCCATTTCGGCAGCCCCAACGGCTGGCCCGATCAGGGCGCAACTTATACCTCGGCGCGCGATCTGGCGATCCTGACGCGGGCGATGCTGACCCGCCATCCCGCCTACTATCGCCGCTACGTGGGCCACCGCGAGATGACCTTCAACGGCATCCGTCAGGACAACCACGTGCCGCTGATCGGGCGCGTCGCGGGGGCCGACGGGGTCAAGACCGGGTTCACCAACGAATCGGGTTATGGCCTGGTCGGATCGGCGGTGCGCGATGGACGGCGGCTGGTGATGGTCGTGGGCGGTTACGACCGTGCCTGGCAACGCGCGAGGGAGTCTCGCGCCTTGCTCGAATGGGGTTTTTCGGCGTGGGAGACACGCCGCCTGTTCGCCGCGGGGGCCACAGTAGGCAAGGCGCGGGTGCAGGACGGGGCCGCCCGGCGGGTGCCGCTGAGCGCGCCGCTGGCGTATTATATAACTTACCCAGCCGGACAAAAAACCCCCGACGTGACCCTGACGCTACGTTATGAAGGACCGCTACAGGCTCCGATTGGCAAAAGCATGCAGGCTGCAACCTTGAGGGTCAGCGCGCCGGGGGAGATTCCGCAGGATCTTCCGCTGCTGACCGCGCAGAGCGTGGCCCCCGCCGGACCAGTGGCGCGCCTGCGCAACGGCCTGTTCGGACTGGTCGGTCTGTGAGTCGCGGCAAGTTCATCGCCTTCGAGGGCGGCGAGGGCACCGGCAAATCGACCCAGGCCAGGCTGCTCGCCGCGGCGCTGACCGCGCGCGGGATCGCCTGCGAGATCACCCGCGAGCCCGGCGGCACCCCCGGCGCGGAGGCGATCCGCACGCTGCTGCTCGATCCCGCGCTGCCACGATGGGCACCCGCCGCCGAAGCGCTGCTGTTCGCCGCGGCGCGATCGGATCATGTCGCGCACCGCATCGAACCCGCGTTGGCCGCGGGACGCTGGGTAATCTGCGACCGCTTCGTCGATTCGAGCCTGGCCTATCAGGGTGACGCAGCCGGGCTGGGCGAGGCGGCGATCCGCACATTGCACAAAGTTGGGAGTCAGGGACTTTATCCCGATGTGACACTGCTGCTCGAGGCTGACTCCGGGACCACCGAGGGCCGGCTCAGCGCACGCGACGGTGACGCGGCGGACAAGATCGGCGGACGCGGGGCTGCATTTCACGATGGTGTCGCAAGGGCGTTCGACCGTCTCGCCCGGGCGGAACCCCACCGCTTCCACCGGATCGACGCCGCGCGCTCCCCCGAAGACGTCCACGCCCTGATCCTCGCCGCGCTCGGCGACCTCATTCCGTGACCCTGCTCGGCCAGGACGAAGCCTGGCGCGAATGGCGCGCCGCGATGGGGCAGGGGCGGATGCACCACGGCTGGATCCTCGCCGGACGCAAAGGCATGGGCAAGGCGACGTTCGCCGTCGCTGCGGCGCGCGAACTTCTGGAGGCGGGGGGCAGCGTGTGGTCCGATCCGCACGGTCATCCCGACATCCTCGTCCTCGAACCGCTGCCCGATGGCGACGATGAGGAGCGCAAGCGCACCGAGGGCAAGCCCTTCAAAGCCAAGCGCAACATCACCGTCGATCAGGTCCGCGCGTTCCAGAAGCGGCTTACCACGCGTCCTACGCTGGGCGAACGGCGCGCGGTGATCGTCGATGCCGCGGACGATATGGAGAAGGGCGCGGCCAACGCGCTTCTCAAGAGCCTGGAGGAGCCGCCCGTGGGGACGTTCTTCCTGCTCGTCGCGCATCGCGTCGGGCGCTTGCAGGCGACGATCCGCTCGCGCTGCCGTGTCCTGCGCTTTGCCGAACTCGCCGATGCCGCGGTAGGTTCCGTGCTCGATGCGGCTGGCGGAATATCTACCGACACCCGCGCAGCGGCGCTGGCGATGGCGGGTGGATCGTCCGGCGCGGCGCTCGATTTCGCCGGCCGCGGACTCACCGCAGCCTACGGTCTGATGGTGCGGATCATGGAAGACGGCGATGCCGATTTCGTTTCGCGCGGGGCGCTGATTGGCGAAATCGGCGCGAGGCCCGACCGCGAGCAGCAGCTGGCGGTGATCGAGGCCGCGCGGATGATCCTGGTCAACGCGGTCCCCGGCGCCGACCGGCCAAAAGCGGCGCGGATGATCGAGGCGCATGGGCAACTCGCGCGGTTGCTGGCGCAGGCCCCGACCGCCAACTTCGACGCGACCACGCTGATGCTGCAAATTGGCGGGTTGCTGGCCTCGGTCGCCGCCGATAGGGAAGCGGCCTGAACGCCGGATCACCCGGCGCCGACCCGAAAGCCCCATCCGGCGCCATGGCCGATCCCTATTACATCACCACCGCGATCGCCTATCCCAACGGCAAGCCGCACATCGGATTCGCCTATGAGGCGATCGCCGCCGACGCCATCGCGCGGTTTCAACGGATGCGCGGTCGCGATGTGCGGTTGGTCACCGGAACCGACGAGCACGGCCTCAAGATGGCTCAAACGGCGCGCGCCGAAGGGCGGGAAACACTTGATTTCGCCACGGAAATGTCTGGTTATTTTCGTGAGATGTGCAGCGCTCTGAACATCGCCTATGACGATTTCTGCCGCACCACCGAACCCCGGCATCACAAGGCCAGCGAAGCGATCTGGAAAGCGTTGGAGGCGGCCGGTGACCTCTATCTCGATCGCTACGAAGGCTGGTACTCGGTTCGCGACGAGGCGTTTTACGCCGAAAACGAACTGGTCGACGGGGAAGGGGGGCAGCGCCTTTCGCCGCAGGGCACCCCCGTCGAATGGACGGTCGAGGAAAGCTGGTTCTTCCGGCTCTCCAAGTATCGCGACTATCTGATTGAACTCAACGAAAGTCCCGGCTTTCTAGAACCCGAAAGCCGCCGCAACGAAGTGCTGAGCTTCCTCAAGGGCCAAGACTTGCGCGACCTTTCGGTATCGCGCACCAGCTTCGACTGGGGGGTGCCCGTGCCGGGCAGCGACGGTCACGTGATGTACGTGTGGGTCGATGCGCTGACCACCTACCTGACCGGGATCGGCTTTCCCGAGCGCGACGGCGATTTCGCGCGGTTCTGGCCGGCCAACCTACACCTGATCGGCAAGGACATCGTCCGCTTCCATGCGGTGTACTGGCCGGCGATTCTCAAGAGCGCCGGGCTGCCGCCACCGCGGGCGATCTTCGGCCACGGTTTCCTGCTCCACCGCGGCGAGAAGATGTCGAAGTCGCTCGGCAATGTGGTTGATCCGCTCGAACTCGCGGAGCGGTTCGGGGTCGATCAGCTGCGCTACTTCCTGCTGCGCGAAGTCAGTTTCGGGCAGGACGGCAGTTATTCGGCCGAGGCGATCGTGACCCGCTGCAACGCTGAGCTTGCCAACAGCTTTGGCAATCTGGCGCAGCGGACGCTCTCGCTGGTGTTCAAGAACTGTGACGGACTCTTGCCTGAGATTTCGGGCCTCATTTCCGAAGATGACGAGTTGTTGGAGATGATTGGCCGCGTCACCTCGCAGGACGTGCCCGATGCGTTCGAACGTCTGGCGCTGAGCCAGGGGATCGAAATCTGGATGGCGGCAGTGTTTGCCTGCAATGCCTATATCGACGTGCAGGCGCCGTGGGCGCTGCGAAAGACCGATCCGCAACGCATGCAGACCGTGCTGGCGACGCTGTACATCGCGATTGCGCAACTGGCTGTGGCGATCCTGCCGGTGATCCCCGACAGCGCGGGCCGCCTGCTCGACGCCATTGGCGTCGCGCCGGACTTGCGAAGCTTCTCGGCGATCCAGTCGGACTGGTACTCGCCGCTCGCCAAAAGCGGGTTTCATCTCGCGCAGCCCGTTGGGCTGTTCCCGCGGCTTGAGTTGCCGCTCGAGGCCGTGTGATGCTGATCGATTCGCACTGCCATCTCAACTACAAGGGCCTCGTCGAGGGTCAGCCGGCGATCCTCGCGCGCGCGCGCCAAGCGGGCGTCACCGGGTTCCTCAACATCTCGACACGCGCTTCGGAATGGGCTGCGGTCGTCGCCACCGCGGTGCGCGAACCCGATGTATGGGCGAGCGTGGGGATCCATCCGCACGAAGCCGACGCCCACGCCGATCTCGGCGCGCAGGCGCTGCGCGAAGCTACGCAGCATTCCAAGGTTATCGCCATCGGCGAAACCGGGCTCGATTATTACTACGACCACTCGGACCGCGCGGTGCAGCGCAAACTGTTCCGCGTCCATATCGGCGTCGCGCGCGAAACCGGACTGCCGCTGATTATCCACACCCGCGACGCCGAAACCGACACTGCGGCGATTCTTGCCGAGGAAATGGAGCAGGGCGCTTTCCCCGCGTTGATCCACTGCTTCACCGCCTCGCGCGATTTTGCCCGCACGGTGCTCGAACTGGGACTGACCATCTCGCTGTCGGGAATAGTTACATTCAAGAACGCGCGCGAGCTGCAGGAAATTGCGCGTGAAATTCCCGATGACAGGATCCTGGTCGAAACCGACGCGCCGTTTCTCGCGCCCGTTCCGCACCGTGGCCGGACGTGCGAGCCGGCGTTCGTGGCCGACACCGCGCGCCATGTCGCGCAGCTGCGCGGTGTCGAGCCGGAAGCTTTGGCAGAAATCACTTCGGCCAACTTCTTCAGACTGTTCGACAAGGCATCTGCGTGAAGCTGCGAATGCTCGGTTCAGGCACTTCGACCGGGGTCCCGCGCATCGGCAACGACTGGGGACTCTGCGATCCCGCTGAGCCGAAGAACCGCCGCAGCCGGGTGTCGATCGTGGTGGAGAGCGCCGCCGGGGCGCGGATCCTGGTCGATACCTCGACCGATCTGCGCAGCCAGTTGCTTGCCACCGGGATCGACCGGATCGACGCGATATTCTGGACCCACGATCACGCCGATCACTGTCACGGCATCGATGACTTGCGCCCGCTGCGCTATGGCCGCGCCGGGCCGATCCCCGGCTATGCGGCGGGCGAGACGGTGCGCCGGTTGCGCCAGCGCTTCGACTACGTGTTCGCAGGCCAGCATGGCTATCCGACGATCGTTGCACTCGAAGCGCTCGACCGGTTGCGGATGTGCATGGGTTTTGGCGTGAGCCATTGCCAAATGCCGCACGGCCCCGCTCAGAGTACCGCGTATCGTCTTGAATGTGACGGCAAATCATTGGCTTATGCGACCGACTTCAGTGAAGTTACGAGCGACATGGTTCACTTGTTCCAAGGCGTCGATCTGCTGGTGGTCGATGCGCTGCGCCGCGAGCCGCACCCCACGCACGCCCACTTGGCGATGGCGCTCGAGCTGATCGAGCGATCGGGTGTCCGGCGGGCGGTATTGACCCACCTCGACAAGTCGATGGATTATGCAAGCCTGTGCTCGGAACTGCCGGACGGTGTGCAGCCGGGCTATGACGGACTGGAGCTCGAATTGTGATTTTTTGGGAGGAGTATGGGATTTGGCCATATGCGGTTGCCATAGCAATGTGCAGCTTTTTGGCAGTCGCAGTGTTGCGCGGCCTTCGCCCAAGCTTCTCCGAGGGGTGGCGCATTGCGGTAATTTGGGCTGCGCTCATCGCTTTGGTGGCGATCACTTTCAGCTGGGTTGGAATGTGAAGGGCGCGACGATCCGCCGGGTTACGCCGGTTTGGTTTTTACATAATACATATTATCAATCTGATGTTTATGCGATGTCAGGCGCGCCTGGTGGCTCCCCTCTTGATCGACTGGCGCGGAATTGACCGCTTTTCCCTCCATAGAACGTCTTGCCACGATCATGGCCCGGCTGCGCGATCCGCGCGACGGTTGCGAATGGGATCGCGTCCAGACATTTGCGACGATTGCGCCGTACACCATCGAGGAAGCTTACGAGGTCGCCGACGCCATCGCGCGTGACGACATGGCCGACTTGCGCGACGAGCTTGGGGATCTTCTGCTCCAGGTCGTGTTCCACGCACGCATGGCTGAGGAAGCCGGTCATTTTGCGCTCGATGACGTGGCCCAGGCGATCGTCGCCAAGCTCGAAGCGCGCCATCCGCATATTTTCGGCGCTGCAACCCAGCGCGAAGGCTGGGAAACGATCAAGGCGCAAGAACGCGCCGCCAAGGGCGCGACCAGCGCGATGGATGGCGTTGCCGGCGCCTTGCCAGCCTTGCTCCGCGCCGAAAAGCTCCAGCGCCGCGCGGCACGCGACGGGTTCGACTGGCCCGATCACGCTGGCCCAGCGGCAAAGCTGGCCGAGGAGCTTGAAGAGCTCGCCACGGCGACCGGCGAGGCCTCACGGATCGAGGAAGCCGGCGATCTGCTGTTCGCGGCGGTCAACGTCGTGCGAAGCCATGGCGTCGCGCCCGAGGATGCTCTGCGCGCGGCGAACACCAAGTTCGAGCGACGTTACCGGGCGATGGAAAGTCTGGCCGAGAAGCGGAACCGGCCTTTCGCAGTTCTCTCGCTCGAAGCGCAGGAAGCGCTCTGGCAGGCCGTCAAGCGGGAGGAACGGGCTGCGTCATAGCTCCGCATAGCGACCGTAGTCCCGTGGCGTGAGCCGGACCGAGAGCCGCCGCACGGGCTCGCCGTCCACCATATCCTGGTTGTCGGCCAAAACATCGCCATTTGCGTGAAGCCACGCAAGCCGCTGACCGTCGCCTGCGGGAACGACGAAATCGTGCCGCCGCGCCTCGCCCGTCAACGCCTTGGCGATCGCTGCGACCAGCGCGTCGATCCCCTCGCCTGTCGCGGCCGAGATCGGCACCGCCGGCCGCGCGCGAGGCTGGATCTTGATCAGGTCGAGTCGCATGGCGCGCTCGTCCGCCTCCAGCAGGTCCCACTTGTTCCACGCCTCGATCAGCGGCACTCCGGCTTCGGCTCCCGCCTCGGAAATCACCCCCAGATCGGCGAGGATTTCCTCGACTTCCGTTTTCTGCTCGCCAGTCGCAGGGTTGGCGACATCGCGGACGTGGACGATGCAATCGGCCGCCGTCACTTCTTCCAGTGTGGCGCGGAATGCGGCGACGAGCTGCGTCGGAAGATCGGAGATAAACCCCACCGTGTCCGACAGGATCGCCTTGTCGAGCCCCGGCAGGCGGATCGCGCGCATCGTCGGGTCGAGCGTGGCGAACAACATGTCCTGGGCCATCACCGTCGCGCCGGTCATCCGGTTGAACAGCGTCGATTTGCCCGCATTGGTATAGCCCACCAGCGCGATGACCGGCCATGGCGCGCGCTGGCGCCGGTCGCGGTGAAGCCCGCGGGTGCGGCGGACCTGCTCGAGTTCGCGGCGGATCCGCGCCATGCGGTCGCGGATCATCCGCCGGTCGGCCTCGATCTGGGTCTCGCCCGGTCCGCCGAGGAACCCGAACCCTCCGCGCTGGCGCTCGAGGTGGGTCCAGCTGCGCACAAGTCGACCGGCCTGGTAATCGAGGTGCGCCAACTCTACCTGGAGCCGCCCTTCCGCGGTCGCCGCGCGTTCGCCGAAGATTTCCAGGATCAGCCCGGTCCGGTCGATCACCTTGCGCTTGAGCGATTCCTCGAGATTGCGCTGCTGCACCGCGCTAAGAGCGCCATCGACGATGACCAGCTCGGCATCCTCCAGATTGCAGGCGTCGGCAATGCGCTGGATCTGCCCCTCGCCGAACAGCGTTCCGGGGCGCACGGTGCGCAGCGGGATCGCCATCGACTCGGCGACGACGATCCCGATGGCTTGCGCCAGCCCGCGCGCTTCCTCGAGCCGTAACTCGGGATCCGCACTGGCACGGCGCATCTGGGGGTAGACGACGACTGCGCGGGCGCCACGGCTGACTTCGCCGCTCAGGTCGTCGGTGCCGAGAGAAGTGGTCAGCTGCCTTAGTCCTCGTCGTTCCAGTCGCCCGAAAGATCGACGTGCGCGGTGGGCTGGACGGTCGAGATCGCGTGCTTGTAGGCCAGTTGAACGTACCCTTCGCGTTCGAGCATCATGCAGAACAGGTCGTATGACGCCACCCTGCCCTGCAGCATCACCCCATTGACGAGGAACATCGTCACAGGCACCGCCGCATCGCGCACGCTGGATAGGAAAATATCCTGTAAAAGCCGCGGTTTGCGACCATTTGCATCGGCTGCGGCGAAAGGCGCCAGGGGCAGCGGCTGGCTTGGCATGATGGTAGAGATCGCGTGCTTGTAGACCAGCTGCGATTGACCGTCACGGCGCAGCAGGATCGAGAAGTTGTCGAACCAGGTGACGATACCCTGCAGCTTGACACCCTTGACCAGAAACATCGTGACCGGCGCCTTGGTTTTGCGCAGCTGATTGAGGAACATGTCCTGGAGGTTCTGCCCTTTTCCCGAGGGGGGCGGCGAAGGCCCGTCCTGAACCGCGGTTTCGGGTTCCTCGGCGGCTTCCTCTGCGGCAGTCTTGGGGCGAGCGGTGAGCGTGCCTGGCATTGTTGTGCTCCTTGGTTTTGGCCCGGACCTTTGGCCCCGGCAATCTGGTCACCGCTGCGAACGGAGTATTCCGTTCACGCCGGCAACCGGGTTCTTGATCGCAAAGATTACCCCGTCGCCGACATCGCGTAAATGCGGAAGCGCACAGCCGGTTCCCTTATTCTTCGTCCTCTCGTCCTCCGACCATCCCCAGCAGCTTGAGCTTGCGGTGGAGCGCTGAGCGCTCCATCCCGATGAAGGCGGCGGTTTTCGAAATGTTGCCCGAAAAGCGGCGGATCTGGACTCGCAGATACTCGCGTTCGAAATTCTCCCGGGCCTCGCGCAGTGGCACAGCCATCAGCGAGGCCGGGCCGCCGCCAGTCGCACCACCCTCGCCGTTGACGATTTCGGCGGGCAGCATGTCGAGCTCGATCCGGGCCAGGCGTTCGCGCGGGGCGAGAATCACCGTGCGTTCTACCACGTTGCGGAACTGGCGAACGTTGCCAGGCCAGTCGTAGGCCTGGAGCGCAGCGATCGCCTCGCTCGCGATCGCCGGCGGTGGAACCCCGTGGTCGGCGGCGTAGCGGGTGAAGAAATGGTCGGCGAGGACGGGAATGTCGTCGCGCCGCGCGGCGAGCGAGGGCACCGCCAGCGGCACCACGTTGAGCCGATAGAACAAGTCCTCGCGGAAGCGGTGCTCCGCGATCTCCTTCTCCAGATCGCGCGAAGTTGCCGAGACCACGCGCACATCGACCCGGATCTGGCGATGACCCCCGACCCGGACGAACGACTGTTCGGTCAGGACCCGCAGGATGCGCGCCTGGCTCGACGCAGGCATGTCGGCCACCTCGTCGAGGAAAAGCGTGCCGCTATCGGCCATTTCGAGCAGACCGGCGCGGATGAGCTTGCCGCCGGCTTCCTCACCGAACAACTCCTGCTCGAACCGCTCCGAGGTAATCCGCGCCGAATTGACCGTAACGAAGGCGTTCTCCGCGCGCCCGCTCCAGCTATGCAGCAGCCGCGCGGCGACTTCCTTGCCCGAACCCGCAGGTCCGGTGATGAGCAGGCGGCTGCCGGTGTTGGCCACGCGCTTGATCGTAGCGCGCACCGAGTTGATCGAGGTGCTGTTGCCGGTGAACTCCTCGGCCATGCCGAAGCCTTCGCGCAGCCGTGCGTTTTCACGGCGCAGTCGCTCGGTTTCGGTGGCGCGGGCGACAAGCAGAAGCAGGCGCTCGCCCTCGAACGGCTTTTCGAGAAAATCCATCGCCCCCCGCCCGATCGCAGAAACCGCGGTGTCGATGTTGCCGTGACCCGAGAAGATGATCACCGGCAGCTGCGGTTCGCGCGCCTTGATCGCGTCGAGCACCTCGAGACCGTCCATCGGCGAGCCGTGGAGCCAGACGTCGAGAAGTACGAGGCTGGGTCGCCGCTCGTCGACCGCCGCGAGCGCCGAGGTGCTGTCCGCTGCGGTGCGACAGCTGTAGCCCTCGTCGCTCAATACCCCGGCGACGAGGTCGCGGATGTCGCGCTCGTCATCGACGATCAGGATGTCGAGCGGCATCATAGGGTCTCCGGGGATTGGAGTGGGCATGGGTAGAACGTCATTCGGCGGCCGCCTGACCCTCGGCGGCGCGGCGCGGATCGCGGGCGAAGCTCATTGTCACCACTGTGCCGCCGACGGGCGCGGCGGCGAAGGACATCTCGCCGCCGTGCTCCTCGACGATCTTGTTGACGATGGCGAGCCCGAGTCCGGTGCCCTTCTCGCGCGTGGTCATATAGGGTTCGAGGATGCGGTCGCGGTCCGCCGGGAGGCCGATGCCATTGTCGGTAACCGCGATGGTCAGCGTGCGCTCGTCGCCACCCAGCACCACTCCGATCCGGCCGCGATAATCGGGCTCGGCATTGCGCCGCCGCGCCTCGACCGCTTCACAGGCGTTCTTGAGCAGGTTGGTCATCGCCTGGCCGAACTGGTGGCGGTCGCATTCGAGCGGAGCATTGGCATCGCCGGAGAAATCGTAGTCGATTTCAGGATGGGCGACTTCCTGAAGGAACAGGGCCTGGCGGGCGAGATCGCCGGCATCCTCGGTGCGGAACACAGGCTTGGGCAGTCGCGCGAAGCTGGAGAACTCGTCGACCATTTTGCGCAGGTCGCCGACCTGGCGGATAATCGTGCTGGTCAATTCGTCGAACAGCTCGGGGTCGGTCTCGATCTGGCGCCCGTAGCGGCGGCGCAGCCGTTCGGTGGCCAGCTGGATCGGGGTCAGCGGGTTCTTGATCTCGTGGGCGATCCGCCGCGCGACATCCGACCACGCTGCCTGACGCTGATCGAGGAGCTGGCGGGTGATGTCCTCGAAGGTGATCACGAACCCTGCGGCGCCGCTCACCAGCTTGACCGCCAGTGTCAGCAGCTCCCCGCCTTTGGCGTACTGGACGACCCCGCTGGCGAGTCCGGCTTCGGCCAGCGCCCACAATTGCGGGGCGGCATCGTGCAGGCTCATTCCCAGCGGCCCGGGCGTGGCGCGATCGAGCAACAGGCGCTGCGCCGAGCTGTTCATCAGCCGGATGGTCCCGTCGGGATCTGTCGAGACGATCCCCGCGGTGATCGATTCGACGATCGCCTCGATGAACGCGCGCCGGTTTTCGAGTTGGGCGTTCGCCCCGACCAGCGCCTGCGTCTGGCGGTCAATCTGCTCGGTCATCCGGTTGAACGCACGGTTGAGCAGGCCGATCTCGTCGGCCCCGGTGCGGTGCGGCACACGCATCCCGAGGTTGCCCGAGGCGACCCGCCGCGCCGCGGCGACGAGTTCGGCGAGCGGTTCAACTTGCTGGTCGGCAAAGCGCAACGCGAACCACACCGACAACGCTACCAGTGCGAGGCTGATGAAAAGAAGCGTCAGGTTGAATCGCAACTGAAGATTGCTCGCCCGCTGGGTCAACACATCGTAGGCCTTGACCACGCTCTGCGCGCGTTTCCACTGACTCAATGCCAGGGCATCCGAACTGCGAGCAGTGTAGAGATATATGCCAGCGGTGCGGTCGATGGGAGTGGCTGCCTCGATCCTGTCCGAATTGGCCCAAGTAACCACTTGTTCACCGGCTTCGAGACGGGCGAGAACCGCCGAAGGTATCCGGTCGCGGTCACGATTGTCGGGATCAACGATTGCAGCAGTGCGCAATCGCCCGTCGGCTCCCTTTTGTAGGATTGCGCTTTCATTCAATCTGCGTGTGACAACCTGAAACGAATAGGCTTCGGCAAACTCGGGACTCGTGATCTTGGCCTGGTCGAAGTAATCACGGAAATCGCCGGCCATCGCGATGCTCTCGTTGGTGACATCGCGCATGCTCTGATCGTAATAACCGGTTGCAAGATTGTTGGCATTTTCCATCAGCCCTCGCGATCTGTCGGAAAACCAGAAATCCACCCCCGACTGAAAAAGCAGCGACGCGAACAGCACCACCAGCAACGTCGGTACCGCCGAAATGAGCGAAAACAGCCAAACCAGCCGGACGTGGAGCCGTCCGCTCGATCCCATCAACGTCTGCGAGGCCCGGCGTAGCGCCGCGCGGCGCCCGGACAGTACGATCAGGCCCATCGCCGGAATAAGTATTCCGACGAGTAGTGCCGCAGTCAGGGTCGAGGGAAGCAGCGCCCCACGTTCGACGCGCGGTTCGACGGCCAGCCAGCTGGCCACCAGCATCGCAACGAGCGCCACCGCCGCGGCGACCTCGAGCATGAGATACACGTTCGCCCGGTGCAGCGTGATCGTCAGCCGCCGCCACCAACGCGGCAGGCGGCGGGGATTGCTTGCTAGCGTTGCAGCCATAGTGGCAATGCTACAACAGGACTGTTGCTATGTTGCAAGGGTTTTTCGCCGAGCCGCGTCAGGGCGTAGCGGAGCGGACCGTACTTGCCATGTCGAGATCGAGCAGGCGTTTGCGCAAGGTGTTGCGGTTGATGCCCAGCAGCCGCGCAGCGCGAAGCTGGTTGCCCCCCGTCTCCGCGAGCGCGTGGGCGAACAGCGGGCGCTCGAACGCGGCCAGCGCGGCGTCGTAGAGCTCCCCCTCGCCCGGCCGTTCGCTGGCGAGGAACCCGGCGACTGCGGCGGCGAAACCGGCAGGCGCGGCGGACTCCGGAGCATCGCGGGAATCGCGTTCGAGCAGCACGCCCAGTGCCTCCTCGTCGATCACTTCTTCGCGCGCCATCAGCGCCAGGCGGTAGGCGACGTTGCGCAGCTCACGAACATTCCCGCGCCATGGCTGGCGTTCCAGCAAAGCCAGCGCCGTTGCCCCAAGCGTGCGCCGCGGCAGGCCTTCGGCGGCCGCTTGCGCCAGGAAATGTCGCGCCAGCGCGGCGATGTCGTCGCGCCGCTCGCGCAATGGCGGCAGCGTGATCGGAACCACGTTGAGGCGGTAGTACAAGTCCTCGCGGAACGTGCCCGCGGCAATCATCGGCTCGAGATCGCGGTTGGTCGCGGCAATGATCCGGGCATCGACAGCTATTTCATCGCGCCCGCCAACCCGGCGGATCCGCCCCGACTGCAATGTGCGAAGCAGGCGTGTCTGCGCCTGCATTGGCATGTCGCCGATCTCGTCGAGGAACAGCGTCCCCCCTGCGGCCTGTTCGAACTTGCCGATGTGGCGAGCTACCGCCCCCGTGAACGCGCCCTTCTCGTGCCCGAACAGCTCGCTCTCGATCAATTCGGAGGGGATCGCCGCGGCATTGACCGCCACCAGCGGACCGTCGCGACGGTTGCCCAAAGTGTGAATCGCCTCGGCCACCAGTTCCTTGCCGGTGCCCGATTCGCCGAGGATCAGCACCGTCAGATCGTTGCGCAGGACGCGGGTGATCATCCGGTACACCGCCTGCATCGGCGCGCTGCGCCCAACCAGTGGCAGCGCGGTGGCGATCTCGCCTTCGTCGACCGTGGCTCCCCCGCCCTCCCCCGAACCCACCGCCTGGCGCACCGCGCGGACCAGTTCGTCGAGGTCGAACGGCTTGGGAAAATACTCGAACGCCCCGGTATCGCTGGCGCGCACCGCAGTATCGAGCGTGTTCTGGGCGGAAAGGATAATGACGGGCAACGCCGGATGAGAAGCGCAGATCGGCGGGAGCGTGGCGATTCCATCGCCGTCGGGCAGGACCACGTCGGTGAGCAACGCGGCGAAGCGGCCACCCTCCAGCGCCGCGTCGCGCCCGGCGAGCGTGTCGCGTCGTTCCACCGCAAAACCCTCGGCCTCGAGCGCGGCGGTGATCACCGTGGCGATCGACACATCGTCTTCGACCAGGAGCACCCGCCGGGTCATGCCGCGGCAGTCCTGTGCGTGTCCACTTGCCGCTCGGCGACGGGCAGGTGGAGCCGGAAGTGAGTGAGCCCCGCGGCTTCATCGCGATCGTGGGTGATCCGGCCGTTCATCTCGCGAACCAGCTTCTGGACCAGCGCAAGGCCCAGTCCCTGGCCATGCGGTTTGCCCGAGACGAAAGGCTCGAAGATGCGGTCACCGAGTTCGGGGTCGATTCCCGGTCCGTTGTCGCTTATCCGAATCTCGATCGGCAGCGCCAGCGGAGGCTCCCCCGATACGCCGTGGAGGCGGATTCCACTGGCAAACCGTGTGCGGACGAGAATCAGCGGCGAGGCTGCTTCGGCACAGGCCTCACGCGCGTTGCCGATCAGGTTGAGTACGACCTGGACCAGCGAATCGGGACTGCACAGCACCGGCGGGAGTGAGGGGTCGAACTCCTCCTCGACCTGCGGCATCTGCGTGCCGCCGGTCGAAAGCACGGCGACCGCACGGCGCAAGGCCTCATGCACATTGAACGAAGTCTGCGGTACGGTGCCCCGGCGGCTCAGCGTCTGCATCTGATCGATCAGCTTGGTCACCCGATCGACTTCGTCCGTGATAAGCGTGGTCAGCTCGCGCTGACGCTCGTCGCCCGAGCGAGCGAGAAGCTGCGCAGCGCCGCGAATCCCCGCCAGCGGGTTCTTGATTTCGTGCGCTAGCACTTCGGGCGCGCGCAGCGGCGCGGCGTCGCCGCCGTGGCGCTCGCCGCCCAGCGCCTCGACCCCAATCGGCTCATGGAGGATCAGCATTTGCCATCCGTGATGGCCCGCGACGGGGGCGAGCATGACGTCAAGCCGCCGCACCTGTCCTCCGATCCTCACCGCGGAATCGCGCGCGAAAAGCTGCGCGTCGCTGTCACCCAGCCG
Source organism: Novosphingobium sp. (assembly GCA_030697365.1). Lineage (GTDB taxonomy): Bacteria > Pseudomonadota > Alphaproteobacteria > Sphingomonadales > Sphingomonadaceae > Novosphingobium. Next base: position 5,272 of record JAUYQH010000101.1, on the reverse strand, counting down.
GGCTGCAACGTGGCTTTCGGTGAATACCAGCTGGGTATCGACGCGCTTGCCAAGCATACGGCGCGCGCTCTGGCCGAGGAGCTGCTCTGCCGCCGGATTGGTCGCGGCGATCGCCAGGTCGGGGGCGACCAGCACGACGGCGAAAGGGAAGCTGGCGATCAGCCGCTGCGGATCGGGCCGCGACCAGTCGCCCAGCCCGCTCACGCCGCCTCGCGGCGCTCTTCGGCCGGAAGGTCGGCGACACCCGAGTAAAACGCCTCGAGCGAATCGAGCACCTGGCGGGGATCGTCGATGAAGTTGACCCGGTTGCGGAACTCGGCCGAGCCGGGCAGGCCCTTGGTGTACCAGCCAAGATGCTTGCGCGCGAGCTTGACCCCGGTATCGCTGCCATAGTGGTGGAGCATTGCGGCGTAATGCTCTGTGATCAGGGCATATTGCGCATCCAGCGATGGGTCCGGGCGCGTGTCTCCAGTCTCAAGCCAGTGCATCACCTGCCCTAGCAGCCACGGCCTGCCGTAAGCACCGCGCCCGATCATCGCCCCGTCTGCCCCGCTTTGCGCGAGCGCCTCGGCAACGTCGGGAATCGTGCAGATGTCGCCGTTGACGATCACCGGGATCGTAACCGCCTGCTTGACCCGGCGAACGAACGCCCAGTCGGCTGAGCCCTTGTACATCTGGTTGCGGGTGCGGCCGTGGACGATGATCATCTTTGCGCCGAGACCTTCCGCGATCCGCGCCAGTTCGGGCGCGTTGAGGCTGTCGTGGCACCAGCCCATCCGCATCTTGACCGTGACCGGCACATCCACCGCCTTGACCGTCGCCTCGATCAGCCGCGCGGCCAGCGGCAGGTCGCGCATCAGCGCCGATCCGGCCTCGCCGTTGACCACCTTCTTCACCGGGCAGCCCATGTTGATGTCGATAATTGCCGCGCCGCGATCGGCGTTGAGCTTGGCCGCCTCGGCCATTTCGGCGGGAGAGCACCCGGCAAGCTGGAGCGAAACCGGCTCTTCCACCGCGTCCCACGCCGCCTTCTGCAGCGATTGGCGCGTCTCTCGGATCATCGCCGGGCTGGCGATCATCTCGGTGACGTTGAGCCCGGAGCCGAAGCGGCGGACGAGGCGGCGGAACGGCATGTCGGTCACCCCGGTCATCGGCGCGAGGATCACCGGGCACGGCACCGTCACCGGACCGATGGCGAGCGGCGCGAGCCGCGGGGGAGGTGGGAGCGGAATGGTCATATGCCTAAAAAACAGGCAGCGCTTACTGCATTGCAGCATGGGCGGCAAGGCTGATAGAGCCACGCCCGCAGTGAACGCTTTCGCGCCCTCCTCTACCGCAGCCATCGTCGTTGCCGCCGGCCAGGGGCTGCGCGCGGGCGGCGAGGTGCCCAAGCAGTTCGCGCCGTGGCGTGGCAAGCCTCTCGCGCGCCATTCGGTCGAGGCATTCATCAAGGCCGGATTGGCGCGCGTTGTGGTGGTGATCCCCGCTGATGGCGAGGCGCTGGCCGAAGCAGCGCTCGCCGGGCTCGATGTCGACTTGGTCACCGGAGGAGCGACCCGACAGGATTCGGTTGCAGCGGGGCTCGCCAGCTTGGCGGACATGACACCCGCCGCGGTCCTCATCCATGATGCCGCAAGGCCCGGACTGCCGCAGGCAGTCATCGCACGCCTGCTGGCGGCGCTGGACGCCTCGGCGGGTGCGGTGCCCGTGCTGCCGGTGGTCGATAGCCTCTATCGCGACGGCGACGGACCGGTGGCACGCGACGGCTTGTACCGCATCCAGACCCCGCAGGCGTTTCGGTACGCCGAGATCTTGGCCGCTCACCGTGCCTGGCAGGGCGACACCACCGCGGGCGACGACGCCGAGGTGGCGCGCGCCGCCGGGCTCGCAGTGGCGCTGATCGAGGGCGACGAGGCCTTGCGCAAGGTCACTTACGCGGCCGATCTCGCCGAGCCTGCACGCCACGCGCGGACCGGCTTCGGGTTCGACGTTCACCGCCTGGTCGAGGGCGAGGAGCTGTGGCTTTGCGGGGTGAAAATCGAGCACTCCAAGGGGCTTACCGGACACTCCGACGCCGATGTCGCGCTTCATGCGGTGACCGATGCGGTGCTCGGCGCGGCGGCGGCGGGCGACATCGGCGACCATTTTCCGCCCAGCGACCCGCTCTGGCGCGGGGCCCCGTCCAACCGTTTCCTTGCGCATGCCGTGGCGCTGGCGCGCGAGGCAGGCTATGGCGTGGACCATGTCGACGTCACCATCGTCTGCGAAGCCCCGCGCATCGGCCCGCACAAGCTGGCGATGCGGACCCGGCTCGCGCAGATCCTCGGCCTCGGGATCGAAGCGGTGAGCGTCAAGGCGACCACCACCGAGCGCCTCGGCTTCACCGGCCGGGGTGAAGGCATCGCCGCCCAGTCGGTGGCGACGCTGGTTCCACTCAACCACGGAACCGCCTGAGATGCTTGACGCCGATAGGAACCTCCACCGCGAGCTGGTCGATCTGGCCGCAAGGGTGATCGCCGGGAATCTCGCGGCAGGGCGAACCGTCGCTGTCGCCGAGAGCTGCACCGGCGGATTGGTGGGCAGCGCGCTAACGGAAATTGCGGGCAGTTCCAAAGTGTTCGACCGCGGTTTTATTTCCTATTCGAATGCAGCCAAGCAAGAGATGCTGGGGGTCTCGCCGGACATCATCGACACTTTTGGCGCGGTTTCGGTCGCAGTGGCCTGGGCGATGGCCGACGGCGCGCTCAAGCGGAGCAACGCCGATGTCGCGGTGGCGATCACCGGGGTCGCCGGGCCCGACGGCGGCAGCCCCAACAAGCCGGTGGGCACGGTGGTCTTCGCGGTCGCCCGGCGCGGCGAGCCGAGCGAGGAATGCAACGCCGAAATGCAGCACTTCGGTGCGGAAAACGGTCGCGCCGGGGTGCGCCATCAGGCAGCGCTGGTCGCGCTCGAACTGCTGTTGCCATAGAGCGCCGCGGCGCGCTCTTCGAACGCCGAGACCATCTTGCGGAAGGCGCGGTCGAGGTACTTGCCCGCCAGCGCCTCGAACACCGCGTTGCGAAAAGTGAAGTCGACCACGAAGTCGATCGTGCAGCCGCCGTCGGGGTTGGGCCGGAAGAACCATTTGTTGTCGAGTTCCTTCATCGGCCCGTCCACGTAATCGACGTCGATCATCTCGGGCCTCAGCTTGGTCACCCGCGAGGTGAATTTCTCACGCAAAGCGTTGAAACCGATCAGCATATCGGCGACCATCTCGGTCTCGCCATCGCTCCGAACCCGCGTCGCCACGACCCACGGGAGGAATTCGGCATAGCGCTTCACGTCGGCGACGAGGTCGAACATCTGTTCGGCCGACCACGGCAGGTCACGGGTTTCGGCGATGCGCGGCAAGCCTAGCCCCGCACCATCTTCGCCAGTTGCGCTTCCCTCGCGGCGCGCATCGCCCGGAAATCGTCGCCGGCGTGATAGCTCGACCGTGTCAGCGGGCTCGACGCGACCTGCAGGAAACCCTTGGCGCGCGCGATTGCCCCGAACGCGGAAAACGCCTGCGGGGTGACGAAATCGATCACTTTGGTGTGCTTGGGCGTGGGCTGGAGATACTGCCCCATCGTCAGGAAATCGATCCCGGCGCAGCGCATGTCGTCCATCACCTGGTGGACCTCGAGCCGTTCCTCGCCCAGCCCGAGCATGATCCCTGACTTGGTGAAGATGCGCGGATCATGGCGCTTTACTTCTTCGAGCAGGCGCAGCGACGCGTAATAGCGCGCCCCCGGGCGGATCGTGGGATAGAGCCGCGGCACCGTTTCGAGGTTGTGGTTGTACACATCCGGCCCCGCCGCGACGATCGCCTCGATGGCGGGGCGCATTTTGCCGCGGAAGTCCGGCGTCAAAATCTCGATCGTGGTATTGGGCGTGGTTCGGCGCAACGCCTCGATCACCTTGACGAACTGCCCCGCCCCACCATCGGCAAGGTCGTCGCGATCGACCGAGGTGATCACGATATGCTCCAGCCCCAGCCTGGCCGCGGCGACCGCGACATGCTCGGGCTCCAGTGCGTCGACCTTGCGGGGCATTCCGGTCTTGACGTTGCAGAACGCGCACGCGCGGGTGCAGACGTCGCCCAGGATCATCACCGTGGCGTGCTTCTTGGTCCAGCACTCGCCAATGTTCGGGCAGGCGGCCTCCTCGCACACCGTGTTGAGGCCGAGGTCGCGCATCAGCTGGCGGGTTTCGCCATAGGCCTTGCTGCCCGGTGCCTTGACCCGGATCCAGTCGGGCTTGCGCTGGCGTTCGGGGCGCGGCTGTGCGGAGGGAGCGAGATCGTTCATGCCGCCCATCTAGTCGCGCTCCCGCGCGCTTGCCAGTGGCAATCGCCTGTGCCTAAGGGCAGCGCCATGACGATCGCCCCCTCTCCCGAGCTCGACCACCTGATCGAAGGCTACCGCCGTTTCCGCGAAACCGGCTGGACCCCCAGGCGCGACCGCTGGGCGCAGTTGGGCGAAGGCCAGCAGCCCGAAACGATGATCATCGCCTGCTCGGACAGCCGGGTGGACCCGGCGCAGATCTTCGACGTCGACCCGGGCGAGATGTTCGTCGTGCGCAACGTCGCCGCGCTGGTTCCCCCGTTCGAGCCGGTTGCCGGACATCACGGGGTTTCCGCCGCGCTCGAGTTTGCGGTCCAGGTGCTCAAGGTCAAGGAACTGATCGTGATGGGCCACGGCATGTGCGGCGGCTGCCGCGCGGCGCTGACCGATGAGCTGCGCGACGCCGAGCCCGGCGAAGGCGGGTTCATCGCCGACTGGATCGCCATGCTCGACGAAGCCCGTGGCCCGATCGCCGACGAGCTTGGCACCACCGGGCGCGCCGCCGAACGCGCTATGGAGGAGGCTGCAGTGAAGGTCAGCCTCGCCAACTTGCGCAGCTTCCCCTGCATCCGCCGCGGCGAGCGCGAGGGCACGCTTCGCCTGCGCGGCGCTTACTTCGCGATCTCGGACGGGGTGCTGCACTTGCTCGACGAGGGCGGCGGGGTGTTCGAGCCGGTGGCCTGACGCGGACGCGGAACGCATGGTGAAACCGTGTGACTTTCCGCGGCTCGCACCGCCCGCCCCCGCCCCGCGGTCGAGCTGGGCGAGATGGCGCAGGAGCGCGGAATTATCGGCCTTTCGTTCGGTCCCGACGTGCTCGCCCCTGAAGAAGCGCGGCTTGAGCAGCCCGAACAGGGCACGCGAGCGCCACTCCCCTACCGTGACCTTCCGCCGCGCCGGCTCGGTGC
>JAUYQH010000100.1 GCA_030697365.1 Novosphingobium sp. | reverse complement strand
CTGCTTGCCCCATAGAAGCCGTTGCAGTGTACGCTGTGCTTCAGCACGAAATCGACATCGGCGGGTGACGAGATCGGCCCGCCATGGGCGATCACGATGACGTCCTTGCGCACGCGCCGCGCCGCCTCGGCCCATTCGTCGATCAGCTTCACGCTCTGCTCAAGGCTTTTGGAAGTGCTGGCGCCGATCGTCCCGCCCGTGGTCACGCCCATATGCGGCACGATCAGGTCTGCCCCCGACTTGGTCATTTCGATCGCCTCATCGGCGCTGAAGACATATGGGGTGGTCAGCATGTCGAACTCATGCGCCTGCCGGATCATGTCGATCTCGCTGGAGAAATTGATTCCCGTTTCCTCGAGGCTGACCCGGAATGTGCCGTCGATGATGCCGACGGTCGGAAAGTTCTGCACGCCCGAAAAGCCGAGATCCTTCAGCTCTCGCAGGAACACCGGCATGATGATGAAGGGGTCGGTGCCGTTCACGCCCGCGATCACCGGCGTCTTCTTGCAGACCGGCAGGATCTCGCCCGCCATCTCCTTCACGATCGCATTCGCGTTTCCATAGGCAAGCAGGCCGGCCGAAGAAGCGCGACCGGCCATGCGGTATCGGCCGGAGTTGTAGACGATGATGAGGTCGATGCCGCCCGCCTCCTCGCATTTCGCCGAGATACCGGTACCGGCACCGCCGCCGATAATCGGCTCCCCCCGCCGGATCATTTCGCGGAAGCGTTCGACGATGGCCTTGCGTTCAAACCGGGGCATGTTGGCCTTCCTTTAAATCCCGCCCTCCGGCGGAAGGCGCCGTTGGACGCTGCTCTTGAAGCATGTGGTGAAGCTGGCCCGCGACGCCGCGGCGGAACACGAGCACGCATGAGATAAAGATGAGACCTGTGACAATGGTGACCCAGGCGCCCAGCGCATCGAAATAGTGATGCAGCGCGGAGACCAAGACCGCGCCGATGGCGGGTCCGAATACAGTGGACATGCCTCCGAGCAGGGTCATCAGGATGACTTCGCCGGACATGTGCCAATGCACATCGGTGAGCGCGGCGAGCTGGAATACGATACATTTCAGCGAGCCAGCAAGGCCGGAAAGGCCGGCCGAGAGCGCGAAGGCGAGAATTTTGTACTTTTCGATCGCATAGCCAAGCGAGCGGGCGCGCGGCTCATGCTCGCGGATCGCGCGCAGCACCTCACCGAACGGCGAGTTCACGATGCGGTGGACCAACCACAGGCCCGCGCCGACCAGGGCCATGACCACGTAGAATAGATTGAAGTCACTGCTCAGATTGATCAGGCCGAACAGCACGCCGCGCGGAATCTGCTGCATGCCGTCTTCCGCGCCGGTGAATTCTGCCTGCAGGAAGACGAAGTAGACCATCTGGGCCAACGCGAGCGTGATCATGGCCAGATAGATGCCTTGGCGGCGGATGGCGAGGCCGCCAATCACGGCGCCAAGCGCGGCCGAGCCGATTACGCCGGCGGCAATGCCGATTTCCGGCGGCAGTCCAAGCTCGCGCATCGCGTAGCCCGTGATATAGGCAGCGGTGCCGAAGAACGCAGCGTGCCCGAAGGAAACAATGCCGGTGTGCCCGAGCAAAAGATTGTACGCGCAGGCAAACAACGCAAAGCACATCACCTTCATCACGAAAACCGGATAGATGAGATGCGGCACGAACGGCACAGCCAGGAGTGCGGCGAGCACCGCCATAATCAAGCTGCGCTTCAGGAGCAGGAGCATCACGTCTCCTCCCGCCCGAACAGGCCTGCGGGCCGGAATAGTAGCACCAGCGCCATCACCAGAAACACAACGGTGGTCGATGCCTGCGAATAATAAACCTTGGTAAGACCCTCGATCACACCAAGCCCCAGGCTGGTAACGGCGGAGCCCATGATCGAGCCGAGCCCGCCGATCACCACAATCGCAAATACGATGATGACAAGGTCGGACCCCATCGACGGGTATACATGTTGGATAGGGGCCGCCAGCACACCAGCGAAGGCGGCGAGCCCGACGCCCGCACCATAGGTGAGCGTAAGAAGCAGCGGCACATTAATTCCGAATGCCTGCGTGATCTCGGGCCGTTCGGTCGCGGCTCGGAGATAAGCGCCGACGCGTGTTTTCTCGATGATGAGCCAGGTTGCCAGGCAGACGACGATCGCAACGCCGATCACGAATGCGCGGTAAACCGGAAGAACCATGAAGCCGAGATTCCAGACGCCGCGCAGCTCGGGCGGCGTAGGAAACGGATGGCCGGACGAACCGAAGGCGACGCGGAAGCCACCTTCGATCACCAGCACGAGGCCGAAGGTCAGCAGGAGGCCGTAAATCGGATCGAGACCGTAGATGCGGCGCAGAAACAAACGCTCGAACAGCACGCCGAACACGCCCACTACAACCGGGACAGCCAGAAGCGACGGCCAGTAACCGAGATTCAAGTGGCGTCCGAGGATAAAGGCCACGAACGCGCCGGCCATGAAGAAGGCGCCATGCGCGAAATTGACGATCCGGAGCAGCCCGAAGATGATCGCAAGGCCGAGGCTGAGCACCGCATAGAACGCCCCGTTCACCAGACCGAGTATGATCTGTCCGAGGAACGCCTGCAGCGGGACGCCGAAAATTTCCATAGCCGTGTCGCTTCAAACTGAACGGGGAGCGCTCGGCTGCTCCCGCCTTCGCTGGCGGTAACGCTCGAACGTATCGCGCCGGCTGAAAAGGCCCGGGCGAGCCAGGGAGGCCCGCCCGGGACAGAAAGGCTTACTTCTTCACGAGTGGGCAGGTGCTCTCCGACAGTGGCTGGAACGCCTGCTCGGCGGCGATGGTGGCCACCGGCTTGAGGTAGTCCCACGGAGCCTTCGATTCCGCCGGTGCTTTCACCTGCCAGAGATACATGTCATGTACGAAACGGCCGTCGACGCGGACATGGCCGTTCTTCGTGAACATGTCGTTGACCTTCATCTCGCGCATCTTCGCCGAGACCTTGTCCGGATCATCCGTTCCCGCGGCCTTCACCGCGTTTAGATAGAACATGGTCGACGAGTAGTCCGCCGCCTGCGCCATGTTCGGCATCTTGCCGACACGGTCGAAGAAGCGCTTCGCGAACTTGCGCGTGTCCTCATTCATGTCCCAATACCAGGCGTTGGTTAGTAGCAGGCCCTGCGCGGCCGGCAGGCCGAGCGAGTGCACGTCCTCGATCCAGAGCAGAAGTGCGGCGAGCTTCTGGTTCTTGGTGGCGCCGAATTCCACCGCCGCCTTGATCGCGTTCACCGCGTCGGCACCCGTCGAGGCTACGCCGATGATCTCTGCTTTCGACGCCTGCGCCTGCAGGATGTAGGACGAGAAGTCCGTGGTGCCGAGCGGATGGCGCGCGGCGCCGACGACGCGGCCTTTGTTGGCGCGCACGACGTTGGAGACCTGCTGCTCAAGACCAATGCCGAACGCGAAATCGACTGTCAGGAAGAACCAGGTCTTGCCGCCCTGCTCGACGACGGCCTTGCCAGTGCCGTGCGCAAGCGAATAGGCGTCGTAGGCGTAGTGGATCGCATAGGGCGAGCACAGTTCGTTCGTGATGCCCATGTTCGACGCGCCGTTGACGATGATGTGGCGCTTTTTTTCCTTCGCGACGCCGGCAACCGCGCGTGCAACGCCGGAGTTGGCGAGGTCGTTGATCAGGTCGACGCCGCCGGTGTCGAACCACTCGCGCGCCTTGGCGGCGCCGACGTCCGGTTTGTTCAGATGGTCGGCGAAGACGACGTCGATCTTTTTGCCGAGCACCGTGCCGCCGAAATCCTCGGCGGCCATCTTGACCGCCTCGATCGCGCCTTTGCCGGAAAGATCGCTGTAAATGCCGGACAAGTCCCCGAGGACACCGATGCGAACGACGTCACCGGAAACCTGGGCGGTGGAAGGCAACGCGCTGAAAGCCAGAACCGCGGAT
>JAUYQH010000085.1 GCA_030697365.1 Novosphingobium sp. | reverse complement strand
GCTCAGGGGCCCCGGCGAAACACAGCTCGAGACGCATCGTCGAATGATCCGGAAGAAGATCGGCGTGCTCAAGGAGAAACTCGGCCATGTGGCCGAGCATCGCGGGCGGATGCGGCAGCGGAGCCGGGAGCGCGGGGTACTGAGGGTGGCGCTGGTCGGGTATACGAATGCCGGTAAGTCCAGTCTGCTCAATGCGTTGACCCAGACCCAAGCGCACGTCGAGGACCGGCTGTTCGCTACCCTTGACACCGCGAGCCGCGAGGTGCAAGTCAATGGGAAGACGGTGCGGTTCACGGATACGGTCGGGTTCATCCGGAAGCTGCCGCACGACTTGGTGGCGTCGTTTGGGGCTACGCTCGAGGAAGCGGCCGAGGCCGACGTGCTGGTGCACGTCGTGGACGTGAGCCACCCGGCCTGGGAACAGCAGGCCGCGGTGGTCAGCGAGGCGCTGGAGCAGGTCGGCGTGGACGGGGTCGCGCGATCGCTAGTGGTGGCGCTCAACAAGGCGGATCTTCTGAGCCGCGAGGAACGCCAAGAGCGTCTGGGGATAGCGCGCGGGTGGGGATGGGAGGCGGAGTTGGTGAGCGCGGTGCGCGGGTTTGGGTTGGAGGCTCTCGGCACCAGAATCGTCGGTTTTTCTCGGCGTGGTGAGGTCAGTTCGGTGTGACTGGCATCACACTCGCGAGAGCCCGCAACACTAGACAAGTCGGTTGTTTACAGGTACTTTGTCGCCCCGGATCGTGTCCGGTGGCGGTTGGGTTGACGTGAGGGGTCCCATGATCATCGCATCGCGCTTGGAACGGATCGGCGAACAGCTCTACGAGCTGGCGTACCGCTCTCATCGGCTGGTTGCCCGCACGGCGTATACGGGTGTCGCGGCCGTTGCGTACGCGGCGGCCTACCTGCTGCGTTTCGATTTCTCATGGCGCGGCGAGTACACCGCAACCGTTGCGGTCAGCGGCGCCCTGTTGGTGGGCATCCGCCTAGTCGTGAACTACGCATTCCGCTTGAGTACCGGACGGTGGCACTTCGTCAGCACGCGCGATGTGCTGCGGCTGGCCCTCGCGACGAGTGTAGGCACGGCGGTTTTCTTCCCGCTCACGCTTTGGCTGCCGTTCACGCCCGCCGTCCCGCAGTCGGTCATTCTCATCGAATGGCTCCTCACCACGTTCCTGACCGCGGGCTTGTGGATCTCATACCGCACGGCCTACGAGCAGTTGCGCCATCTGCGGTCCGGGTTCAACGGCACCGCCAAGCGGGTACTGATCGTGGGAGCCGGGGAAGCTGGCAATCTCCTGGCGCGCGAGATTCGGCGCTTTCCGACCGGATACCGAGCGCTCGGATTCGTGGACGACGATGCGACGAAGCGCGGGATGCGCCTCAACGGCTTGGATGTGCTTGGTGCGACGGAAGATCTACCGAGAATCGTGGTCAGCGCGCGCGCCGAGGAAATCATCATCGCATTGCCGTCGGCGCTGCCGAAGGAGCTGCGACGAATCGTAGAAGCGTGCGAGGCCACCGGGCTCAAGTTCAAGGTGCTCCCGGGCATTGCGCAGGTGCTGGCCGGCGACGTGCGGTTCAACCAGGTCCGCGACGTTCGCATCGAGGATCTGCTGGGGCGCGAGCCCATTCAGCTCACGTTGCCGGAGCTCGCGGCCGACCTCGCCGGGTGTTCGGTGCTGATTACCGGTGCGGCGGGCTCGATCGGGTCCGAGCTGGCCCGCCAGGTCGCGCTCCAGGGCCCTGCTACGCTCGTGCTCTTCGATCAGGCCGAAACCGACCTTTTCTATCTTGAGATGGAACTGAGGGAGAAGCATCCCGACCTGCGTCTCGTGCCGGTGATCGGCGACATCGTGGACCCAGGCGCCGTCGAGCGCGTCTTCCGCGAGTACGCGCCCTCGCGGATCTACCACGCGGCCGCGTACAAGCACGTACCGATGATGGAGTGCAACCCGCACGAGGCGGTGCGCAACAACGTGGTAGGTACGTGGCGGGTGGCAGAGGCGGCGGGTCGGCACGGGGTGGCCAAGTTCGTGCTGGTGAGCACCGACAAAGCGGTGCGGCCGGTGAGCGTTATGGGGGCGACGAAGCGGCTGGCCGAGCGTGTTGTGCTGGAGCTTCAAGAGCGCTTCCCGGACACGTCGTACGCCGCGGTGCGGTTCGGCAACGTGCTGGGCAGCAGCGGCAGCGTCATTCCGATCTTCAAGCGCCAGATCGAGCGCGGGCAGCCGCTCACGGTGACCCACTCGGAGGCCACGCGCTACTTCATGACGATCCAGGAGGCGGTGCAGCTCATCCTCCAGGCGTCGCTGCTGCCGGACGTGAGGGGCAGCATCGCGATGCTGGAGATGGGCGAGCCGGTGCTCATCGCGGATCTCGCGAAGAATCTGCTCGAGCTTTCGGGCGTGCGGCGGGTGAGCGGCAATCACATCGTGTACACGCGACTGCGGCCGGGCGAGCGGCTGCACGAGGAGCTGACGGCGCCGGATGAAGAGACGGTGCCGACCGTGAACGCAAAGGTGCGGATCGTGCGGAGCCAGAACGGTTCTGGCAAGCCGGTGACTGCGGCTCTGGCAGGTTGGGAGCAGGCGCTCAAAGACGGCCGGCACGGCGAAGTGCTGGAAGCGATGGCAGAGTACTGCGGGGGGGTAGAGCGGGGCGTTGGCACCCCGTCAGGGTTGCCGCGCGCCAGCCTCTAGCGGGCCCGCCCCTACCGCCCAGCGCCCGGAGTCCCTGTGCAAGTTGACAGGGACAAGACTCAAAGGGTATGTTCAAGGCTTGAACAGTCTCAGTTTTCTCTTGGTCCGAGCTTTTCTCGCTTGGTGACCGACCCAACCTCCCTCAGTGTGTTGCGCCTGCTCGCCGCGAGCCCACGCCTCTCGCAGCGCGAGGTCGCGTCGTCCGTGGGGGTGAGCCTGGGCAAGGCGAACTACTGCCTGCGTGCGCTCATCGCCAAGGGGTTCGTGAAGGCGGAGAATTATCGGAAGAGCAGCAACAAGCTCGCCTATCTGTATCTCCTGACCCCGGCTGGGGTTGCGGCGAAGGCCAACCTGACGCGGCAGTTCCTGGCCCGCAAAGTGAAAGAGTACGAAGCCTTGCGGCTGGAAATCGAAAGGTTGGAGCGGGAGCGCGAGCTCGTCGCGGACGCAGAGTAGAGCGTTCTCTCGCGGTTGCAGGGGATGACGAACCAAGAGGCCCTCGCCGTGGGCTGGGGGATGGTCCCCCGGGGCGAGGTCGGCCTCATCATCGCGGCCGCGGCCCTCGCCGCCGCCGTGATCGGGGACGGGCTGTTCAGCGTGATCGTCC
>JAUYQH010000082.1 GCA_030697365.1 Novosphingobium sp. | reverse complement strand
GTCCGGGCGTTCGACATCGGGAAGGTCGTCCGGCGAACCGGTGATGCCGCACGACACCAGCCGGGGGCACTGATCGGCGAGAGTAGCGTCGTCGAGGCCGCGGGCCCTTGCCTGGGCGGGGGTGAACTGATGCAGCAGCGCGTCGGCGCCGGCCAGCCAACGGGCCAGTTCGGTCTTACCCTCCGGAGTATCGAGATCGAGCACCAGGCTGCGTTTTCCCCGGTTCCAGTTGGCGAACGGCGCGGTGCCGCGCGCGGGATCGCCGCCGGGGCGCTCGATCTTGAGCACGTCGGCGCCGAGCGCGGCGAGCATCAGCCCGGCGACCTGGACCGCCATGCCCTCGCCGATCTCGACGATGCGCAAGTCGCCGAGCATTGCTTTATGCCCCAGGAGAAGCTGCGCGGAAGTTGGGCAGGACCCAGCCGTCCTGGATGGCGGTCCACTCAACCGTGACCTTCATCCCGATGCGGACATCTTCGGCGTCGCAGCCGGTGACGTTGGCGTTGAGCCGCGCGCCCGGCGCGCCGTCGAGATCGACGACGACGGGGACATAAATGAAGTCCCCGCCGGTCTTGGGGTTCTTGTTGCAGATCGCATAGCTGAACACCGTCGCGGTGCCGGGCAGTACCGGCCAGTTCTTGTCGCGGCTCGAGCATTCGGGGCAATAGGCGGTCGGCGGCATGCGGAAGTGGCGGCACTTGGCGCACTGGCACGCGGTCAGGCGATGCTCCTTGGCGGCCTGCCAGAACGGCTCAGTGTCGGGATTGGTGGTGATCGCGATCTGCTCGCCCGGCAGAAGGCGCGCGGGACCGTATTGGATGACGTCGGCCATCAGGCGCTCCTCAGGATCAGGCTGGAGACCGGCAGCGAGGCGGGACCGCCGGAGACCAGCGCGAACTCGGCGTCCCTGACCTGGTTGATCGCGGTGCCGCGGACCTGCTCGACCCCCTCGACGATGTGGGTCATGCCGATGATGTAGGCTTCGTTGAGATTGCCGCCGTGGGTGTTGACCGGGGTGCCGCCGTTGACGCCCCGGCCGGTCGCCGGATCGTAGCGCAGCTTGCCCGACAGGACATAGTCGTTGCCTTCGCCCTTCTCGCAGAAGCCGTAATCCTCGAGCTGCAACAGCACCATCGGACTGAAGTGATCGTAGATCAGCGCGACATCCATGTCCTTCGCCGAAAGACCCGACTGCGCCCAGATCCGGTCGGCGGTGAACTTGTGGCCGCTGCTGGCGAAATGCGGATCGGGCATCCCCATCCAGGCGAACGCCCGGCCCCATTCGCGCTGGCCGCCGTGAGCGCAGGCGTGGACCACCGCGGGCTTGTGGCGGCAGTCCTTGGCGCGGTCCATCGTGGTGGTGATCACCGCCACCGCGCCGTCGGTCTCGAGGCAGAAATCGAGCCGCCGCAGCGGATCGGCGAGCATCACCGAGGCGTCGTATTGCTCCTTGGTCAGCGGCTCCTTACGCACCGCCTTGGGGCGGTTGTGGGTGTTGGCGCGGGTCGCCATCACGACCTCGCCGAAGGCATCCTGGGTGGTGCCGTAAAGGTGCATGTGGCGCCGCGCGAGCACGCTCATCAGGTGGCCCGGCCCGACCAGCCCCGAAGGCTGGAGGAAGCTGCTCTCCGGGCTGGGCGCATTGGCGCCGAACACCACGCCGAGCCGGTGCTGCGGCAGCTGCTGCAGTGCCATCAGCGTGACCATGTACTTGGCGTCCTCGTTCATCAGACCGGCGGTGGCCAGGCCGATCGCGCCCGGACATCCGCCGCCGCCGCTGGTCAGCGAGGCCGAGAACGAGATGTGCGGCATGCCCAGCGTTTCCATCAGGCTGGCGGTGTCGAACTTGTCGAGATAGCCCGCGCCCGCGCCCGAATAATAGGCGATCCCGTCGATGTCCTTGATCGAGATGCCGGCGTCGGCGCAGGCCTTGAGGATCGCCTCGCCCGCCATGTCGTTGATCGTGCGCGGCCAGCTCTTGCCGCGGACGTAGTAGTCCGTTGCCCCCACCCCGACGATCGCGCATTTGTCCTGATTGGACCAGGCCATCCGGCACTCCTCTAATCCCGAGTGAGATATATAACTAGGTGATATATCCCTTGGCAAGGGGAATGTCGCGCCTCAAGCGAAATGCAGCCGCCGGTATTTGCCGCGGAAGTAGAGCAGCGGGTCCCGGCGCGGCTCGAAGCGCGCGCAGGTGACCTCGCCGACGAGGATGAAGTGGTCGCCCGCCTCGTGGACCGTCGAACGGCAGCATTCGAACGAGCCGAGCGATCCCGAGAGCACCGGCACGCCCGTTTCGCCATCGCTCCAGGCCGTGCCGGAAAAGCGGTCCTGGTTCTTGCCTGCGAACAGGTTGGAGACCGGTTGCTGGCCGATCTGGAGGACGTTGACCGCGAAGGTCTCGACCTCGCGCAGCGCCTGCGCGCTGCCCGCGCCGTTGGCGATGCACACCAGCAGCAGCGGCGGATCGAGCGAAACCGAGGTGAAACTGTTGGCGGTGAGCCCGATCGGCATGCCGTCGGCGGTGCGCGCGGTGACGACGGTGACGCCGGTTGCGAAGCAGCCCAGCGCATCGCGCAAGGTGCGCGCGTCGGACCCGGCGCGGAACTCGACCTCGGCGCGCGGCTGCTTGCGCTCGAGAAAGGCGAGCAGGATCGCGTCGAACGCGTCGGTGCGGTCGCCGACGACGAGCAAGCCCGCGTCCTCGACGTCGACCCGCTCGGCATCGGGCAGCAGCGACACGAAGGCGTCGGCGTCCTCGTCGCGATCGAGCCGCGCGATCCCGCCGCGCAGGAAGAGCGTGGTGACGGTCAACTTCGGGGCCGCATCCAGCAGCCGTTCGGCCACCCCATCGAGCGGGAAGCCAGCAACGGCACGCGGGTCCCACAGCGAATCGGGCTGCTGCGCCAGCTCGCGCAGGCGCGCGCCGAGCCGTTCGGAGGCTTGCGGGTCGCTGCGCGCGGGCATGTCGACCAGCACCAGCGCCGCCGCCAGCATCGCCGCGTCGCGCTCCAGCGCGACCGCCGCGACCCAGGCGCCTAGCGAGGCGGCGACGACCACCGGACGCCCGCCGAGCTGGGCGAGCACCGCGCGCAAGTCCGCACCGTGGGCGTCGAGGTCGTAGCGGCCGTCGGCGGGCCATTCGCTGCCACCGTAGCCGCGCAGATCGAGCAGGATCGCGCGGCGTCCGGCATCGACCAGCGCACCGGCCACGTCCTTCCACACCGCGCGGGTCTGACCGGCACCGTGGACCAGCAACACCGGCGGGTCGTCGTCGTTGCCGAGCACTTCGGCCTCGAGCCGGACCCCGGCGAACCCGGTGAAGTGCGCTATCGTCATCGTCCTGCCGCTCCAGCCTTGGCGAACCATTCCTCGAGCAGCGCCGAGCGGCGGCGCATCAGCAGCCGCGCGATATCCTCGTCGCCGTCGAGCACCGCCTTGCACAGCGCGGCCTGCAACTCGCGCGCCTTGGCGCGGTCCTCGGGCGCGCCGTAGAAGCGTACCCGCTGCTCCTCCATCCCGAAGGTATAGCCGATCGCCATCACGAGCTCGATCGCGGGATTGCCGGTCATCCGGGTCAACAGCCGCGCAAGCTCGTTTTCCGCGCGGACGATGTCGCCGGCGGTCTCGCTGCGGGGAATGCGCCGGGCGAAGGCGGCCAGCTCGGCGCGCAGCCGCGGGTCGGCGCAGCGCGCGGCCAGCGCCCCGGCCTGCTCGGCGATCAGGCTGTTGACCACGAACACGTCGTGCAACGTCGCCCCGTTGAGACGCAGGTAGCGGGCGACCGCGCGGACCGAATCCGCCGCGTCGGGACGGTCGGCATAGAGCCCCCCGCGCGGACCCCGCCGGACGGTGATCAGGCGGTCGTTGGCGACCATCTTCGCCGCTTGGCGCAAGGTCGGGCGGCTCACCCCGAAGCGTTTGAGCAACTCGTCCTCGCTGCCGAGATACCGGCCGCCCTCGCCTGCGAGGCTCAATTCCGCGAGCTGGCGAGCCGTACTGTCGACACGGGTGACGGATGCGGCTGTCATGCGATGATCAGATACCTCTTAGAGTAATTCGTCAAGCTCATATTGCAATCTTCGCGCCTTCGAGGTATCTGATTATCGACTCGTGGCGCCCCCGCGCCAAAAAAATCAGGAGAGGTCCGATGAAGCCCTTCGTTTTCAGCGCCGACAGCCACATCATGGAACCCGCCGGCATCTTCCTCGAAGGCCTCCCCGCGAGCCTGAAAAAGCACGCGATCCATTCGCGCAAGGAAGGCGATTACCTGATCACCGGGACCGAGGAGAAGGTCATCTACCGCCTGCGTGTCGGCCAGCACCGCGAAAAGGCGCTTGGCGACAACGAGCGCAAGGGCATCCGCGAGATCCCCGGCCGGCTCGAGGACATGGAACTCGAAGGCATCGATGCCGAGATCTGCTTCCCCAGCCTCGGCCTGTGGCTCTACGCGCTCGACAGTCCCGAGGCCGAGGCCGCTTCAGCGCGGCTCTACAACGACTGGAACGACCGCTTTCTCGGCGGCCACAAGAACCGCTTCGTGCGCTGTGGAATGCTGCCCGTGCTCGATTTCTCGAACACCGTGGCCGAACTCGAATACCTTGCCTCGAAGGGCTTCACCGCGGCGATGCTTCCGGCCGTCTCGCCCTCCAACTTGCCCAAGTACAACGATCCGGCTTGGGACGTGGTCTTCGCCAAGGGGGCCGAGCTGGGCATCGTGTTCGTCATGCACACCGGCACAGGTCTGGATTCGGTGGTGGTCGAGCGTGGCCCCGGCGGCGGGATCATCAACTATTCGAACCAGATGATGGATGCCTGCACCAGCGTGATGTACCTCGTCGCGGGTGGGGTGCTCGATCGCAATCCGGGCGCCAAAGTCGCCTTCATCGAGAGCGGCGCGAGCTGGCTGGTGGCTCTGGCGGAGCGGATGGACGAAGTCTGCGAAGCCCACGCAAACTTCGTCCACCCCAAGCTCAGCCGCACCCCGAGCCGGATCATCGACGATCAGGTGTGGGCCAGTTTCCAGCACGACCGCGCCTGCATCACCGCCGCCGCCGCGGGCCTGCCCGGCGCCAAGAACGTGATGTGGGGCTCGGACTATCCGCACGCCGAGGGCACCTTCCCGATCAGCCGCCCGATCCAGGAACAGCTGTTCGAGAACCTCGAGGTGCCCGAGCAGGTCCGCCTCGACATCCTCGGCCTCAACGCCGCGCGGCTGTTCCGGATGCCCGCGGTGGTCCACACCAGCGAGGTTGGAACGCACGCCCACGCCTGACCACGTTCGCGCCCGCCGAGGGGCGGGCGCGACTCAGGTCTGGTCGGTCAGCGGCCGGGCCGTGCGCCCGGCCATGATCGCGGCGAGCCCGCCGACCAGCAGGCAGACCGAGATCGTCGCCAGCGCGGGGCGCAGCGAGAGCTCGCCCCAGGTCGGCGTGTAGGCTTGGCTGAGCACGCCGGCCAGCGTTCCACCCACCCCGGTCCCCGCCAGCCCGATGAACATGTTGATCGTCGCCGACATCGTCGCGCGCATCCGTACCGGAACCTGCGCGAAGCTCAGCGCGATGATCGGGCCGAGGTGGAGCGTCATCATGAACTTGACCACGACGAAGGCGAGCAACGCGAGGTTGGCGCTTTCGGTCCAGGCAAACAGCAGCGCGAACGGAAACGCGATCAGCAGCCCGATCCCTGCGAACCAGCCGTTGAAGCGCGGGTTGGCGGTGCCGTACTTGTCGCCGAGCAGGCCGGCGAGGATGTTGCCCACCACCAGTCCGGCAAGCATGGCCCCGCCGAGCCACAGGCCGGTGGCTTCCTTGCTCATCCCGTGGACCCGCTGGAAGAACGACGGCCCCCACAGGATCAGCGCGAACCCGGTGATCGGCACCATCGACAGCAGCAGCATAACCCAGCGCAGCGAAGGATTGCCGAGCATCGTGCGCAGCACCTCGCGCACCGGAATCGCCTCCGCCCCGCGCGCCGCGGTGACCGCGGCGGTGTCGTCGCGGCGCGGCTCCTGGACAAACAGCAGCACGAGCAAGCCGAGGACAATGCCGGGCAGCCCGACGATCAGGAACACCTCGCGCCAGCCGTACCATTGCGACAGCCAGCCGCCGAGCGCGAGCCCGCCCGAGAGCCCGACCGCGCTCGCCGCGAGCACAGTCGAGATGACCAACACGCGGCGATGGGGGGGAAACACCTCGACCAGCAGCGAATTGGCCGCTGGCCCGGCCCCCGCTTCCCCCGATGCGAGAAATACCCGCGCGAGGATCATCGTCCAGAAGCTGTGCGCGACCCCGCACAGCGCAGTCGCCATGCTCCACACGATCACGCTGACCGCGATGACCTTGCGGCGATCGCCGCGGTCGGCATAGCGCGCCACCGGGAACGCGGCGACCGCGTAGAACAACGCGAACGACAAGCCGGTCAGTAGGCCGAGCTGGCTGTCGCTGAGCTCGAGTTCGGCCTTGATGTCGTCCTGGAACAGCGTGAAAATCTGACGATCGATGAAGCTCAGCGCCGCGACCGCGAGCAGCAGCGCCAGCGTCACGTAGTTGCGCCAGGTCAGCCGAACCGGCGGAGCGGCGGAGGGGCCGGGTTGTTCCGCGATCGTGACCATATCAACTTCCTCTTCCGTCCCGCTTGGGACCCAAAACGCAAACTGTTGACGGACCCATGGCAAAGGCCGCCGCCCCGGCGGTCGAATCGCCACCCAGCTTGCGAATAATCGGGTACGAAGCGATCTTCATGCATCTCTCTTCCCGAGGCGCGATCGCTCGCCGGGCATTGGTCGCCATTTGTCCAACCAGGTCTGCCAATCCAGGTACGTCGTAGTTGCCCGTGCTCTTATCTAAATTCGCGCCGCCAAAACGGGCACGTCCGCCAGCGCGCGCAGCACGTCGTTGAGGTGCGTGCAACCCAGCGTGGACGGCAGTGTCTCGAGCACCGCGTTGCGGAATTCCGCGACATTCCGCCCGATCAGCCGGGTCGCCTTGATCGCCGCCCCGGGGCACTCGCGGTAGGGCAGGATCAGCGGCAGCGCCTGCAGCGCCACCAGCTCGCCCGATGCCGCAGCAATTTCGGCATGGACCCGATACTCGTGGATCGCGGTCCGCCCGCCGTTGGGATTGCTGCCGCTGTCCTGGAACCCGGCATCGACCTTGATAAGGTCGCCCTCGCGCCACAGGTCGATGCGGCGGGCACGGCGCTTTTGAGGTCCCTGCTGGAACGGCATCGCGTGCCATCCGGCGGCATCGCCCGGATTCTCCAGCGGGCCGACTTCGGTGCTCGACTGGTCGATATGTTCGGGCGTGCCATCGGCGGCGAGCGAACTCGAACCCTCGGCAAAGCCGGTGCAGATATCGAGCATCCTGCCCTTGCGACCGGCGGTACCGTTGCGCCGGACTTGCGCCATCCAGTCGTTGGTCCATTGCGACCAGATCCAGCCCGCCACCAGACTGGCTCCCGCATAATCGTCAAGCAGCTGGAACAGCGGCGTCCCCGCGATGTCGCCCATGATTCGGGCGAGCGCCTGACGGCTGGCTCCGCCCGCGCGGACGCCGACCAGTTCCTGGGCACGGGGATGCTCGGGCGTGCACTCGATAGAGAGAATCTCGCGGATCGGCGAGGCCATGATCCGGAAGCCGGCGCTGGCCAGCACCTCGGGCTCGCCCCCCGAGGGAGTCAGCAGATCGCGCGCGCGGCCGATCATCTCCCATGGCTGGCCGTAGCCTTGGGGCCAATCGGAATCGATCGAGGTGGTCCGTCTGATCGAACCCGGCCGGCGCAACGGGGCATGACCAGCGGACTGGCGAGCGAAGGGGAACTGCTGGGGTGCAGTCATAGGTTGTTCCTCACTTGGGCGGCATCCGGATGCCGCCGTCGAGCCGCAGCGTCTGGCCGTTGAAATAGCTGTTGCGAACCAGTTCGAGCACCAAGCTGCCGAACTCCTCGGGCTTGCCCAGCCGCTTGGGGAACGGGACCGATGCCGCCAGCCCCTCGAACACCGCGGGGGCACGTTCCTTGACCGCGAGCATCGGCGGGGTCGCGAAAATGCCGGGCATGATCGAGTTGACCCGGATGCCGAGGTCCATCAGGTCGCGCGCCATCGGCAGCACCAGCCCGTTCACCCCGGCCTTGAGCGAACCGTAGCCGACCTGGCCGATCTGGCCGTCCTGCGCCGCCGCGCTCGAGGTCAGCGTGATCGCCCCGCGCTCGCCGTCCTCGAGCGGATCGAGGGCGGTCATGCCGAGCGCCGCGATCGAAGCCACCCGATAGCTGGCGACGAGGATGCCTTGCGCGGAAAACGCATAGTCCTCGGTGGGGAAGCGGACGTAACCGCCGCTGGCCTTGTCGTAGCGCACCGTCTTGGCGCCGCGCGAAACCTGCGCGCAGTGGACCAGCACGCGCTCTTGGCCGTGCGCCGCGCGGGCCGCCTCGAACCCGGTGATCACCGACTCCTCCGAGGTGATGTCGACCTTGCAGAACACCCCGCCGATCGCCTTGGCGACTTCGGTGCCGGCCTCCTCGTTGAGGTCGAACACCGCCACCTTGACGCCCGCCGCGGCGAGCGTCTCGGCACTCGCCCGGCCCAGACCGGAGGCCGCGCCCGTGACCACCGCGGCTGTGTTGCTGTCGATCTTCATGGCTGTTCGTGTCCGTTGTTGTGTTGGATGATGACGACGCTCGCGCTCTCGAATTCACCGGGCACCGGCGGTCTCCGGTTGGGCGAAAAGCGCGCGCAACTCCGGCGCCGAAGGCTTCATCGATGGGGTCCGGGGGAAGTCCGCGACGAACCGGAAGTGCA
>JAUYQH010000096.1 GCA_030697365.1 Novosphingobium sp. | reverse complement strand
GCCAGCCCCTCCGTGCGGGCGCGCGCGAATTCGCAAGGTTTTCCACCAAATCGACCAAAACCTTGCGATTCCCAATACTTCAAATGCCGAGTTTCCAGTTCCTGATCAGCACGTTATGAGTTTTTCACGGGCGACCATCTGGCGCAGGTATCGCGCTCCGCCCTCGATGTTCGCTACGGGATCGTAACGGTTGGCAATGCCAAGGTCGCCGGCGGTCCGAGGCATAAGCTGCGCGAGTCCAACCGCACCTGCATGACTGAGTGCCATGGGGTTGTAGCGCGATTCGGTCCAGATCAGCGCGTCGAGCAGCCCCAGCGGCAGGCCATGGCGGTTTTCGGCAGCGTAGACCCACGGCAGCCAGGTGCTTCGGGCGAAAGAGGATCGGCTACGGCCGAGCAGACCACGGGTCGCGATTACCGCGCTCGATGAAGTTTCGACATACGGTAAAGAGGTCGAAACGTCTGTCGCTCTCCGTTGCCACGGGCCGTGCTCGAGAAGTGTGAATGCCGGAGTCCGGGTTTGCCGGACACCTCGGTCGGGATTGCCAGCGCCATCATCCATTTCCGAGGCTGCGGCAGGGATGACCCCTTCGGCAGGCGCAACTATTCCCTGCGCGGTAACGGGCTGGGCGATGCCGAGCATCAGAAGAATCGAGCCCAAGCTGAATTTCCCGATCATCGAATCACGTTCCTCATGGACTCATCATCGATGAGAACATAAAAGGAACATGAGCCTGTAGGAAACCGCTTTCTGCATGGGGCGAGGAGTTGAGGGCGCGTTCGGGGGTACCCGCGACGGCACGCTCTACAAGATAAGCTTCGACGACTGGCACGAGGTGATGCGGATCAACCTTGGCGGTTGCTTCAACATGGCCAAGGCTTGCTTTCCGGGCATGCGCGAGCGCGAATGGGGGCGGATCGTCAACATCGGCTCGATCAACGGCCAGGCCGGGCAGTACGGCCAGGTCAATTATGCCGCGGCCAAGAGCGGCATTCACGGCTTCACCAAGGCGATGGCGCAGGAAGGCGCCAAGTTCGGGGTCACGGTCAAGGCGATCGCGCCGGGTTATATCGACACCGACATGGTCGCCGCGGTGCCGCCCCCGGTGCTCGAGAAGATCGTCGCCAAGATTCCGGTCGGGCGCCTAGGTCAGGCCAGCGAGATCGCCCGCGGGGTGGTGTTCCTGTGCTCGGAAGACGGCGGGTTCGTAACCGGTTCGACGATGAGCATCAACGGCGGGCAGCACATGTATTGAGAGTTGCTTTGGGCAGGCTATACCGACTTAGGATTGGGGTTTATATCAGACCGGTCATCGCCAAAGCGCATTGAGCGCAGGGACGAGGTGGTCGCGGTGATCGAGGGGCACTCTGGCCAGGAGATCGGCTTCGAACGCCGAGGTTACCGCTTCGACTTCGCGCAATTTTTGCCGCCCGGCAAGGGTCAGGACGATCGCTGAGGACTTGCGGTCGATCGGGACGCGCTCGACCAACCCGGCGCGCTCGAGCCGGTTGAGCAGGGGCACCATGTTGGCGCGTTGCACGTCGAGAATTCGGCCGATCTCGCTCGAGGTCTGATTGTCGCGGGCGCCGGCAAGCATCAAAACCGAGGCTTCCGCAACTCGCAGCCCGAGCGGGGCTAGACGGTCCGCCAGTTCGCCCATCATCGCGTTGGCTGCTCGGCGCAGGGCATAGCCCGGAAGTTGCGAGAGGGGATCGGGCACCGGGCCGGCCTTAGCTATTGACGATAGCAATGTAAATGCTATTAGCAATAGCAATTGAGATCAAGGAACCCATCATGACCGAGCGTGCCGAAGCAGACACCGTTTCGTTTACCGTCGAGAACCGCATCGCCTGGGTGTCGTTCAACCGCCCGGAAAAGCGCAACTGCATGAGCCCCAGCCTCAACCGGCGGATGCTCGAGGTGATCGAGGAGCTCGAGTTTCGCGACGACGTCGGAGTGCTCGTCCTTACCGGAGAGGGCAGCGCGTGGTCGGCGGGCATGGATCTCAAGGAATACTTCCGCAAAAACGAGGAAAAGGGCCTCGGCGCGATCCGCAAGGCGCAGCGCGAGGCCTACTCGTGGTGGGAGCGGCTGCGCTGGTTCGAGAAGCCGACGATCGCCATGGTCAATGGCTGGTGCTTCGGCGGCGGCTACGGCCCGCTGTTCGCTTGCGATCTCGCCTTCGCCGCCGAGGACGCACAGTTCGGGCTGTCCGAGATCAACTGGGGTATCCTGCCCGGCGGCGGGGCGAGCAAGGTCATCGCCGAACTCACTGGGTTCCGCCGCGCGATGTACCACGCGATGATGGGCGAGAACCTGACCGGGACGCAGGCCGCCGAATGGGGGCTGGTCAACGAGGCGCTCCCGGCCGGCAAGCTCAAGGACCGGGTCACCGACGTCGCCAACGTCCTCCTCGCCAAGAACAAGGAGGCTCTGCGCGCGACCAAGTGGGCGGTTCGCCGGGTGCGCGAGATGACTTACGACAACGCCGAGGACTACCTGATCCGTGCACAGGAAGCCGCCAACATGTTCGACAACGAAGGCCGCAAGGAAGCCACCCGCCAGTTCATCGACGAGAAGGCGTTCAAGCCGGGGCTGGGCGCCTACGACCTGTCGAAGCGAGGCGCCTGACCGCAACCCGGAAGCCGTCGCATGACGATCCTGATCGATCCGGTCCGCACCCACGCCGCCGCGACGCCCAAGCGGCTGGCGGTGGGCTGCGCCGAAACCGGACGGCGCTGGACCTGGGCCGAACTCGACGCGAGAATCGATCGCTCCGCGGCCTGGCTGGTGGCGCGGCTCGGCGCGACGTCGGGTGCGCGAGTCGCGGTGTTGGCGCGCAACCACCCGCTCCAGCTCGTCCTCCAGATCGCCTGTGCGCGCGCGGGCGCGATTTTCGTCCCGCTCAATTGGCGGCTCGCCCTGCCCGAGATTGAGGTGCTGCTCGCCGACGCCGATCCGGCGCTGCTGTTCCGCGACCCTGATTTTGCCCCACCCGATGTTCCGGTCGAGACGCACCTGCTCGCCGACCTCGAGACGCTGGGTGAACCCGGTGGCACGCCACCCCCCGACGCCCGCTGCGGCTGGGACGAGGCGATGACCCTGCTCTACACTTCGGGGACCAGCGGCAAGCCCAAGGGGGTGATCGTCACCGAGGGCAACGCGTTCTGGGGCAACGCCAACTTCATCTTCGGCAGCCTCGTCGGCCACAACAGCGTATTCCTGTGCGACATGCCGATGTTCCACACCGCGGGGCTGTTCGCGGCGGTGCGCGTGCCGATCCTCGCCGGGGGAAAGGTGTGGATCAGCGCGGGGTTCGATCCGGCCAAGACCATCGCCCGGATTGCCGATCCCGCGCTGGGGATCACCCACTATTTCTCGGTGCCGCAGATGGCGACGACGCTGTGGCAGCACCCCGACTTCACGCCCGGGAAGTTCCGCGGCCTGAGCCTCTACGTCACCGGCGGCGCGCCCAATCCGCGCGCGCAGGTCGAGCGCTTCGCCCGCGCCGGGATCCGCTTTTCCGACGGGTTCGGGATGAGCGAGACCGGCTCGAACTTCGCGATGCCGGTCCTCGACGAAGCGCGCCTGATCGCCAAGGCGGGGAGCTGCGGGCTGCCACTGCTGGCGGTGCAGCCACGGATCGTCGATGAGAACGGCGCCGATGTAACACGCGGCGAAGTCGGTGAGCTGTGGCTCAGGGGGCCGAGCGTGACGCCGGGCTATTGGAACCAGCCCGAACTCACCGCCGCCGCCTTTGACGACGGCTGGTTCAGGACCGGTGACGCGGCGATGCAGGACGCCGAAGGGTTCTACTTCCTCGTCGACCGCAAGAAGGACATGTACATCTCTGGCGGCGAGAACGTCTATCCCGCCGAAGTCGAGGCGGTGCTCGCCGAACTCCCTGAGGTTTCCGAGGCCGCGATCGTCGGGGTGCCCGACGAGCGCTGGGGGGAGGTTGGCCGGGCCTATGTGATACCGATTGAGGGCCGGTCGATTTCCGCCGAGACGGTGATCGCCCACTGCACTGCGCGGCTCGCCCGGTTCAAGGTGCCCAAGTCCGTGGCGATCACCGCCACGATACCGCGTACCGCATCGGGCAAGGTCCAAAAGCATCTGTTGCGGGCCCGCGCGCTCGAGGAGATTGAAGCCGATGCGAACTGACGTCGCGATCATCGGCGCCGGGCCTGCCGGCCTCCTCCTCGGCCACCTCCTCGGTGCCGAGGGCATCGCCTGTGTCGTGCTCGAGCGCCAGACGCCGGACTACGTACTCGGACGGATCCGCGCGGGCGTGCTCGAACAGGTCACCGTCGGACTGATGGAGCGGCTCGGGCTCGACGCACGGATGAAGGCCGAGGGACTGCCGCACGACGCCTTCAATCTGGCCGACGGCGAGCGGTACGTGCGGATCGACCTCGCCGGGCTGACCGGGCAGCAGGTCATGGTCTATGGCCAGACCGAGATCACCCGCGACCTGATGAACGCCGCAAAAGGGCGCGGGCTCGAAGTGATTTACGGGGCAGGCGATGTCGCGCTTCACGATATCGAGAGTGGCGCGCCTTGCGTCACATTCACCCGCGACGGCGTCCACCAGCGGATCGACGCGCGCTTCATCGCGGGGTGCGACGGGTTCCACGGGCCGAGCCGCCAGGCGATGCTGGGGCAGGGCCGGGAGTACGAACGGGTCTATCCTTTCGGCTGGCTCGGCATCCTCGCCGATGTGCCGCCGTGCAACCACGAGCTGATCTACGCCAACCACGAGCGGGGATTTGCGCTGGCCTCGATGCGTAGCGAGACGCGCAGTCGCTATTACATCGACGTGCCCTTGACCGAGCGGATCGAGGATTGGCCCGACGAGCGCCTTTGGGACGAGCTGGCGATCCGCCTCGGACCCGAGGCCGCCGCCAATATCGTTAGCGGACCGAGCATCGAGAAGTCGATCGCGCCCTTGCGCAGCTACGTCTTTGCGCCGATGCGCCACGGCAACCTGTTGCTGTGCGGCGACGCCGCGCACATCGTCCCGCCGACCGGCGCCAAGGGTTTGAACCTGGCCGCGAGCGACGTTCACTATGCGTGCGAGGCGCTCGTCGCCTTCTTCAAGCAAAACGACCGCGACGCGATAGATGGTTACTCGGACAAGGCGCTCGCCCGGGTGTGGAAGTCCGAGCGGTTCAGCTGGTCGCTCACCCGGCTGATGCACCGCTTCCCAGAGGACGGCGCGTTCGAGCGCGCGATGCAGGTCGCCGAACTCGATTACATCGCTACCAGCCGCGCCGCGCAGACAAGCATCGCCGAGAACTACGTCGGGCTGCCGGTCTAACACCGCAAGGCACGAACAGGAGTCACCATGAGGATCGCCTTGGCCGGAGCCGGCGCGTTCGGAGAAAAACACCTCGACGGGCTGAAGAACATCGACGGGGTCGAGATCGTTTCGATCGTCAGCCGCACC
>JAUYQH010000076.1 GCA_030697365.1 Novosphingobium sp. | reverse complement strand
ATCCGTCCTTGTTGTTGAGGACATCAGCCGCCGCCATCGGATTCATCGGCTCCGGCAGCTCGCCCGGCAGATCCATCCGCATAGCCATCACGGTGCTCATGCCCATCTTGCGCGGCCATTCGGTTTCGCTCTCCGTAAACTCGAGAGTGGGCAGGCCGAACGCGCGATGCGATACCCGCTCGGGATCGGACGCGGCGAACAAGTTGGGCAGCGGGTGGTAACGGAAATAGAGCCGTGCACGCTCGATCGGCGTGTTGACTACCGTGAGACATTCGATACCCTTCTCGCGCAGGGCCGTGTCAAGCTGCGCCTGTGCCGCGATATGGCGTCGGCAGAACGGGCAATGCAGGCCTCTAAACAAGCCGACCAGTATGGGGCTTTGACCGCGAAAGTCCTCCAACGCGATCTTGCCTTGGCGTGTGATCGCGTCCAGCACAATGTTCGGTGCGCGGTCGCCCGGTTGCAGTGGCCCATCGACATGGCGTTCTGACATGGTTGACCTCCTTCGCTCTGACTAATCAAGAAATGGCAGCACGATCAGCCCTTCGGGATCGAGCCCGTGCTTGGCGCAGACATCGTGCGCCATAGCAAAATACCGCTCGGCCTCGGGCATGTCGCCTCGATCAAGGTTCAGCGTCGCGAGACCATCATAGCATGGAAAGAGCTGCTGCGGCTCGCCGGTTTCCCCCGCCACCTCGATTGCCTCATTGTAGCAGCGGGCGGCCCGTTCCGGCTGGCAATGGCATTGATAGATTTGCCCGAGCACGATCAATGGCACGGGCAGATGCTCGCGCTGATCCAGCGCACGGTCGAGTTCGATGGCCTTTTCGGCAGCCGGTACGCCCTCCTCGGCACACCTGTCCGTGAAGGTGCAGCAGGCGACAGCCAGATTGGCGAGAAGGCGCGCCTGAAAGCCGAGATCGCCGATACGACGCGCAACATCAAGGCCGCGACGGCACACTTCGATGGCTTGCGCCGGGTCGACTATGGTGTAGAGGACGCTGAGATTAGTGTAACCGCGGCAAGCCGCGTTGAGAAGGCCAGCGGTTTCGGCGGTTGCGACACTTTGTTCCACCTCACGTACCGCCTCCTGGCGTCGCCCGAGCCGCGCCAGCGCAACACCTTTGGTGTTGCGAGCCTCCGCAGTGGCCCGCGCTGCTTCGAGTCCGGCTTGCTTATCCACATCTGGCAACGCGGATTGAGCGTAGGCCAGCGCCTCGTCTGCCCACCTCACGGCCGCCGCATGATCGCCCATGCGAAACGCGAGGTGGCCGCGCTCCTGCAGGAGCTGCGCCCACTCGATCGGCGCGTCCGTCCCCTCGAGCAGTGCTGCCGCTTCGGCGTAATGCGCCTCGGCCATGGTTCCTTTGCCTGCGTCCCAAAGTAGTCGGCCCAGCTTGCGAAGTATTCGTGCTTCGGCGATGCGATCCGCCGCAGCGCGATGGGCTTCCAGCGCCGTCTGGTAATGTTCCTCGGCCGTGTTACGGTGGCCCGCCGCCCCACACAGGTCGGCAATTTTCTCGTACAGCACGAACCGCTCCGGTCCCTGATCGCCTACGGTCAACAAGACAGCGAGTGCCTGCCGATAAAGACGAATGGCATCTTCGTTGGCGTAAATCGCGCGTGCGCGATCGCCGGCCGCGCTCAGGTAGCGCGAGCCCTTCGGCTTGCTCGCGCTCAGGCTGAAATGATGTCCCAGCAGTATGAGGTCTTCGAGCCGCTCGGGGGCATCGCCATACAACAGCTCCAGGGCGGTACCGATCCGTCCATGCATCTCGATGCGTCGCTGCAAGAGGAGATTTTGATAAATCACATCCTGAAGCATGGTTTGCGTGAATCGATAGGATTGCAGCGAAATCGAATTCGCGCCACTGACCTCCTCGACAATCTCGGCGTCGCACAGCAGGTCAAGCGCTGCTTCCACTTTCGCCGGCTCGGTCGACGTGGCGCCGAGCAGAGCGACATCGAAGCGTGGACCGATGACCGCGGCCTCCTGCGCCAACCTGCGCACTTCGTGTGGCAGCCGGTCCAGTCGCGCCAGCAACAACGCCTGAATGCTTGCCGGGATGTCTGCGGCTGCGTCGTCGGACTTGACCCGCCAATGCGGGCCGTCACGTTCCAAAGCGCCAGCTTCGATGAGACCGCGTATGATTTCTTCGATGAAAAGCGGGTTACCGCTCGCGCGTTCAAGAATTCGGTGGAATAGATTTTCAGGTGATTCACGCCAGCCGTGACTGAACAAGGCAGCGAGCAGCTTTTGTCCGTCAGCAGCGCCCAAGGGGACCAGCCGAAGGGTTGTATGGCTAAATCGACCTGAGGCGAACTGATCCATTTCAAGCATTGGCCGGTGTGTAAACAACAGCATCAGCCGCGTGCGCTCCAGCCGGTCCATCAGGAACCGCAGCGCTTCAAGCGATACGGCATCGGCGCAGTGCAGATCCTCGACAACAATCAGGAGGGGCGACAGCGCCAGACGCCGTTCGAAGACGGTGCGGATCGCGAAGAAGATCTGCCGCCGGAGTTGTTCCGGCTCAACGTGCTGCAGGACGGCGTCGGGGTCGCCGAGACCAAGAACGTGGAAATAGAGTGGCATCAGGCGCTCGACCTCTTCGGCCGCCAGGCCGAGCTCCGCCAGCGCCTCGGCCAGCTTGGCCTGGGCCTCTGCCGCGGAAGCCTTTTGCGGGATGCCGTAAGCGCTGCGCAACACGGCGGCAAGAGTACCGTAGGACTGTTCACCCAGCGGCGAGCAAATGGCCCGCCGGACCGCCACGCCTGCGAAGCGGTCCTGGTCGCGAGCAAGGGTAACGAATTCATTCACCAGGCGTGATTTCCCGATGCCGGCTTCGCCGACCAGCCGCACCAGTTGAGCAGCCCCGGCACAGGCCAGATCAAGACAGCCCATCATACGAACGATCTCTGCGTCGCGCCCGATCAGCGGCGCGCTAAGGCCGAGTACCTCGAGTCCTCGCGCCGCTCGCGGTACGTCGAGCGGTCCCCTCAGGCGATGTACAAGGACGCTGCCCGCCTTGCCGCGCAGCGCAATGTCGCCAAGCGACTCGTACGAGAATGCATGTCGCGTGAGTCGGAAAGTAAGCGGTCCCACCAGCACTTCGCCCGATCGGGCCATCGATTGCAATCGTTGAGCGGTATTCACCGTGTCGCCAGTCACCGAATAGGATTTGGCAACGCCCGCACCTAACCCACCCGCAACCACGCGGCCGGTGTTGATGCCTATATGCAGGATGAGTGGCGAACCGGCGCATAGCTTCGAACATTCTCCCAGTTGCGCCGCCCGTCTGATCATATCGAGGGCAGCGCGTACCGCCCGCTCAGGGTCGTCTTCGTGTGCGGACGGAGCCCCAAACAGCGCGAGCAACGCATCGCCGATGAATTTATCCACGAAGCCACCAAAGCTCTGTACCGCTGCCGTTAATTCCTCGAATAGTTCGTTCTGAAGAGCCTGCATGACTTCCGGATCGAGCCGCTCGCTCATCGCGGTAAAGCCGCTGAGGTCGGCGAACACCACGGTGATGGTCCGTCGGTTGGCTTCGGTGTCGATCTGGCGCGGTTCTGACCGGGGCGCCTGGTCGGCCTTGACTGTCGGAGTCGGCGCCGGTGGTTGGGGCTCCGTCGGGAATCGCGCCAGACTCGTCCGTGATGACGGTTGTCTGCAGGTCTCGGGGGTGTCAGCGACGAGGGTGCCGCAATTCGGGCAATACGTAAAATTCGGTGCGCACACATAGCCGCA
>JAUYQH010000075.1 GCA_030697365.1 Novosphingobium sp. | reverse complement strand
CCACGGCCAGCATTGCCGCCGGAATACGGGTGAACAGGCCAAGCATCAGCAGGACGCCCCCAACGCATTCCACTGCTGAAACAAACGGGGTCAGGAGTTGTGGAAAGGGAATACCCCAATCGGTGAAGTTCTGAACCATCTGCGGGAGGTTGTTGAGCTTGCTCCAGCCGGTCAGCATGTAGACGTAACCGACGATAAGCCGCATGATCAACGGCCCAGCCCAGGTGAAGTTCGAAGCAATGCGTGCAGGCAAAAGGATGAGAAAATTGACGATAGGAACCATGGTACCCCCTGAGTATTATACTTACGGCGACCATCCCTCCGCGGTTTCATCCAATCCGGCTTGAGTCCGAAGATGCGGAGGCCGCGGTGCAGCAAATCCTGTTCTGCATTAGTTTCGTTGCGACAGGCCGACTTGTTACGCGGCCCTAGCCGAAATTCTGCAATGCCGGAAACGTCTCCAGCAGCCAGATGCTAACGCTGGTGACCGCGCCGGTCAGAAAGCCGATGCCGGTGACGACCAGCAGCACGCCCATCGCCCGTTCGACCATGGCGAGGTGCCGCTTCATCCGCGCAAACAGCGCGGAGAATTGTTCGACCATGAACGCCGCGATCAGGAAGGGAATTCCGAGCCCGGCGGAATAGACCGCAAGCAGCATCGCCCCCTTGGTCACCGTGGCCTCGGCGGCGGCGACCGACAGGATCGCCGCGAGGATCGGGCCGATGCAGGGCGTCCAGCCGAACGCGAAGGCGAGCCCCATCGCATAGGCGCCCCACAGGCCGACCGGCTTCGGGATCGGCAACCGCCCTTCCCGCATCATGAAGCCGATCCGGGTCAGCCCGAGGAAATGCAGGCCCATGACGATGATGACGATGCCGGCCACGATCGACAGCTCCGCCGACCAGGCGCGGATCAGGCTTCCGACCAGCGAGGCGCTGGCGCCGAGCGCCACGAACACGGTGGAAAAGCCGAGCACGAACATGCCGGCCGAGATCATCACCGCGCGCCTGGAGGACGCTTCCGTCTCGTCATTGGCGACCTGTTCGATGGTCGCGCCGGTGAGGTAGATCAGATAGGGCGGCACCAGCGGCAGCACGCAGGGCGACAGAAAGCTGACCAGGCCGGCCAGCAGCGCCGCGGGGATCGAGACATCGTGCATCGGAGCCTTCAGGACTGGATATCGCCTGCCTAACAGTACGAGGGAAGAGCCGCGGAAGTTTCATGGTCCGCGACCAGATAGGAACCGTTTCAGTCGAAGCGGGCTCTGGTGATCGCGGTTCGGATGGCTGCGAGCGGCGCCGTTTCGTCAAATTCGACACTTCCGTTCTGCAATCTCAATCCGAGATCACGCCAAAGCGCCGCGAGATCGGGCGTAACCGGTTTTGCTCCCATCTCGTTATGGAGCCGCGTGAGCACGTCAGCGCCGACAGCCTGGTCGGCCGTCGCGAGAACTCGCTGGATCGACCAGTCGCGTTCGTGATTGCCGCCGGCTGCAATCACGCCGCGCACCGCATCCTGCAGGCCGAGCCGATTGCCGGTCCTTTTGCGGATTTCGACATCGGCCAGCAGGCAGAACATGGCGCCGCCCCAGTACTTCCGGCCCCAAATGTCGGTGTTGTCGAGACCTTGGTCACCTGCCTGCGGCAGGCCCTTCGGCATGTCGCGCATCATGGCCTGCCAGACTTCCCTGGCGCTCAAATCACCGGCCTGCACCCGCGCAATCGGTTCAACGTAGACCGCCAGCCCTTCCGAGAGCCAGGCGTTGCGTCCGTCCATATAGGGCAAGGCCAGGTGCACCATCTCGTGAACCATGACCCAGTCGCGTCGCAGGTCATCCTCGTCCGATTGTCGACCGAGCAGGACGCGGATTGCAGGCCCGCGGTAGGCCCACGTGGTTCCGCCGCGAACCCGCGAACCGTCGACCGGCACCAGCAGCAGTTTGAGCGAGTTGACCGGAAACCGGCCGTAGTAAACGGCGACCGCCTTCGCCGAAGCCCTGACCCAATCCAGCACCTTTTCCCGGGGCAATGAAATTTCGCCCGGGGCAAACGCGACCTGAATCACGCCGCCGGAAACATCGATGTCGATCTTGGCGAGCCGGTCGAAGGCATCATATGGCATGCGGTCGCCGCGCATGAATTCCGATTGCGCGTCGGCTCGGAACGAGCCTGCACCTTGCAGAGCGATGGCAAAAACGACGGACAAGCCAATCCAGCAAAAACCCCTGGAGATTTTCATCGAACCACGCTTCGGACCGAACCAGATGGTGTTGATCTCTCCGCTATCGATGTGAGCACCATCTCGCTGAGATCATCGAGCATTGCCGTGAGCAACACTTCGCCCTTGGCACGCGTCGCTCGCGTCGGATCGCCATAGCTGCCCGAGCGGCTGTAATTCGGCGAATGCGGATCTGACGGTGTCAGACGGCCCGGCGCCTCGTGCTTCAGGGCTGGGCTCGCTTCGGCGCGCGACATATCGACCAGATCGGGCGCAAGCGCGAGCATCAGCGATGTCTCGAGTTCGTCGGCGTGACCGCCATGATACTGTTCGGCAAGCTGTGCGGCGGCACGGCGATAGCGCGAACCGTCGTGAATCCGCAAATGCATCAACTTGCCGGTATCGAGCCGTGCCAGCGCGCGTTCGATCGGCGCAAGCGTACTGATCCCGGTGTTCAGCACGAACAATGTCCGGCATCC
Source organism: Novosphingobium sp. (assembly GCA_030697365.1). Taxonomy (GTDB): domain Bacteria; phylum Pseudomonadota; class Alphaproteobacteria; order Sphingomonadales; family Sphingomonadaceae; genus Novosphingobium. Next base: position 418 of record JAUYQH010000075.1, on the reverse strand, counting down.
GGCGCCGAGAATTTCCCCGGCGATCTCGTACACCGTCGTTTCGAAAGTCGCCGCCGACAGGCTGGAACTGCCGGCATATTCCACAAACGCCGGATAATAGCCGTAAACGACCGTCGGCCAGATCAACGCATCGATCTGCCCGGCCAATTTGGCGGCCAGCCATTCAGCCTGAATACGATCGGTATTCAGGGGCAGATGGAATCCGTGCTGCTTGGCCGCGGCGCCGATCGGCAGAATGACGTCGGCACCGGCATTGAGGCGTTGCGCAACGTCGTCCCACATCATGCGTTCGATGAAGTAGCGTTCGGCATCGGCAACCATGCTTCCGGCCTCTTTACTCGCCGGCGGAGACGCCCGACAGAACTCCCGATGTGATCCAGCCGTGCAGATAACCGGCCCCGCGCGCCGCTGCTCCGTC
>JAUYQH010000073.1 GCA_030697365.1 Novosphingobium sp. | reverse complement strand
ACGCCAGGGCGACGAAGTCCACATCGAGACCGACGAGGCGCGCGGCGCATCTACCCCGCACATCGTCCGCTATGTGCTGGCGATCAGCCTGCTCCTGGCAATCGGTGCGATGACCTTGATCTGGGTGACCGGGGCGGCGACCAGCGACCAGCCGACGGAGAACGGACCCGTGAGCGGGCAGGCCACGCCTCCCCCGCAATAATTGCGTCTGGTCGCACCGACGTGAGCGACCTCGGGCGGTTCCTGCTGGCTCAGGATGGCACTTATCCAGCGGCGCTGGCCGAATTGCGCGCGGGCGCCAAGCGGGGCTACTGGATGTGGTTCGTGTTTCCGCAGATCGCGGGGCTTGGCCGCAGCCCTGCCGCGCGCCATTTCGCGATCCGCGATCTGGACGAAGCGCGCGCCTACCTGGCGCACGACCTTCTCGGTGCTAGGCTGCACGAGACCACCGCCGCAACCGTTGAGTGGGCGGGAAAGCGGACCTTGACGGGGATTTTCGGACAGCTCGACGCGATCAAGTTCGTGAGTTGCATGACCCTGTTCGAGGCGGCAGCGAATACAAGCGCGTTGCCGTTCGCGAACGCGCTCGATGCTCTTGCTCAGGGCGGGCGCGACTCCCACACGCTGGCCTTGCTAGCGCTCGACGATGGATCGTGCTGATGAGTTTATTGTCTCAGTTGTTTCTCCCGCTCACTATTTCGACGGCAATGGTGCTTCTCACCGTTGCCACCCACGGCCTGGGCTTGGTCCTTCTTGCGCGCGCCGTCGCGGGCGAGCAGCACGAGGAACGACTTCACCACGTGGCGCCGATTTCGCTTCGTGGCGCAGCCTTTACGCTGTTGACCGTGGTGTCGCTGTTCGTGCTCCACGGCATCGAAATCTGGAGCTATGCCGCGCTATACATCGCCATCGACGCTTTCCAGCACTTCGAGGAGGCGTTGTATTTTTCCACGGTCAGCTACGCCGCGATCGGTTACGGCGATACGCATCTCCCCGCCGCGTGGCGCCTGCTCGGGGCGATCGAGGGCGTAAACGGCGTCATCCTGCTCGGTTGGTCCACCGCGTTCTTCGTCAACCTGCTCATGCGACTCCGGCGTTAGCCGCTGAGGTTGACTGCCTTTGACTCGATCGGCGGATCGTTCCGGCGCGCGGTGGCATAGGCTTCCGCGGCGCGCATCACGCGCATCATGTTGCGACTGGAAATCTTCTCGAGATCGGCCTGCGAGTATCCGCGCCGCGCCAGTTCGGTAAACAGCGCGGGATAGGTTGAAGCGTCCTCGAAGCCCTTCGGCAGTTCGTCAGTGCCGTCGAAATCGCCGCCGATACCGACGTGGTCGACTCCGATCCGCTTGGCGATGTGGTCGATGTGATCGGCGATCCGGGTCACGCTGACCGCCGGGGCGGGGTTGGCGGTGGACCACGCGGCGAGCGCGGGGCCAACCCGGTCGGGATAGCCCAGGTGGAGCGATTTGAGCCGTGCTTCCTCGCCCGCGCGCGCCGCGGCCCAAACGCGATAATCCTCGCTGAGGAAGTTGAGCACCGCGGTGACCATGACGATCCCGCCATTGCCCTTGAGCCGGTCGAGCACCGCATCGGGCACGTTGCGGGGGTGGCCGTCGAGCGCGCGCGCGTTCGAGTGGGTGAACATCACCGGCGCACGCGCGACGTCGAGCGCGTCCATCATCGTTGCTTCGGAGCAATGGCTGAGATCGACCAGCATCCCCAGCCGCTGCATCTCGCGCACCACCTGGTTGCCGAATTCGGTAAGCCCGCCGTGCCTGGGCGCGTCGTTCGACGAATCGGCCCAGGCCAGCGTTCTGTTGTGCGCCAGCGTGATCGCCCGCGCTCCCAGCGCATGCATCTGGCGCAGCACGGCCAGCGACCCGCCGATCGATCCGCCGCCTTCGATCCCGATCAGCGACGCGATCTTGCCCGCCTTCCGCGCCCGCTCGACCTCGGCCATGCTCGTAGCGAGTTGCAGATCGGAGGGATACCGCGCGACCAGCCGCTTGACTGTGTCGATCTGTTCGATCGTCTGGCGCACTGCCTCGGGCTCGGCCAGGGTGTGATCGACATAGACCGACCAGAACTGGGCGCCGACCTGGCCCTTGCGCAGCCGGACGAGATCGGTGTGCATCGCCGCCTTGCCCTCGCGCGCCGTGGCGCGGGTGTCGCGAAAGTCGAAATCGTTGAGCAGGTTGCCGATACGGCTGCGGAGTTGTTCGGGCACGTCGTTGTGTCCGTCCCACACCGGGGCCGCCTTCAGCGCGGCGGCGGCAATCTGCTCGGGTGAGCGAACAGGTGCCGCAAGTGCAGGAGTGGCAAGGATCAGGGCGAGCGCAAGCAGGGAGGTGCGGATCATACTGGCACGATTGCCACTTTTCGCCGATTCGGGGAATCGCCAGTGCAATCCCACCGGGGATTAGCGCAAAATGACCTCAAGCCGCTGCGAGCAGATCATCGACGATCGTTCCGATCTGGTCGAAGGTCAGCGGCAACGCCGTCTGCGGGTGATCGTAGCCCTTGAGTTCGACCGGGACCAGGCCCGCGGGCGTATAGTAGGCGTCTGACAGCGCCTCGAACACTTCCTTGGCGATCAGCACGTCGCAGCCCTGTTCCTTGGTTGCGGTTTCGAGCCGGAAGGCGGTGTTGACCGCCTCGCCCATCGCGGTGAAATCGGCCGCGCCCTCGCTGCCGATATTGCCGATCGATGCCATCCCCGCATTGAAGCCCGCGCCGAAACGCAGCGGCTCGGACAGCTTGAACTGGCGCTGGGCCATCAGGAAGATTTCCTGATACCCACTGATCACGTCGAACGCATTGACGATATCTGCCCGCGCCAGCGAATTCGACGGGTGGACCCACACCGCCATCACCGCATCGCCGATGAACTTGGTCGACCAGGCGCCGTGCTCCTTGAGCAGCGCGCCGGACTGGCGGAAGATTTCCCCCATCAGCTCGGCCATGACCGTGCCCAGCTTGGCCGAGAGCGGGGTGTAGCCGCGCAAGTCGATCACCAGGACGCTGACCAGCTGCTGTTCGACCAGGAACTGGGTTCGTCCGGCGTTGGGATCGACCATCTTTTCGGGCGCGTTGGTCTGGACGAAGACGATCGACTGGCGGCCGATCTGGATCACGTCGCCCGAATTGAGCGGGGTCGGCACCGAGACCGGGCGACCGTTGAGCCGGGTTCCGTTGGTGCTGCCCAGATCGTTGAGCACGCAGCTGCCAGTGGCGTTGCGGCGGATGATCGCGTGCTCGCGCGACGCCATCGTATCGGTCAGAACGACGGTGTTCGACAGCGAACGCCCGAAGCCGCACACTCCCAGGCGCTCGACCGGCACTTCGAAGCACTGGCCGTCGCTTTCGAAACGAACGAATGTGTCGCCTAAATCCTTGCCCAAGGGTCCCCCGAAAATCACAAGGTGCGAACGCCGGACCCTAACGAATTGTCGGGGGCGTGCAACCCCGCCTTGGCGAATATCGAAGCGGGGCGCAGTGCTCTGCATCACCTCTTGCCGCCGCTGCGCGGATAGCCAATGCTGGTCTGCGCGAAGAGCGGGGGATCGAACGGCATGACAGCTGGAGAAAGCCACCCGGGCAAGGCGGGCCTTGCCGATTCGCCACGCGCTCTGCTGGCGCGCGCGCTGTTGCGGTGGCTGCTGGCGCTGTTCTACCTCACCGCCGGAACTTTCCATCTCATCGACGCGCGACCGTTCGTCTCGATCACCCCGCACTGGGTGCCCTTGCCCGACGCGGTGGTATTGCTCACCGGGCTGGCCGAGTTGGCTGCGGCGCCCGCGCTGCTCCAGCCGTGGTCAAAGCCGCTGCGCCGCGCGGCCGGGGTCGGTCTCGCGCTCTACGCGGTCTGCGTTTATCCGGCGAACGTCAATCATATGCTGATCGATCTGGCCAAGCCGTCGCAAGGGCTGGGGCTCGCCTATCACGTGCCGCGGCTGCTTGCCCAACCGCTGCTGGTGTGGCTTGCACTGTGGGCCGGGGAGTGCACCAATTGGCCCTGGCGCAAGGCACAGTCACGGTGATTGAAGGCTCACCCGCCGATCCTGTGACTGGACGCACAAAAATTGGGGCAAATCCGGATTAGCTTCGTTCAGGTTTCATTCCGGCTTCCTCGGGCAAGCGCCAGGGGCTAGGTAACCCTTTGCTTTGTCTGGAGTCTCCGCAATGCGTCTCAGTCGCTTTCCGCTGATGGTCAGTCTTGTCGCCGCGCTCGCTTCGTGCGGTGGCGGGGGCGGTAGCGGCGGTGGGAACCCGGTAGCGGTGGCCCCCGCGCCGACCCCCGGTGCCACCCCCACTCCTACTCCGACAAGCGCATCGGGGTGTTCGCTGAGCGAGCGCAAGACGTGGGCATTGGGCCAGCTGCAGGAATGGTACCTGTTCCCCGAACTGCTCGACACCACGGCAAACCCGGCGAGCTTTTCCACGGTCAACGCCTACATCGACGCGCTGGTCGCGCCGGCGCGGGCGCAGTCGCGCGATCGTTTCTTCACCCACCTCGCCTCGATCGCCGAGGAAAACGCCTTCTTCAACTCCGGCTCCAGCGCCGGCTTCGGCGTTCGCCTGACTTACGATACCACCGCCCGCCGCGTTTTCGTGGTCGAGGCGTTCGAGGGCGCTCCGGCGCTGGCGGCAGGGATCGACCGCGGCACCGAAATCATCGCGATCGGCACCAGCGCCAGCAACCTCCAGACGGTCAGCGAGCTGATGCAGTCGGGCGGGGCGCAGGCTGTGGTCAACGCGCTGGGCCCGACCACCGCGGGAACGACCAGGGTGTTGCGGGTGCTCACCAATGGCGTGAGCCAGGACCTGACGGTCACCAAGGCCGACTTTTCGCTGACGCCGGTTTCCTCGCGTTATGGGGTCAAGGTGCTCGACAACGGCGGAACCAAGGTCGGCTACATCAATTTGCGCACCTTTATCGATACCGCCAATCCGGCGCTGCGCGACGCGTTCGCCAGCTTCAAGAGCCAGGGCATCAGCCAGGTGATCGTCGATCTGCGCTATAACGGTGGCGGGCTGGTCTCGATCGCCGAACTGTTCGGCGATCTGATGGGGGCGGACAAGGTCGGGCAGGTATTCAGCCACACCACCTTCCGCGCCTCGAAGGCCAACAACAACGAGACCGACAACTTCGGCTCGCAGAGCCAGGCCATCGCCGCGACGAAGATCGCGTTCATCGGCACCACCGGAACCGCCTCTGCCAGCGAACTGCTGATCAATGCGTTCACGCCTTACCTGCGCACCAACAACGCGCTGATCGGGACCAACACGTTCGGCAAGCCGGTCGGCCAGATCGCGCTCGACCGCGCGGCATGCGACGATCGGCTGCGGCCGGTCGCCTTCCGCACAGAGAATGCGGCGCGCAAGGGCGACTACTACACCGGGCTGAGATCGGAAATGGAGGCCACCTGCAGCGCGGGCGACGATTATACCAAGCCGCTGGGCGATCCGGCCGAGGCTTCGGTCAAGGTCGCGCTCGATTTCCTCGCCGGGCGCACGTGCAGCGCGATCGGCAGCGGCGGGCAGTCGCCGCAATCCGCGGGCAACCGCAATCTCGTCCAGCCCGATGCACCGGCCACGTATCAGCGCGAGGTGCCGGGCGCGTTCTGACCGTTACGCCGAAAACACTTTCTGTTGCGAAGGCCGCCTGGTCGAAACCTCGATCTGCGCGACGACGCAGTCGATCACCGCGCGGATATGGGGCTGGCGCCGCGCCGCATCGGTGGTGACCAGCCAGCAGGCGGTCGAAAGCTCCTGAATTGGCGGAGTCAGGCGGACGAGACCCTTCAGGTCGTCGCCGATCAAGCTGGGCAGGATCGCAGCGCCCATCCCCGCGCGCACGCTTGAAATGATCGCCGAGAGCGTGTTGGCGCGTTGGACGATCCGCGCGCCCGGCACGTTGGCAACGATCCACTCGTTGCCGAAGCCGATCCGCGATCCGCTGTTGCCGACCAGCGGATAGCGCGCCAGATCGGCGTAATCGGCCGGACGGCCCAATTCGACCGCGAGTTCGCGCGCGGCGTAGATGCACTCCTCCAGATCGGTCAGATGGCGAGCGATCAACGTCTCCTGCGTCGGGCGCGCGCCGAAGCGGATCGCCACGTCGGCCTCGCCGTGCGCCAGATCAAGGTTGCTGTCGCTGTTGACGATCTCGACCGCGATATCGGGATGGCTGGCGTGAAGCCGCATGAGCGCCGGGATGACCCAGGCATTGGCCGCCGATTCCACCGTGGTCAGCCGCACTTCGCCTGACAGGCGCCGGGTTTCGGCCTTCACCCCCTCGTCGAACGCGATCACCGAGGCTTCGACCGCCTCCGCCATCGGCAGCACAGCGCGGCCGCGGGTGGTCAATTCATACCCGCTCGCGCTGCGCACGAACAACGGCGTTCCAAGCGCTTCCTCGAGCACGGTCACCCGGCGCGAGACGGTCGCCTGGCTGACCTTGAGCACCCGCGAGGCGGCGAGCGTGCTGCCGCTGCGCGCGACGGCGAGGAAATGGCGCAAGTCGTTCCAGTCGAACATCGACCTTCTCCGGTGACCGATGGGTTATGCATCCGTGCATAACCGGTGCGCAAGAACAGTGTTAACACTCCGGCCCCAAGCAGGACTATCTCCGGGTCATCGGAAGCGACACCAGCCGCTTCACCCGAACCGGAGCAAAGATCATGACCAACCGCCTCAACGCCGCATTCGCCGCCACCCTCGCCACCGCCTTCAGCTTCGCCTTCGTCATCGCCGTCATGCCGCTGAGCGCGTTGAGTGCGACGGGGGTTATGGTTTGAAGTTGGCGATCCCCCGGGCGGTTCCCCTCTCCCCGCCCGCCCCGCGAAGCCCGGCAGCGCTGCGCTGCCGGGCTTCCTTGGTTTGGGGGTCCGCGATTTGGGCTCGCATCTTAGAACCATCGTCATGCTGAACTTGTTTCGGCATCCATCGTGCTGCACGCGCGGTTGCCCGGTTCGAGGCACAACGGCTCGGTTCTACTGCGCCACAGACCTTCGATGCGAGAGGCGAAACGGACCCTGAAACGAGTTCAGGGTGACGAGTGTATTGGCGCAGACACTCAATCGGCGACCGCGACCCCGTACAGATCGTGCGCATCCGCGTCCTCGATCCGCGCCGATACGATATCGCCGGGCCGCAATGCCGCATCGACATTGCGCAGGAACACATTGCCGTCGATCTCGGGCGCGTCGGCCTGGCTGCGTGCGGTGGCGCCGATGTCGCCGTCCTCGTCGGGCTCGCCGACCTCGTCGACGATCACCGGGATCGTGCGCCCGATCTTGGCGGCGAGTTTGGCAGTGCCGATCCGCTCGGTCAGTTCCATCAGCCGGGTGTAGCGCTCTTCCTTGACTGACTCGGGCACCGGATCGGGCAAAGCATTGGCCGCGGCGCCCGCAACCGGCTCGAACCGGAACGCGCCGACGCGGTCGAGCTGCGCTTCTTCGAGCCAATCGAGCAGATAGCGAAAATCGTCCTCGGTCTCGCCGGGAAAGCCGACGACGAAGCTGCTGCGTATCGCGATATCGGGGCAGATCGCGCGCCAGCTCTTCAGCCGTTCGAGCACCTTGGCCTCGTTGGCCGGGCGCTTCATTGCGCGCAGCACTTTGGGGCTGGCGTGCTGGAACGGAATGTCGAGGTAGGGCGTCAGCAGCCCCTCGGCCATCAGCGGGATCACGGCGTCGACATGCGGATAGGGGTAGACGTAATGCAGACGCACCCACGGCGTCGCGCCTTCCCCAGATTCATTGGCCGGTGTGCGCAGACCGCCCAGTTCGCGGGCGAGGTCGGTCATGTGGGTTCGCACCGGATGGCCCTTCCACCGGCGCTCCTCGTGGCGCACATCGACGCCATAGGCCGAGGTATCCTGGCTGATCACCAGCAGTTCGCGCGTTCCCGCGGCGACCAGCTTCTCCGCCTCGCGCAGCACCGCGTCGATCCGGCGGCTGGCGAGCTTGCCGCGCAGGCTGGGGATGATGCAGAACGAGCAGGCGTGATTGCAGCCCTCGCTGATCTTGAGATAGCTGTAGTGGCGTGGGGTCAGCTTGATATCGGGCTGGGGTATGAGGTCCACGAACGGCCCCTGCCCCGGCGGCGCGGCTTCGTGCACCGCCTCGACCACCGCCTCGTACTGGTGCGCGCCGGTCACCGCGAGCACCGCGGGGAACTTGGAGCGGATCGCCTCGGCTTCGTTGCCCATGCAGCCGGTGACGATCACCCGCCCGTTCTCGGCAATCGCCTCGCCGATCGCGGCGAGGCTTTCCTCCTTGGCCGAATCGAGGAACCCGCAAGTGTTGACCAGCACCACGTCCGCCCCGGCATAGTCGGGGCTCATCGCATAGCCATCCGCGCGCAGCCGGGTGAGGATGCGTTCGCTGTCGACCAGCGCCTTGGGGCAGCCGAGCGAAACCATGCCGACACGCGGCGCTTGGGGGATAACAGTAGCCATGGGAGGCGCGCCCATAGCCGCTTTCGCCCGAACAGTCACCAACCGCGATTTGCCATTCGCGCGGCGGGGTTCTAGCAATCACTCGGGGCAGCCGATAAACACAAGAGTGCCAACGCGATGGGTCCGATGAACTGGCTGGCGGCAGTCCTTGCTGCGGTGTCCGCCTTCGCCGTGGGCGGGTTGTGGTACGGGCCGCTGTTCGGGCGCGCCAAGCTTTCGGAAGTCGGCCCAGGCGGTCTCGCCGCTCGCAGCAATCCGGGGCGCACGGTGGGGATCACCGCGGTGCTGCTGCTGGTTTCGGCGACGATGATGGCGCACATGTTCGCGCGCATCGGCGGCGAGACGCTCGCCGCCAAGCCATGGCTCTATTTCATGATGTCGGGGGGGCTGGCGGTCGCGTTCGTGATCCCCGCGCTGTGGATCAGCTACACCCACCAGAAGCTGACCACCCGCCTCGCGCTAATCGATGCGGGGTATTGGCTCGTCAGCTATCTGGCGATGGGCGCGACGTTCTGGGCGCTGGGCTAGGTCTGCGCCCCGGCGGGGGTGTGGACAATCTCGACCACCACGTCGCCCGGCTCCAGCCTCTGGGCAGCTTCGTCCCAGAAGCCCAGTTCGCTGTCTCCGCGATGGATTCGCAAGCCTTGTCCCCCGCTGGCTAGTTCATGAATTGAGCGCCCGACTTCGTCCGCCGTCACCGCGCGTTCGACCAGTTGGACCCGGCCCGAGATCGAAGCGAGGTCTGCCAGGTAATCTGCGACGTGCAGCCCATCCGCGCTGCCGGCAAGAAGCAGGCCGGTGAAACGGACCGGGTTGATCACCGTGTCGGCCCCCGCCTGACGGGCGAGCAGTTCGTTGTCCGATGCCCGGACCACGACGCTGATCGGAACCTTGGGAGCGAGATGGCGAACGGTCAGGACGATCAGGATCGAGGTGTCGTCGCGTCCTGCCGATACCAGCACCGAAGCAGCATTGCCGATCCGGGCATCGAGCAATGTCTCGTCGCGGGTGGCATCGCCCTGCATGATGTTGCAGCCGACATCTTCCGCCTCGCGCAGGCGCTCCTCATCGCGATCGAGCACGACGATGCACGAGGGCGAAGTACCCCGGCCGACGAGTTCGGCAACGGCTTCCGAACCTGAAATTCCGTATCCCAGGACGACCACGTGGCCGGTGAGTTCTTTCTGAATGCGCGCCATGCGCCATTTCTCCCAGGAACGCCGGAAGAGGAAATTGTAAGCGGTTCCGACGAAGATGAAAATTACCGCAAAGCGGATCGGGGTGACCAGCACCGCCTCGATCAGGCGGCTGCGGTCGCTGACCGGGGCGATGTCGCCGAAGCCGGTCGTGGTGATCGAGATCATCGTGAAATAGACGACGTCGAGAAAACTGATCGAACCATCATGGTGATCGATCAGCCCCTCGCGATCGGACCAGTGGACCAGCACGACGATAAACACCAGACCCAGCGCCGCGCCCAGCCGCAAGCCGGCATCAGCCCATACGGGCAGATCGACCTTGCGGCGGAGCGGGCGGAAATGGGTGCGGCGCGCCACGTTCAAGTCCCCAGCAATTCGTCATCATGTTGCGTGCCGCGCCAGGCGACGAGAAGCGTCGCCGCCATCAGCGCGGCGATGATCCCGAATGCAAGCCACTCCCAGTGGTTGTAAATCCAGACCGCGATCGCCGGAGCGACGATATAGGCCGCGCCGTTGACCGCGGCGACGACCCCCGCCGCCTGGCCCTGCTCGGCCCGGCTCACCGCCAGGCTGGCGCCCGCGGTGAAGCCCGGGCGGAACAACCCGAAGCCGAGCGAAGCCAGCGCGAACCCGGCTGCCAGCGAATGCAGATCGGCACCCAGAGAGACGATTGCCGTACCGGCCAGCGAGATGACCATCCCCCAGATCGTCGCGGTGCGCGGTCCCAGGTGGAGCACCGGGATCAGGCCCCACTGCGCGAGCAGCGTCGCCCCCGCCCCGATCATCAGCACCATGCCAATCGGCGCCGCGCCCGCTTCGGGGGTGGCGCGCAGCCCAAGCCGGTCGAGCAGCAGGAACCCCATAACCCCCAGCAGCATCGCCTGCGCGTGTCCGCCCAGCAGCCCCACTCCCAGCCACGCGCGCAGCCGCGGATCGCGCCAGTGAAGCCGCTTCGGTTCGGGAGCGAGCGGGAGCGCGGGAACCAGCTCGTCGGGCTCGCCATCGGGATGATCGACCACGCGGCGCGGGTTGGACGAGGCGCTGAACGGCGCGGCCATCACCTCGCCCCGCCCGGCGAACTGGGGATCGTCGTCGGGCAGGCGCAAACGCAGCGCAATCAGCACGATCACCGCAAACACCGCGAACGAGAAGAACGGACTGGCCAGCCCGACCAGCGGCAGGATCAGGAAAGGGGCGAGTGCGGGGCCGAGCACGGTGCCCAGCCCGAAGCTCGACGAGATGAGGCTGAGCGCCTGGGTCCGCTCGGCGCGGCCGGTCCGGCTGGCGACGTAGGCCTGAACCGCGGGCGGCGCGGCCGAACCGAAGCCGCCGTAGAAGGCGCGGGCGAGCGCGAACAGCACAAGCGTCGCGGTGGTCCCGATCAGCCCGTTCATCCCGGCGACCAGGACCATCCCGCAGAGCGCGAAGCTGGCGGTGAAGCCGATCAGCCCGATCGCCATCATCGCCTTGCGCCCGCGCTGGTCCGAGCGGCGCGCCCAGAACGGTGCCATGACCATCCACAGCACCGCCGACCACGAATAGGCCAGGCTGATCCAGAAATCGGGTACCTGGAGCCGGGTGCCGATCGAAGGCATCACGCTTTGCATCGCGGTGTTGCCTGCGGCGGTCACCAGCATGACCAGGAACAGCAGTGTCAGGCGGTCGCGCGGCAGGCGGATGCCAGCCACGTCCTCGCCCGGATTCGGCGTCCCGCCACGATGCATGTCCATCGAGCGGCGGTTAGGCGGAGGTGCCGCGGCTTGCAATGCCATGGCAAATTTGCCACGGGCGACGCTTCGCCAAAAACGGGGTTCGCAACCTGACATGACTACTACCCAGACCGTGCCGGCGCCGCTGGCGACGCGGATCAAGCGCCGTATGGAGCGAGCGATGGGCCCGTGGGGCGTATTTTTCAAAGGCTTCGTCAAGCACCCGGTGATGGTCGGATCGATCATCCCGTCGAGCCGCTTCACGATTCAGAAGATGCTCGCCCCGGTCAAATGGGACGAGTGCGAGTTGTTCGTCGAGTACGGGCCGGGGGTCGGCACGTTCTGCCGCCCGGTGCTCGAACGGATGCGGGGCGACGCCTGCCTGATCGTGATCGACACCAACCCGGACTTCATAGACTATCTGCGCAAGACCATCCGCGACAGCCGCTTCACCGCGGTGCTCGGTTCGGCCGCGGACGTCGAGGAGATCGTCAGGGTGCATGGCCACGACCATGCCGACTACGTGCTTTCTGGCCTGCCGTTCTCGACCCTGCCCGACGGCATCGGTCCCGAGATCGCCGCCGCCACCCACCGCGTGATCCGCCCCGGCGGCGCGTTTCTGGTCTATCAGTTTTCGCACCGCGCACGCGATTTCATGGCGAAGCACTTCACCCGGATCGACCAGGGGTTCGAAGCCCTCAACGTGCTCCCGGTCCGTCTGTTCTGGGGCTGGAAAGACTGAGCCCCGGTCGGACGGTCATTCGAATGTAGCGCTCAGATCCGCCGCGGCCGGGCCGCCCAGCTGGCGGTGAATCGCGGCAATCACGCCGGCGAAATAGACCACCGCGACCGCACCCAGCGCGCTGGAGAATACCGCGGCGATGATCCGCTGCACCTCACCCGATGTGGCCAGCGCCAGGATCAGCCCGATGATCATCATCACGATCGCCACGATCACGACGAACAGGATCAGGATCAGCAGCAGGAAGCCGAACAGCCGCCAGAAGTTGCCCTGGGTCAGCCGCCACGAGCGGGCCATCGCGGCCAGCGGATTGCGCATCCCTTCGACCGCGACCACCGGCGCCACCAACAGCAGGCGGAACACCGCGAAAACCACCGCTCCCATCACCAACATCACCACGACCACCGCGAGCGCGGGCGAGACGGCCGCTGCCACGCCGATCAGCAAACCGCCAATCAGGCTCAACGCGATCACGATGATGACTTGGGCTGCAAGATAACTGGGGGTGCTCGCCAGCCCCGCGCTGATAGCCTGCCCGACTGTAGGCCGAGAGCGGTCGCGCATGAGCGTGAGGATGGCCATCAGCCCGACGATCTGGAGCACCGCGCTGATCAGGATCAGCCACCAGGCCCCGGCGTAGAACTCCTCCATCGCAGCCATCATCTGCTCGCCGTTCATCCCCGGAGCGATCTCGGGCTCGCCCGCGATGACCGCCAGAGCCAGGCTGGGCAGCATGAAGAACACCCCCGCCAGCGCGAACAGCACCTCGCGGTTGGCGGAAACGATCGCGCTCGCTTCCTTCCACGCCGCGTTGGTATCGAGTTTGGCCACGTCGTATCGCTCCCCGTTTTGCGGGGCCTTGATAAGCGGTGACTTTGCCGTCAGGCAAGCTGCGATGACGAGCGAACTCGATACCATCGAATGGCGCAGCGAGCGTGAGCCGGTCGCTTACCGTCAGGCGCTCGACGAGATGACCACGCGCAACGCCGCGATCCACGGCGGCGCGGCGCGCGAACTGATCTGGTTGCTCGAGCATCCGCCGGTCTACACCGCGGGAACCAGCGCGGCCGCCGCCGAACTGCTCGATCCGCGGTTCGAGGTGGTCGCGGCGGGGCGCGGCGGACGCTACACTTATCACGGACCCGGCCAGCGCGTGGCCTATGTGCTGCTCGATCTCAACAAACGCGCGCGCGACGTGCGCGGCTTCGTCCACGCGCTCGAAGGCTGGGTGATCGGCACGCTCGGTGACTTCGGGATCGAGGCGTGGCGTGCCGAGGGCCGGGTCGGCATCTGGACCCGCGACATCGGCGGCGGCGAGGCCAAGATCGGCGCGATCGGAGTACGGGTGCGGCGCTGGGTGACGATGCACGGCGTGGCGGTCAACCTCGACCCCGACCTGGCGCATTTCGGCGGGATCGTGCCGTGCGGGATCGCCGAATACGGCGTGACCAGCCTCGCCCGGCTGGGCAAACCGGTTGCCAGTGCGGCGTGGGATGAGGCAATGCGCGCGCGGGCTCCCGAATTTCTTGCGGCGCTCGACGTGCCATGCCCGGTGGAGGAAGCTTGATGAACATCCCGATCCGGGAGCGGTTTATGGCGGCAGCGGCGCTCGCCGGCCTGATCGTGGCGGGTTGCGACCGCAAGCCCGACGAACGCAGCAAGGCCGCGGGGGAAGTTCTGGAAGGCACGATCAGCGACGCGATGATCGCCCCCGACCGGGTCCGTTCCGAACCCCCGATCGCGCCCCGCAAGGCGGGACCGTCGGATGCCAAGGGCGAAAAGGCCAAACCGCGGTCATCGGACGAAGTCGAGCCAGGCGAATCGCCGGCTCCGGAATCCAGCCCCGCGGCGCAAGCCAGTCCTTCACCCGAAGCGACTCCGAGCGAGCCCTCCGGCTAAGCCGACTCAGTCCGCCGCGGCGGCGAGCGGCTGATCCATCGTCGGGTAATCGATGTATCCCGCCGGACCCGGGCTGTACCAGCTCTTGGGCGCATCGATGTTCGGCGACCACTCCGCCTCCGCGGCAATCCGCTCGGCGAGATCGGGGTTGGAGATATAGGGGCGCCCGAAGGAAACCGCATCGCAGCGCCCGGCGGCGACGTCGGCCTCTGCGCCCGCCGCATCGTAGTCGCTGTTGAGCACCAGCGGGCCGGCGTACAGGCTTCGGATCAACGAGCTTTGCTTGGGCACGTCGGTCTGGCCGAACGTGCCGTCGGGACCGGGCTCGCGCAATTCGATGAAAGCAACGTCCAGTGCTTGAAGCACACGCGCCGCCTCGCCGAAGATCGAAGGCGGATCGCTATCGTCGGCGCCTTGCGATTCGCCGTTGGGCGACAGCCGGATTGCGACGCGGTCCGCGCCCCATACCGCGATCAGCCGCTCCATCACTTCCTGCATCAGCCGCACGCGATTTTCGGGCGAGCCGCCGTAAGCGTCGTCGCGCATGTTGGTGCCGTTGCGCAGGAACTGGTCGATCAGGTAGCCGTTGGCACCGTGGAGCTGGACCCCGTCGAACCCGGCGGCTTTGGCGTTCTGAGCCGCAAGTCCGTAATCGTCGATCACCCGCGGGATCTCGTCCAGCCGCAGTGCGCGCGCCTGCTCGTAATCCTTGCGCCCGGTCGGCGTCCAGGCATGACCGGGGCCGGTGGTCGCCGAGGCCGAGACCGGCCCCGCGCCGCCGAGGAAATCGGGGTGGACCAGCCGCCCCATGTGCCACATCTGGAGCATGATCCGGCCACCGGCTTTGTGCACCGCCTCGGTCACCGGCTTCCAGCCTTCGACTTGCGCGTCGTTCCAGATTCCCGGCGCGGCGGGCCAGCCGAGCCCCTCGATGCTTATCCCGGTCGCCTCGCTCAGGATCAGCCCCGCCCCCGCGCGCTGGCGATAATGTTCGACCATCATCGCGTTGGGGATTGAGCCGGGATCGGAACGGCCGCGCGTCAGCGGCGCCATGAGAATGCGGTTGGGCGCTTCGATTGCGCCAAGACGGATCGGTGCAAGCAGGGCTCGGGACATTGCGGGGCCTCGTGGGGTCGGTTGCGTTTCGCCACCCGATGGCCTCGCGCGCCGTCGCGCGCAACCCGGGCAATGCTTTGGCGGCGAATAGTTTTCGCTTGGCCCGGCCGCCGCCCCGGCTAGGGCAGAGGCGATGACACAGGCGCCGCACCACCTCCCCCCCCGGGCGAGCAAGTTACATTTCGCGGCGCTGCTCGGGGGCAATATCGCGCTTGCGCTGGGCCCGTGGTCGGTGCGGCTGGCGGATAGCGGGCCGATTTCGGCGGGCTTCTGGCGGCTGGCGCTGGCGATCCCGCTGCTCGCGCTGCTCGCCCATCGAAATGGCCAGGCGCTGAGCGGGTTCGGCAAGACGACCTGGGCCACTATTATCGCAGCAGGCGTGCTGTTCGCGCTCGACATCGCCAGCTGGCACGTCGGGATCGGCCAGACGCGGCTCGGCAACGCGACGCTGTTCGGCAATTCGGGCAGCGTGATCCTGATGGTCTGGGCGATTCTCCTGACCCGCCGCCTGCCCCGCCCGTTCGAGGCGCTGGGCATACTCTCGGCGCTGGCCGGCGCGGCGATCCTGATGGGCCGCAGCCTCGAAATCGACGCGCGCAGCCTGGTTGGCGACTTGTTCTGCATCCTCGCCGGGATCCTCTATGCGTTCTACATCCTGCTGCTCCAGGGCGCGCGCGCCCGACTGGGGAGCTGGAGCCTGCTAACCTGGTCGAGCCTGGCGGGGGCGCCCGTCCTGCTGGCGCTGGCGCTGTGGCAGGGTGAGCCGGTGTGGCCGGGGTCGGGAGGGTCGAGTTGGTGGCCGCTGATCGCGCTCGCGCTGCTCAGCCAGGTAATCGGACAGGGGCTGATCGTCTATTCGCTCAAGCACTTCACCCCGCTGGTGGTGGGACTGACGCTGCTGACCCAGCCGGCGGTGGCAGTCACGGTCGGCTGGTTCGTGTTCGGCGAGGCGCTGGCACCGCTCGACTTTGCCGGGATGGCGCTGATCGGCGCCGCGCTGGTTCTCGCCCGGCTCGGCGATCAAGCCGCATTCAGGGGAACGCGCGCCGCCTCGACGGGCGGCTAAACGGTTGGTAGCAATCGCAACCATTTGAATCGGGCCAGTTGAATTGGAAGGGCGAATCATGAAGCACCTGTTGTCGACCGCCGCCGCACTGGCCTTGACCGCTTGCGCGGCCGCCACCCTGCCGCCCGAAACCGCCGCGTCCGCCCCCGCGAGCCGCGCCGACCAGCAATTCGCCACGCTCGCCGCGCGCTACATCGCCTCGCTCACCCGTCTCTCCCCGGTCGAGGCAACCGGGCTCGGCGAACACCGCTACGACGATCGCCTGCCCGACATCACCGCGGGCGGCCGCGCGGCGCGCGAAACCGAATGGCGCGCGATCCTGGGCGAACTGGCCCACGTCGATCGCAGCCGCCTGTCGCGCGACAATCAGGTCGACTTCGCGCTGCTCGACAACGAATTGCGCTACAAGCTGTGGAGCAACGATCGGCTTCAGGAATGGGCGTGGGACACCCAGGGCTACAACGACACCGCGGGCAGCGCGCTCTATCGCCTCGCCGCGCGCGATTTTGCGCCATGGCCGGTGCGGCTCCGCTCGGCGACCGCGCGCATGGAAGCTCTACCCGGCTTTTTTGCCGAGACCCGCCGCCAGCTGGTTCCGGCCCGGGTGCCGAAGATCTGGGCGGAAACGCTGGCGCGGCAGAACCCCGGGATCGTCCAGATCGTCGAGGACATGCTCGTCCCCCAGGCCGGTGCGCTCACTGGCGCCGAGCGAACACGGTTCGACGCCGCGCTGGCCGGGCTCAAGACCGCGGTCGCCGAGCATCAGCGGTGGATCGATGGCACCCTCGTCCCGCAAGCCAGGGGCGAGGCCCGGCTGGGCGCGCAAGTCTATGACGAGAAGATGCGCTTCGCGCTGCAATCGGATCTGACCCGACCCGAACTCAAGGCGCGGGCGCTCGCGGCCAAGGCCGAGGCGCGCGCCGAAATGTACCGGCTGGCGCGCGAAGTGCTCGCCGGGAGGGCGGGCGCTCCGCCGCTCCCCGCCGAGCCGAGCGCCAGCCAGCAGCAGGCGGGAATCGAGGCGGCGCTGGCGCTGAGCTATGCCGTCCGCCCGAACCGCGACCGGCTTGAGCAGCGCGCCCGCGAGACGCTGGCGCAGGCGACCGAGTTCGTCCGCCGCAAGGGCTTCATCCGGATGCCCGACGGTCCGGTCAAGATCATCACCATGCCCAAGTTCCAGCAGGGCTTCGCGGTCGCCTATGACGATGCGCCGGGCGCGCTCGAGCGCAACCTCGACAACTTCTATGCTGTCTCGCCGATACCCGAGGAATGGAGCGACGCGCAGGCGACGTCGTTCCTCTCCGAATACAACGACTACATGATCCACGATCTCTCGGTGCACGAGGCGGTCCCGGGGCATTACCTCCAGCTCGATCACGCCAGCCGCGATCCGTCGGTGCTGCGCGCGGTGCTCGGCTCGGGGCCGTTCGTCGAAGGCTGGGCGGTCTATTCCGAACGGCTGATGGCCGAGCACGACTATCTCGGCGCGGATACGCTCGACGGGCGGCTGTACAAGCTCACCGTGCTCAAGATGCGGCTGCGCTCGATCACCAACACTTTGCTCGACATCGGCTTTCATACCGAAGGTCTGACCCGCGAAGGTGCGATGGAACTGATGACCCAGGGCGCGTTCCAGCAGGAGCGCGAGGCTGCGGGCAAGTGGACCCGCGCCAACCTCTCTTCGGTCCAGCTGCTCAGCTATTTCACCGGATATGCCGAGCACATGGCGCTGCGCGACGAAGCCAGGGCGCGGTGGGGCAAGAATTTCGACTTGCGCAAATACAACGACGCGGTGCTGAGCCACGGCTCGCCCCCGGTCAGATACGTCCGCGCGCTGATGTTCGGCCTGCCGGTGGGGTGAGTGGCGACGGATCTAAGTGCCTCGTCTTAGTCGTTGCGACTCCTGCTCAATCCAATTTCGCGTTTCGTCGTTTAGCCGCTCGTAAATTCCTCCTTCTCCGCATGGCGTCGAGGGCTTGGTCGTGCTGCGCGAAGTGACACCGGCCAAGACAAGATCTCCGAGGGTTGGCGGGCCGGCCGTGCCGTCCTCTGCAACGAAAAGTGGACCACCGCTATCGCCCTTGCAAGTGTCGGTCCCAATCCGCGAAGCGGCGACGATTTCTTGTCCCGGCATACAACCGTAAGTCGTCGCCACATCCACGCCGGACGAACTCCGGCACGTAAGGTTCGTTACTTGAACCGAGCCCTGATACTTGCGGCCCGGCAGCCTAATTCCACGGCGATCGATTGCGCCGAATCCAACAATCCGGAACCCAGTCGCCCGATCAACGAGCGCATCTTCGGCAACGCCGATCGGTGCCGCTTCGGTTACATTGCGGGCGAGTCGAACGAGGGCAAGGTCGCGAAATTGCTTCAGGCGACCGCTTGTGGTTCCGTTCGCGCACGCAGAGCCGACTGCAATGCCGTTGGAACGAACCGGATAATAACCCGCACCGATGCGTTGCCGCTCATCCCAACCAATGAATATATCCGTAGGCCTGAAGTCTCCGCAGGCGCAATGGGCCGCCGTCAGAACTATGTCGGAACTGATCAGGGTTCCGGTGCAAAGCGGCGGACGAGTTGCATCGAAGCGTGCGGGATAGATCAGGCCGACTACGGCATAAAAGTCGTTCCTTTTGACCTCTTCGCCATTGACGATGTAGGGCTGTGGACTTGGGTCGGGATCATTCTCGCACGCTGTCAGCGCCAAGACCAAGGCAGCCGCGAGCCATAGTCCACGCGCTGGATTCACGGAGCCGCATTCGCGCGAGCGATGAGTTGTTCGACCCTGCGAACCGAACGGTAGCCCCCGTGTTCGGCAATGACCCCGGATGCCTTGACGGTGCCCGTTGCAGGTTCAACGATGGCGTAAGAAAGCGATACGCCGCCCATCGCATAGAGGGGCGGACCGCCGAAAAAAGTCCACAGATTGTCTTTGGTGTAGAATGCGCTGGCTGGCGTCTGCTTGAGGATTAGCAGGCGCGCACTGTCATTCTCATTCAACAGTTTAGCAATCTCGGCTTGGCGAGCGATTGCGACAATCCTCGGAGCGTTTCCCCCGCTCGGCACCGCGCTGAGACCTTCAATCAAAGTCTTGGAGCCCGTGTTGGCCGCCGAGGCCGCAGCGATGGCCGCACGTAAGGCCCCAACCGAGGCCTTGGCCGAGGCGCTGTCGCTCTCGCTCAACGCGTCGGCGCGCGCCGCTGCCCTGAGGCTGTCATTTCTCAATTTCTCAGATCGCATAATCAACTCTCGCAACGTAAGCGACTTGCCGTCCTCCGGCGATTGCTCGAGAAATCGATCGAGGTTGTGCACCGGAATCGACGTGGGGTTAACAATGGTCCCATTGCCTTTGGGGCAGGTTACCGTGGCCGCGAGCATGGCTTCGTCGGCGGCAACCCCCCCGTCTCCGAACGTATAGCTTGTTGCCCGTGAACAACGCGATTTGAAGATTTTGCCGGTCGCAGCGTGATCGCTGGACCGGCCAGGATAATCGTCGCTGAAGTCGCGAAGCGCCGCTCAGAACGCGCAGAGGGCCCGCTTAGCGGGCCAGTGCGGG
>JAUYQH010000072.1 GCA_030697365.1 Novosphingobium sp. | reverse complement strand
CAAGCTCTCGAGCGGCACGAACTTCGCAATGGGGTGCCGTCGGTTGGGCCCCTGCCTGCGCAGGGGCGACGGGAAAAGGTCAGCGTAGATGGCCTGACACTTGCCACCAAGTGGGCGGCAGCTTGGTTGCCGCCAGGTCTCGCACCTTCGCATCGTCGAACAGGGCGAAACAGGTGGCCCCCGAGCCGGACATGCGGACCACCCAGGCATCGGTTTCGCGCAACTCAGCGAGCACCGCACCAATTTCCTTACACAGACCGAGCGCGGGAGCTTCCAGGTCGTTGCGGCCCGCCAAGGCAATCTCACGCGCCGAGCCACCCGGCAACGCACCACGATCGATGCCATCCCAACCCGCGAACACCCGGCCGGTCGCTAACGGCACGCGCGGGTTTACCAGCAGCACGGGCGTTCCGGCCAGGTCCTGCGGACCTGGCTCGAGATCGGTCCCCGTCCCGCGCCCGATGCAGGTGCGGCTCTCGACGCACGCCGGGACGTCCGCACCCAGCTTCGCCGCGCGCTCGCGCCAGTCTTTGGGCAAGCCGAAGCGCTCGTCATAAAGGCGGAACACCGCCCCCGCATCGGCCGAGCCTCCGCCCAGCCCCGCCGCCACCGGCAGCCGTTTGTCGAGAGTCACCCGCCAGCCTTCGGGCCGCGGCAGCTTGCCCAGGGCCATCGCGACGATGTTGCCGACCGGATCGTTCAGTGCGCCCGCAAATTCGCCGGTGACGTGCAGTTCGTCGCGCGGCGCGGGTTCCACTGCCAGTTCATCGCCCTCATCGACGAACGCGAACAGCGTCTCGATCTCATGATACCCATCCGCGCGCCTCCGCCGGACGTGGAGCGCGAGGTTGATCTTGGCGTAGGCGGTTTCGCGCATTCACATGTTCGGATAGTTCGGCCCGCCGCCGCCTTCGGGGGTGGTCCAGGTGATGTTCTGGTTGGGGTCCTTGATGTCGCAGGTCTTGCAGTGGACGCAGTTCTGGGCGTTGATCTGGTACTTGGGCTGGCCTTCCTCGACCCCGAGCCACTCGTACACCCCCGCCGGGCAATATCGCGCCGAAAGCCCGGCGAACACGCCGAGTTCGCTGACCTTCTGCAGTTCGAGGTCCCTGACCTTGAGATGGACCGGCTGGTCTTCCTCGTGGTTGGTGAAGCTCAGCGCCACGCTCGACAGCCGGTCGAAGCTGATCACCCCGTCCGGCTTGGGGTACTGGATCGGCCGGAACAGGTCGGCGCGCATCGTGGCCTCGCTATCCCTGTGGTGCTTCATCGCCGGGATGATCGGCAGGCGGAAGGTCCGCAACCACATGTCGGCACCTGCCAGCACGGTGCCCAGATCGCCGCCGAACTTGGCGACCAGCGGCTGCGCGTTCTGGACGCGCTTGAGCTCGTCGGCGATCCAGCTCGCACGGACCGCGGCGTCGTAGTCCATCAGCTCGCTGTGTTCGCTGCCCGCGGCGAGCGCCTTGGAGACCGTCTCGGCCGCCAGCATCCCGCTTTTCATAGCGGTGTGGCTACCCTTGATCCGCGGCACGTTGACGAATCCCGCCGAGCACCCAATGAGCGCCCCGCCGGGGAACGCCAGCCTGGGCACCGATTGCCACCCGCCTTCGTTGATCGCGCGCGCGCCGTAGCTGACCCGCCGCCCACCTTCGAGCACGGCGCGGATCGCAGGATGCTGCTTCCAGCGCTGGAATTCCTCGAACGGATAGACGTAGGGGTTCTTGTAATCGAGCGCGGTGACGAACCCCAGCGCGACCTGGCCTCCCGCCTGGTGGTAGAGGAATCCGCCGCCCCAGCTTTCGCTCTCGCTCAGCGGCCAGCCCTGGGTGTGGAGCACGCGCCCGGGGAAATGCTTTTCCGCCGGAATGTCCCACAGTTCCTTGATTCCCAGGCCGTAGACCTGCGGCTGGCAATCGCGCTCAAGGTCGTATTTGCCCTTGAGCTGCTTGGTCAGGCTGCCGCGCGCGCCCTCGGCGAACAATGTGTACTTGGCGTGGAGCTCCATCCCCGGCTGGTAGTCGCCCTTGTGGCTGCCATCCTTGGCGACGCCCATGTCCTGCGTGGCCACGCCGATGACCTTGTCGCCGTCGGTGAGTATCTCGCCCGCGGGGAAGCCGGGAAAGATCTCGACGCCCAGTTCTTCGGCCTTGCCCGCGAGCCAGCGGCACAAGTTGCCGAGGCTCCCGGTGTAGCAGCCCTCGTTGGACATGAACGGCGGCATGATCGCATGCGGCATCGAGAACTGCTTCCGCTCGGTCAGCAGCCAGTGCCAGTTGTCGGTGACCTCGACTTCGGCCAGCGGGCAATCGTCGCGCCAGTCAGGAAGCAGTTCGTCGAGCGCGCGCGGATCGACCACCGCGCCGGACAAGATGTGCGCCCCGATCTCCGAGCCCTTTTCGAGGATGCAGACAGTGGTCTCGGAGTTGACCTGCTTGAGCCGGATCGCGGCGGCGAGGCCGGCCGGGCCGCCGCCGACGATCACCACGTCATACGGCATCGATTCGCGTTCGCTCACGGCGGGTCTCCCTCTCATCTGGCGCATATCGCCTTGATTGCTGCATGGGAGCAGGTCAAGACCGCGTCCGACGATGGACACGCGCGAAAAACCGGATTGGGCAGCCGAACTGGCCGCAGCGCAGGCATGGTGGCGCGAGGCTGGGGTCGATCTGGCCTTTGCCGACACTGCCACCGACTGGCTCGAAGGCGCGCGCGCAAAGGTTGCAGTCGAACGTTCCCCATTACCGGCAAACCAGGCCGAGCCCGCCCGTGAGGCCGCGCCTCAGCCACCGCGTATCGGCGGAGACCGGGCGCAATGGCCAAACACGCTCGAAGCGTTCGGCGACTGGTGGTTGACCGAACCAAGCCTCGATCCAGCGCCCGCCGCGCAGCGGGTGCTGCCTGCGGGACCACCTGGAGCACCGCTGATGGCGCTGGTTTCGATGCCCGAAGCAGGTGACGCCGCGGCGCTGCTCGGCGGACGCCAGGGTCGGCTGCTCGACGCGATCCTCGCGGCATTCGGTTATGACCGCGCCGAAATCTACCTGGCGAGCGTCCTGCCCCGTCCGGTCGCCGCGCCGGATTGGTCAAGTCTTGGCCACAACGGGCTGTCCGAAGTGCTGGCGCATCACATCAAGCTGGCCGCTCCGCGGCGGCTGATCGTATTCGGACGCGACGTTTCATCGCTTCTGGGACACGACCCGGCGCAAGTCGCTCAATCTTCACCCGCTTTTAACCATGAGGGAACGAGCGTGCCGCTGGCCTTCGCGCCCGCGCTCGATGCCTTGCTCGAGCGCCCGGCGCTCAAGCGGGGGCTGTGGGCACGCTGGCTCGATTGGAGCCTCGACTGAACAGGAATCCGATGCAGTCAAGAACCGCCCTGATGCTGGCCGCCGCGACGCTGGTCGTGTCGGCGGCGACAGCCGTTCCCGCATCGGCCAACAGCGCTTCCGCCGACTATTTCCGCCTTCGCGGCGAAAGCCGCAATGCGCCGAGCGTCCTGACCAAGGATGAGCGCGAATACTACGCCGCGCTGTTCGGCGCGGAGCGCCGCGAGGATTGGGCCACGGTCCAGGCGATGTTAGCGCAGAAGACCGATGGCCCGCTCCACGCGGTGGCCAAGGCTGAATACTACCTCGCCGCCAATTCGCCCAAAGTCGATGCCGCACCGCTGGTCGAACTGGTTCAGCAGTCCCCCGATTTTCCGTGGGCGGATCAGCTTGTCCGCCTCGCCGCCAAGCGCGGGGCGACCGACCTGCCCGCGCTGCCAGGCGCGCAACGTCTGTATGGCGTGTCGAGCGCGCCCAAGCGGCTGCGCCCGCGCGGCATCGCCG
Organism: Novosphingobium sp.; assembly: GCA_030697365.1. Classification (GTDB taxonomy): domain Bacteria; phylum Pseudomonadota; class Alphaproteobacteria; order Sphingomonadales; family Sphingomonadaceae; genus Novosphingobium. The sequence continues at coordinate 3,506 of JAUYQH010000072.1, read as the reverse complement.
ACGGGACGATGCCCGATTCGATCGCCAACGCCATTCTCGACCGGATCAAGAACGACGATCCCACCGGCGCGCGCGCGCTCCTCGATGGGATCGACGCCTCGCTTTCGGGCGAGGCGCGCGCCGAATGGCGCCAGCGCGTGGCGTGGAGCTTCTACATCGAGAACGACGATGCCCAGGCGCTCGCCGTCGCCCGCAGCGTTTCCGACGGGAGCGGTCCATGGGTTGCCGAGGGCTGGTGGACCGTCGGGCTGGCGGCATGGCGGCTGGGGGACTGCGGCGAAGCCGGCGACGCTTTCGAGAAGTCCGCAAACTTCGCCGAAAACGCCGATCTCGCTGCGGCGGGCAACTACTGGGCCAGCCGCGCCTGGGTGCGTTGCCGCGCGCCCGAAAAGGTTGCCGCCAACTTGCGCCTTGCCTCGCGCAAGAACGAGACGTTCTACGGCCTGCTCGCCCGCGAGGCGCTCGGCCTCAAGGAACCCGCCGCCCGCCCCTCGCCCGATTTCACCGGCGAAGACTGGCAGACGTTGCGCGGCCTCGGCAACGTCCGCTCGGCGGTGGCGCTGGCCGAAATCGGCCGCGACGACCTCGCCGACGAGATGCTGCGCCATCAGGCGCGGATCGGCGACGCTCGCCAATACGCCGCGCTGACCCGGCTGGCGCGCGACCTCGGGCTTGCGTCGACCCAGTTGTGGATGGCCTACAACGCGCCTTCGGGCGGGCGCCCCGACGACGCCTCGCGCTATCCCACACCCAAGTGGACCCCGGCCAACGGGTGGAAAGTCGATCCCGCGCTGGTCTATGCCCACGCCTTGCAGGAATCGAACTTCCGCACCGCGGTGGTCAGCCCGGCGCAGGCCAAGGGGCTGATGCAGATTACCCCGATCACCGTGCGCCAGCACAGCCCGGCGCTGTCGCTCGATGCCGCGCAGGTCGATCTGACCAACCCGCGGGTCAACCTGGCGTTCGGCCAGCAGAATCTCGAGATGCTGCGCGATTCGGGGGCCACGGGCGGGCTGCTGCCCAAGATCATGGCCGCCTACAATGCCGGGCTCACTCCGGTCACCCGCTGGAACGGCGAGATTCGCGACGGCGGCGATCCGCTGCTGTGGATGGAATCGATCCCCTATTGGGAGACCCGCGGCTACGTCTCGGTGGTGATGCGCAACTACTGGATGTACGAGAGCCAGGCCGGCGGGGCTTCGGAAAGCCGCGCCGGGCTGGCCGAGGGCAAGTGGCCCAAGTTCCCCGGACTGACCGGTGCACCCGCGGTGCGCGTGGCGCAGGCGCGCTGATCCGCTCCGCAGGACCCTTACCCCAGACCCGCTCATGTCGAGCGTTGTCGAGACATCGCGCCAGATTTCTCGGCTTCGCTAGACAAGAGCGGATAAGGGGGGAGCGCAGTTCGCAATTTACGAGGTGGCAATGGCTATCGACCCCGAACGCGCGTTCAAGCCGCTCGCCATCGCACTGCTGACCGTCTCAGACACCCGGACCGCTGCCAACGATACCTCGGGTGACATCCTCGAACAGCGCATCCGCAATGCCGGCCATATGCTCGCCGCGCGGGCGATCGAGCGCGACGATGTTTCCCGCATCTGCGACCGGCTCAACACCTGGATCGACGACCCCGCAGTCGACTGCGTGATCTCGACCGGCGGCACCGGGCTGACCGGGCGCGACGTGACCCCCGAGGCGCTCGACCGGATCAAGGAAGCGGGTCAGTTTCGGGACATCCCGGGCTTCGGCGAACTGTTCCGCTGGCTCAGCTACAAGACCATCGGCACTTCGACCGTCCAGAGCCGGGCGATGGCGGTGCTGGCGCGCGGGACCTATATATTCGCGCTCCCCGGATCGAACGGCGCGGTCAAGGACGGCTGGGACCTGATCCTGTCCGAGCAGCTCGATGCGCGCAACCGCCCGTGCAACTTCGTCGAGCTGATGCCGCGGCTGCGCGAGACCTGACGTAATCCGCTTGTAATTTTGTTCTATTTATGTTCTAATTAGGGAATGGCTTTCCATGCCGAATCGGCAAACCCTGGTGTTTCCGGCGGGGCGACGTCGGCGCGCCGCGAAAGTCACACTCTGGCTGTCCGCACCCGGGGATTTAATTATTTTAATACAGTAGGATACTCGGGAAGAACGGGCGAACGTCACACTGTTTCAAATGGCGTTTGGCGGTCCGCATGACTGTTCTCGTTCATGGCCGCGGCGCGCAATCGGGCGCAGTGCCCGCGCGATTCGGGCTGGCGCAGCGCGAGGCCGATGGCGACTGGCTGGATGCCCAGGAGGACATCGACGGGCGGGGACCGAAGTTGCGCACCACGGTGACCGAGGAGCGCGCGAAAACCATCGTCAGCTTCAACCAGTCGCCCGACATCGCCTTCGATCGTTCGATCAACGCCTATCGGGGGTGCGAGCATGGCTGCATATACTGCTTCGCCCGCCCAACCCACGCCTTCCATGACCTGTCGCCGGGGCTCGACTTCGAAACGAAGTTGTTTGCCAAGCCCAACGCCGCCGAACTCCTCCGCGCCACTTTCGCCAACCCGCGCTACAAGCCAGCGCCGATCGCGATGGGGACCAACACCGATCCCTACCAGCCGATCGAGGCGCGATACCGGATTACGCGCGCAGTACTCGAAGTGTGCCTCGAGGCGCGGCATCCGGTGACGATCACCACCAAGTCGGCGCGGGTGCTCGACGATCTCGACCTTTTGGCCGAAATGGCGCGGCGCCGGCTGGTGGCGGTGGGGATTTCAGTCACCAGCCTCGACCCCCGGTTGTCGGGGCTTCTGGAACCGCGCGCCTCGACTCCGGCCAAGCGCCTCGCCGCGCTCGGGCGGTTGGTCGAGGCAGGCGTTCCGGCGCACGTCTCGGTCGCCCCGGTTATCCCGTGCATCACCGACGAGTTCATCGAAAGCATCCTCGATCGCGCGGGCGGTCTCGGCGTGGGTTCGGCGAGCTGGATCATGGTCCGGCTGCCGCACGAAGTCGCCCCGCTGTTCCGCGAATGGCTCGCCGCCCACTTCCCCGGGCGCGCGGGCAAGGTGATGAGCATCGTCCGCTCGGTGCGTGACGGGAAAGACAACGACCCTGGTTTCTTCAGCCGAATGAAGCCGCAAGGCGTCTGGGCCGACTTGTTCCGCACGCGCTTCCGCCTGGCGTGCAAGCGCGCCGGGATCGGTCAGGTCAAGATCGTCCTCGACTGCGGGGGTTTCCGGCGGCCGAGCGCGAACGGCCAGTTGCGATTGCTGTGAGCGATGACATGGTCAGACCGCGCCAATGCCGGATTGGAAAGGCTGGCCCGACTATCGACGATTTCTCAATTGGAGTTGGAGCATGGTGGCACGGGTAAGGGTCGAGGGTAGCTGGTTGCCCGTGAACAACGCGATTTGAAGATTTTGCCGGTCGCAGCGTGATCGCTGGACCGGCCAGGATAATCGTCGCTGAAGTCGCGAAGCGCCGCTCAGAACGCGCAGAGGGCCCGCTTAGCGGGCCAGTGCGGG
>JAUYQH010000071.1 GCA_030697365.1 Novosphingobium sp. | reverse complement strand
CCCGCACTGGCCCGCTAAGCGGGCCCTCTGCGCGTTCTGAGCGGCGCTTCGCGACTTCAGCGACGATTATCCTGGCCGGTCCAGCGATCACGCTGCGACCGGCAAAATCTTCAAATCGCGTTGTTCACGGGCAACCATATCCCCAGTAGACCCCGATCAGGTGTTCTGCGGGTGTCCGTGTGGTCGCCCCGCCACTGCCCTTGTCCTTCACCTCTTCGTAATCGGCCCGGTAATGTGGGTTGTTGAGGAAGGGCGCAGCGGTGGCGTGCCCGGGGAAGGGAGCCAGCGCGACCCGCCCGGCCGCTGCGAAATGATCGACATTCCCCCAATGCACGCCGAGCCGCGGTTGGCCGCTGTCGAAAGGGTCCGCGCGATGATCGCCATAGCCCAACATCTTGTTCTGCGCTGAAGCGACTTCCACGGGGTTTCCGCTACTGTCCTTGAACGCCCCGTCGGTATCACGACTGGCCAGCATGGCGTTGCCGATGGTTTGCCCGGCCTGGAACGCTTGTAGGTTCACGAACGAGGTCGATTCTTCGATATACTGTTGCGATCCGGGATAGAGCGCCACCAGCAGCGCGGAAGCTGCGCCCCCCACCACATCGTCGAGATAGGCGCTCCTTGCCGGACCGGCTGCCGGCAGGCTGGGAAAGGTATGCCCGGCCGCCGGCAGATAGGCCTTGGCCGGTGCCACCGGCAGCGCCAGCGCATCGCGAATCGCGAGGTGGACCATGGCCATCGCCCGCGAGGTTCCGATTGGGCCGGGATTCTGCGAGTTGACGAAGCCCCGGGTAAAGTCGCGTCTCGACACTTCGAGAAGCACAGAGTTCCAGTAAAGAACGGAATTCATTGAAAGTCTCCACATTCGGGTTACAGACTTGCGAACCCAATTGCGGAGTTGCTCACTCGTGAAGGTCAGCTTGGACGCAAGAAGCGCCATAGCCGTTCGATAAATAACGATCCAGCAATGTTCAGATATATTGCAACCGTTTTGGTTGTAGTTCGTTAAATACTGTCAGTTAACCCAGGTTCAGCATCCGCCCCACGAAGATCAGCACCATCGCGCCCAGGATCGAGGCGATGAATCCGGCGCGGTTGAAACCGCCCCGCACACCGCCGCGGGCGGTGATCAGCCCGGCGAGGAGCGAGCCGGCGATGCCGAGGCCAATCGTCCACAGCCAGCCCATGCCGACTTCGCCGGGATAGAAGAACCGGGCGAGGGCGCCGATGATCAGTCCAGAGATGATCATGCCGATGATGTTGAACATGGGTTCCGTTCCCCGTGATTGACGATCTGCGCATCCTGTCGCCGCGGCGTCGCAGGGGCAAGCGCGTTCGTGATCTGCGTCCGCAATCCACAGTCATGTCACAAAACTGAAAAATATTTTGCGCGGGCCACTTAGTATCTTGCGCTGCCTGCAAGCGCCGTTTCCCCGGCGCGTCGCTGCACTGCAACACGAGCTGGGTTGCGCCAAAGCGAATCAGACTTGCGACGAATCGCATGGTTATCGACGGCTTTACCCTCTTGCGTCCATTTGGGATTGAGGCACTATAGGTAGTGGTCGGGCCGCGGGGGCACCTCAAAACCTTGTGATTCAGGGTAACACGCGGTTTTGCGTGGGTCTTCGCACGAACGTCGCTGGAAGAGCGGCAGCTGGACCGTCCGCTTCGGGTCTGGGGAAAAGTTTTCCCCTTTGATCGGCCCAAAGATGGTAGAACGGGGGTTCGCCCGTCGAGTCGAACAGATGCGGAACGCGCGGGGTGCGTGGATTTGCATCGGGGATCGTGAACAAGGGTGCCGCCGCGGCCACGCGGGGCAACTCGGGACGGGGTGGGTCGAATGGATTTTACAACGAGAGACGAGGTCGCGGTGTCACAACAGGATCTGGGTTTTGCCCCCAATGCCGGAGTGACAACGCTCGATCGCGATGAGGAAGCGAAGCCGGCGATGACGATGGACAAGAGCAGCGCGCAGGCGGATTCGGGCTCGGCGGGGCTGGTCGAGGCCCTGCTGACGACGGCTACGGCAAGCGCACTCGCGGCGGCGGCGGTGGTGAAGCCTGACGATTCCAAGGCCATCCACGAACGCCGCTTCGCGATCGTCACCGACGCGGCGCGCGACGCGCTGCTCACCGAGTTCGGCAAAGACACGCTCGACGACCGCTACCTCCTGCCCGGCGAGGCCTATCAGGACCTGTTCGCGCGCGTCGCCGATGCCTATGCCGACGACCAGGGCCACGCCCAGCGGCTCTACGATTATATCTCGAAGCTGTGGTTCATGCCCGCCACCCCGGTGCTGTCGAATGGTGGAACCGGGCGCGGGCTGCCGATCAGCTGCTATCTCAATTCGGTGTCGGACAGCCTCGAAGGCATCGTCGGGACCTGGAACGAGAACGTCTGGCTGGCATCGCGCGGCGGCGGGATCGGGACTTATTGGGGCAACGTGCGCGGGATCGGCGAACCGGTCGGTCTCAACGGCAAGACCAGCGGGATCATTCCGTTCGTGCGGGTGATGGATTCGCTCACGCTGGCGATCAGCCAAGGCTCGCTGCGGCGCGGCTCGGCGGCAGTCTATCTCGACGTCAGCCACCCCGAGATCGAGGAGTTCCTCGAAATCCGCAAGCCCAGCGGCGACTTCAACCGCAAGGCGCTCAACCTCCATCACGGCGTACTGCTGTCCGATGCGTTCATGGAAGCCGTCCGCGCGGGCGAGGAATGGAAGCTCACCAGCCCCAAGACGGGCGAAGTGCGCGGCAAGGTCGATGCGCGCAGCCTGTTCCAGAAGCTGGTCGAAACGCGGCTGGCCACGGGCGAGCCCTATATCGTGTTTTCCGACACGGTGAACCGGACGATGCCCAAGCACCACCGCGACCTCGGGCTCAAGGTTTCGACCTCGAACTTGTGCAGCGAAATCACCCTGCCGACGGGCCGCGATCACCTCGGCAACGATCGCACCGCGGTGTGCTGCCTGTCGTCGCTCAACCTGGAAACCTGGGACGAGTGGAACAAGGACGAACTGTTCATCGAGGACGTGCTGCGGTTCCTCGACAACGTGCTCCAGGACTATATCGACCGCGCGCCCGACGAGATGGCCCGCGCCAAGTATTCGGCGATGCGCGAACGGAGCGTCGGCATGGGGGTGATGGGGTTCCATTCGTTCCTCCAGCTCAAGTCCATCGGCTTCGAGACCGCGATGGCCAAGGCGATGAACCTCAAGATGTTCCGCCACATCGCGGCCAAGGCCGACGAGGCCAGCCTGATGCTGGCGCAAGAGCGCGGGGCCTGCCCCGATGCCGCCGACATGGGGGTGATGCAGCGCTTTTCATGCAAGATGGCGATCGCGCCCACGGCGTCGATCAGCATCATCTGCGGCGGCACCAGCGCCTGCATCGAGCCGATCCCGGCCAACATCTATACCCACAAGACGCTGTCGGGCAGCTTCGTGGTCAAGAACCCGTATCTGGAAAAGCTGCTGCAATCGAAATCTAAGGATTCCACCAACGTGTGGAATTCGATCCTCGAAAAGGGCGGCTCGGTCCAGCACCTCGATTTCCTCAGCCCCGAGGAGAAGGCGGTGTACAAGACCAGCTTCGAGATCGACCAGCGCTGGCTGCTCGAATTCGCGGCCGACCGCACCCCCTACATCGACCAGGCGCAGAGCCTGAACCTCTACATCCCCGCCGACGTCGACAAGTGGGACCTGGCGATGCTCCACTTCCAGGCGTGGGAGCGCGGGATCAAGTCGCTGTACTATCTGCGCAGCAAGAGCGTCCAGCGCGCCGGTTTCGCGGGCGGGGTCGAGGCCGACAACACCGCGGAGCTGCCCAAGTTCGAGCTGGCGGGGCAGACCGACTACGAGGAATGCCTGGCCTGCCAGTGAGGGGATAAAGCGGTGACTTCGCCATGACCGTTCCCGCGTGGCCCTGGCTGCTGGCGATCATCAGCGCGGCGTTGGCGCTCCACGGGGGCTGGCGCGCGCTGCGGGCCGGCGCGGTCAGGCCGCGTCCGGGCATCGTCGAGTTCGGCGTTGGCGTGGCGGGGATCGCGATGGTCATGCCGCGGCTGGCGGGGGTGTACATCCCGTGACAAACCAAGCCGCTCAGCCTGAGCCTGTCGAAGGGCCAAGGAAAAGCGCCCCCCCGTCGATCGGGAAGGCGCTTTCCGGCGACTGTACGCCGCCTGTCCGCGAAACGGTGGGGAAATCCCGCCGCGGGCTATTCCTCTTCTTCCAGCGCATAAGCGTTGGCCGCGGTGGCGCTGAGGCGAACCTGGTCGCCCTCGACCCCCGCCACCAGCCCGCGGCTGACATAGTGGTGGTGATCCTGATGGCCCGAGGCCGAATCCGCCTTGGTCAGCTTGATCCGGTGATCGTCGACCGCATCGACCGTGCCGAGGTGGACGCCGTCGGCCCCGATCACTTCCATGTGCTCGCGAATGCCCGAGGTGTCGTCGGACGCCTGTTCGGCCCGCTGCGGCGCGAATGCGGTGCGCTGGCTGTCGATCTGGGTCATGGTGTTTCTCCCGTGAGAACAAGAATTTCCGTCCGATCCAAAGCGACCGGACTGTCCACCCCATCAACCATCGCGCGGCGCGCCCGTTCCCCTCGCCCCGCCGCGAAATCCGCGCGCACTGTCCACCGCCGCTTCTGCCACCGCGCTTTCGCACCGCGCCCGCAATCCCTACATTCATGCCTTCACGCCTGAGGACTCGACCGATGCCCCTTCTCGAAGCCCGCAAGACCTACAAGCCGTTCGAATACCCGTGGGCCTACGAGTTCTGGAAACGCCAGCAGCAGATCCACTGGATGCCCGAGGAAGTCCCGCTGGGCGAGGACTGCCGCGATTGGGCGCAGAAGATCTCCGAGCACGAGCGCAACCTGCTCACCCAGATCTTCCGCTTCTTCACCCAGGCCGACATCGAGGTGCAGGATTGCTACCACGACAAGTACGGCCGCGTGTTCAAGCCGACCGAAATCAAGATGATGCTGGCCGCGTTCTCCAACATGGAGACCGTCCACATCGCCGCCTACAGCCACCTGCTCGACACCATCGGCATGCCCGAAAGCGAGTACGGCATGTTCCTCGAATACGAGGAGATGCGCGCCAAGCACGATTACCTCGCCCAGTTCGGGGTCGACAACGACGAGGACATCGCCCGCACGCTCGCCATGTTCGGCGGATTCACCGAGGGGCTCCAGCTGTTCGCCAGCTTCGCGATGCTGATGAACTTCCCCCGCTTCAACAAGATGAAGGGCATGGGCCAGATCGTCACCTGGTCGGTCCGCGACGAATCCTTGCACTGCGAGGGCATCACCAAGCTGTTCCACGCCTTCACTCAGGAGCGCGATTGCCTGACCAAGGCGGTCAAGGAAGACATCATCGACTGCTGCCAGAAGACCGTGCGGCTGGAAGACGCGTTCATCGACCTGGCGTTCGAGCAGGGCCCGGTCCCGGGAATGAGCGCCAACGAGATCAAGCGCTACATCCGCTACATCGCCGACTGGCGGCTGGGCCAGCTCGGCCTCAAGCCGGTCTACATGATCGAGGACCACCCCCTCCCGTGGCTGGCGCCGCTGCTCAACGGGGTGGAGCACGCCAACTTCTTCGAGACCCGCGCGACCGAGTATTCGAAGGCGGCGACGACGGGCAACTGGAACGACGTGTGGTCGAACTTCGACCAGCGAAGGAAGGCGAAGGCGGGGGAGGCGGCGAACGAGGGGGCTGCGGAGGCCGAAGATGACGGCGAGGATATGTTCAAGGCGGCGGGGATCGCGGCAGAGTAGGCGGGAGGCATCGAACAGGCCCGGCCAGCCATGGAAATCCGGCAGACCGCGGACTACGCGCGATGGTTCGCCAAGTTGCGCGACATTCGGGCGAAGGCGCGGATCGATGTCCGGCTGAGGCGGCTGTCGCTAGGCCACTTCGGTGACGCCAAGCCACTCGGCGACGGCCTGGCCGAATTGCGGATCGATTACGGGCCGGGCTATCGGATATATTACGTCCGGCGCGGCGAGGCAGTCGTGGTCCTGCTGACGGGTGGTGACAAATCGCGGCAAAGCGCGGATATTGCCATGGCCCGCGCCTTGGCCGCGGAACTGGAGTGAACCATGGGCATAGAGACCACCCGCTGGGACGCGGCCGACCATCTCGACAGTGTGGAAGCGGTGCTGGCTTACCTCGAAGCAGTGTTCGAAGATGGGAACCCCGAACTGATCGCGGCCGCGCTCAACGACGTGGCGCGCGCGCGCGGCATGCCCGGCGCACCGGGCTTGGACGCGAGCGTGGGCCTCGGCGAGGTGATCCGCATGCTCAAGGCGCTGGGCCTCGAATTGACGGCGAAGGCGGCGTGATTCTGGCGCGGAGGAACTGGAACGACGTGTGGTCGAACTTTGATCAGCGGCGGAAGGCCAAGACGGGCGAGGAGGCGAACGAGGGGGCCGCGGAGGCCGAGGCTGGGGAGCCGGATATGTTTGGCGAGGCGGGTAGCGTGGCGGCGGAGTGATTTAATTGTCAGAGCTAAGCAAACTCGCGCCCCGCCCGCCCTTTGCCAACTATGATATAGTCGTCTACGTCGGAGCTGGGCTATTCTCACTTCCAATTCTACAGCATTTTTATCTTATACCGCTTCAGATGAAGCTTAGAAGTCCTCTTGCGACTACGGGAGACAAACTTATAGACTCCGGACTATCCATCCTCATTATTTTGTTCCTCGCCTATCTCATTGGACATGGCCTAGCTTATGCGTCGGGGCAGTTGATACAGAAGGTCGCTGACGGCGTATTTGGAAAAACCAGCGGCGCGATCATTTGGGAGTCGCTAGCGAGCGACTCGGATCGCAACAAACGAACACGCGAGTTAATACGCTCGCATCTCGGATCGAGCTTCAAAAAGTATAATTGGTTTGCCAACTTCGTCAGAGCCGCTCCGCATATTCCGGTTCTTCCAATCTACTGGGCAATATACCGGATTGGCATCTTCGGTTTTTACAGCTCTCGAATCCCTAGTTCAGTTGTATCTATAATACGCAGACGATTGGCCACACTGGATTTGCCAGACATACCGGTGGCGCATAGAGGATACTGGTTTAAACCATTAGAGCATTTTGTGATGAACAATTATCCTATTGCTACATCAAGAATGTATAACTATCTCGTCATAAGTGGGCTCTTTCGAAGCCTTTCATTAATATTTCTGATAGTCATTTGGTTGCAGATGTATTACGATCTTCACTTCCTTTTTGATGGAGAAATTATTCTCCAGCCCATCCTATCGGACGGGAACGGGGCCATGCCACTTTGGCAGCTCTATATATTTCTAATGGCTCTTTATTTTGTTGCCCTATTTTCGTTTCTCAAATTCCAGCGGCGGTATGTCGAAGAGGCGATGTTTGCTTTTGCTTTGACGAAGGACGGCACGGAGGGCGACCATGCTTCTTGACACTTTTACACAAGGTAGCCGAAAATCCTGTTATGTTCTCCTCCACTGACCCTCTCGCCGCGCACATCGACCTGCTCGCCACCGCACGCGGCAAGCGGTTCGGCACGATTCTTGCCGATCCGCCGTGGCAGTTCCAGAACCGCACCGGCAAGGTCGCGCCCCGCTAACAGCCGTCGCGCCTGCGCAGGCAGGGGACTAGATAAGCTCTCGGCACTGCGCTGGTGGTGCATTGGGGTGCGGTTGGTTGGGCCCCTGCCTTCGCCCCCGGCCTTCGCCAGGGCAGGCGGGGCCACGGCTTAGGGTGTGGGCGGTGTAGAGTGGGTCAGGTGTTGATGTTCTCGTAGAGATCGCGCCAATACGGGTTTTGCTTACGGATCAGGCGCAGTTTCCATTGGCGTTTCCAGGCCTTCATTTGCTTCTCGCGCGCGATGGCTAATTCGATCTCCTCGTGGCGTTCGGCGTAAACCAGCCGGGTCAGACCATGCTCGCGGCAGAACTCCGAGCCGCGCCCCTCGCGGTGCTGGGTGATCCGCGCGGCGAGGTGGGCGGTGACGCCGATATACAGCGTGCCGTGCGCCGCGTTGGTCATGATATAGACCCACCCGCCTTTCATGGCGGGCAGGCTAGCCAACCACCGCGTACCAATCAAACCCCGTCGCCCCTGCGGAGGCAGGGGCCTAGATAACCGCGCATCCTCGCACCCTTGGCCCGATAGTGAGAGCTTGGTTGGGCCCCTGCCTGCGCAGGGGCGACGAGGTTTTAGGCTTGCTCTCCCCTTCACCGTCGCCCCTGCGGAGGCAGGGGCCCAACCGACCGTGCGTCATGGCACCCCCGGTTTGTGGTCGAGAGCTTGGTTGGGCCCCTGCCTAGATAGCCGCACCATGCCGCCCCCACCCCTGCCAAAGCGTAAAGCCGCCTGCGCTTCAGCCGTCATCCTCGTCCAACCGCGCAGCGTGGCGGATGCGCAAGATAATCACGCGTTCGGGCTCGACCCGATACCGCAGCACGTAGGGCCGCACCGTCGTCATCTCGCGTCGGCCATCGCCAGCGTCGCGGCCGCGGTCGGGAAATTCGGCCAGGCTGTCGGCCAGTGCGATCAGGCGTTCACCAAACTGGCTGGCCGCAGCGGGGTTGAAGGCGGCGATATAAGCGACGATCGCTTCGAGGTGGCCGACGGCTTCGTCGGTCCAGACGATCTTGCGCAAAAGGGTCGCCCTCCGACTCGGCCGCTGGCGAGTCAGTCGCCGACGTGGGGGCGCCGCAACGGCTTGGCGGTTCCCCATGAGGCGACCCAGCGTTTGACCGCGGCGTGGCCGATCAGCCGTCCCGCCTTTACATCGGCTTCGGCGCGGGCGTCGGCGGCGGCTTCCTCGCGCGGGTCGGTGCTGTCGAACAGGGACTTCTCACGGGTCATGGTCTCAGCCTAACCCGCAACGCGGGCCTGGTCCAGCGGTGACCGGCCGCGCGCAGAAACCATTTTCCTACACGCGCAAAATCTGGCTTACCCTGCGGGATGAAGCCCTGCCCGCCGCCGCCTGCCGCCGCCTTGCCGGCATCCCCTTCGAAGGGACGGCCTGCACGCCGGAATGCGCTTCCCGCGCCTCAACAAAAGAACCTCTGGACTGTGGTCCATGTGGTCCACGGCTGCGGTGGCGGGCTCAGCACCAGGCGCGTCAGCACCAGCCATTTCAACACCAGCCCGCGCGCGCCTCGCCCATATATGCGCGGGCGACCCCGGCCTCGATCAGCACTTCGGCGGCGGTCTCGCTGCGGCCTCGAACGATACGCCGCGCGGTCATCAGTTCGCGGCCGTACTTGTCGGTGGGGGCATCGAGCCGGGGGACCAGCTCGAACGGGGCGGCGTTGACCCAGCGCTGGAGGACGGCGGCGGCGCGCGCGGCGCCGAGCGCCTCGGCCGGGCAGCGGGCGCGGGCCTCGGGCGCGTCGATCCCGACGATGCGGATCGTGCGCTGGGCGAGTTTGCCGCCCTCCCGGACAGGGATCTTGAGCGTGTCGCCATCGACTACGCAGAGCGGCGCGCGTCCGGCACCGCAGCGGGTGAAGGTGCCGTCGACGGCGACGGGCTGGCCTTCGAGGAAGGCGGGGGGCTCGAAGGCGATGGCATTGCGATAAAGCACCCACACCGCGGCGAGCACGATCAGCGCGAGCCACCAGCGGATCGCGCGCCAGAAGCGGACGAGGAGGTTGGCGCGGCCAGAGCGGCCGGACTCCTCGCCCTGCCACTGCGAGGCGGGGAGGACGTGGCCGTAATCCTCGGGCTTCGTCCACGCTTTTGGTCGTTTGCGGAAGGGGATGAGGTCGCCCATCGGCCGGGTCTAGGCCAGCTAGGGCTCTGAAGCCATGGGGGTTTCGGGTTCGGGTTCGGGTTCGGGCCCGGGTTCGGGCGGGGAGTCGGTCAGGGCCCGGCGATCGACCGCGGCGGCGACCGAGACGTCCATCGTCACGTTGCCCACCGTGCGCATGATGTCGGGCAGCACCTCGACCGCGACGAGCAGCGCCAGCGGGCCGATCGGCACCCCCATGGCCAGCGCGATCGGGCCGATCGAGGAGACGAAGCTGATCGATCCGGGCAGGCTGGGCGCGCCGAGCGTGGTCAGGAGGGCAACAACGACACCGGCGGCGAGGACCGGGGCGGTCAGCTCGACCCCGGTCAGGTGCGCGACGTAGATCGCCACCGCCAGGTTCATCGCCGGGCCGGTGGCGCGGAACAGCGCGACCGCGAGCGGGAGGACGAACTCGCCGCTCTGCTCGCGCAGGCCCAGCCGGGCGCAGCTGCCGAGCATCGCGGGGACGCTGGCGAGCGAGGACTGGGTGGAGATCGCCACCGCCTGCGCCGGGAGCATGGCGCGGGCGAAGGCCAACGGTCCGATCCGGGCGACGAGCGCGGCGTGGAGGTAGGCGCCGGCGAGCACCACCGCGCCGATGCTCGAAACCAGCGCGATGTAGTGGGCGAGCGCGCCGATCGCCGCGGTCCCGCTGCGCGCCGCGACCGCCAGGCTCAGCGCGAACACGCCGAGCGGCGCGAGCTTGAGCACCCAGCCGATCACCACCATCATCGCTCCCGCGACCCCCTCGAACAGCAGCGAGAGCTGGGCGCGCGGGGCTGGCGGCAGGCGCGTGATGGCAATCGCGAACAGCGCGAAGAACACGATCGTCGGCAAGATCGCATCGGCAGCGGCAGAAGCGAGGACGTTGGTCGGGATCAGCGCGGTGACGAACGCGGCGAGGCCGGGCACGGCGACCTTGGCCTCGGCCCCAGCGAGCCCCTCGCGCAAGGCTTGCGCGGCCTGCGCGGGGATCGGGAAGGCATCGAGCAGCTGCGGCATGACGAGCGCGGCCATCAGCGTCCCCGCAGCAAGGATCGCGAGGAACTGGGCGAGCGTCCACGCCGCCATCCGCCCGGCCTGCGCCGCGGCGATGGTCCGCACGATCCCCGTCACCAGCAGCGAGACCACCAGCGGGACGATCGTCATCTGCAACCCGCGCAGCCACAGCCCGCCCAGCCACTCGGCCGCGGCGACGACCGACGGCGCGCCGCTTCCCGTCGAGAGCGCGATGCCGATCGCCAGTCCCAGCGCCAGCGCGCCCAGCGTCCACGCTGCGGGTACGCGGACATCGGGCAGGTGCATCGGCGGCGGGGCTTCGCTCATTGGGGGGCTACCTTGGCGGATTGGATTGCGGATGACATTAGCGCGGCCCTGCGGCATGGCAAACCGGACAGAAAATCAAGGCGAATTTGGGCGCACATGACAGCAAAGTTGTTCGGCACAGACGGCATCCGCGGGCGCACCAACGCCGGGACGATGACCGCCGCCACCGCGATGAAGGTCGGCCAGGCGGCGGGCACCTGGTTCCTGCGCGGCAAGCACCGCCACCGCGTGGTGATCGGCAAGGACACCCGGCTCTCGGGCTACATGATGGAGAACGCGCTGGTCGCGGGGTTCACCAGCGTGGGAATGGACGTGGTGATGACCGGGCCGCTGCCGACCCCGGCGATCGCGATGCTGACCCGCGAGATGCGCGCCGATCTCGGCGTGATGATCTCGGCCGGCCACAACCCGTTCGAGGACAACGGGGTCAAGCTGTTCGGACCCGACGGCTACAAGCTGTCGGACAAGGCCGAGGCGGGGATCGAGAAGCTGATGGCGGGCGAGATCGCGCTTGCCGACGCCCGCGATATCGGTCGCGCGCGGCGGGTCGACGATGCGCGGGGGCGCTATATCCACGCGGTCAAGGCGAGCCTGCCCGATACGGTGCGGCTCGACGGGCTTAAGATCGTCGTCGATTGCGCAAACGGCGCGGCGTACCAGGTCGCCCCCTCGGCGCTGTGGGAACTGGGCGCCGAAGTCGTGGCGATCGGGATCGAGCCCAACGGGGTGAACATCAACGATGCGGTCGGTTCGACCAGTCTTGGCGCGATCAAGGCGCGGGTCGTCGCCGAGAAAGCCGACATCGGCATCGCACTCGACGGCGACGCCGACCGTCTGATCGTGGTCGACGAGCAGGGCGAGACGGTCGACGGCGACCAGATCATGGCGCTGATCGGATCGAGCCTCGCGCGCCAGGGCCTGCTCAAGGGCGGCGCGGTGGTGGCGACGGTGATGTCCAATCTGGGGCTGGAGCGCTTTCTGGAAGCGCACGACATCGGCCTGATCCGCACCGCGGTGGGCGACCGCCACGTGCTCGAGGCGATGCGCGCCAAGGGCTGCAACGTCGGCGGCGAGCAATCGGGGCACATGATCCTGACCGACCACGCGACCACCGGCGACGGCACGATCGCCGCGCTCCAGGTGCTGGCCGCGCTGGTCCGGGCGAAGAAGCCCGCGAGCGAGGT
Source organism: Novosphingobium sp. (assembly GCA_030697365.1). Lineage (GTDB taxonomy): Bacteria > Pseudomonadota > Alphaproteobacteria > Sphingomonadales > Sphingomonadaceae > Novosphingobium. The sequence continues at coordinate 1,650 of JAUYQH010000071.1, read as the reverse complement.
GCTCCACCTGTTCGACCGGGTGCCGCAGCTGCTGCGCAACGTGCGGTTCGCGGGCGGCAAGCCGCTCGACGACGCTGGGGTTCGGCGCTCTATCGCCAATGCCGAGGCGGCGCTGAACGGCAGGGGCCGTCTGGTGATCCGCCCCTCGGGCACCGAGCCGCTGATCCGGGTTATGGCCGAGGGCGACGATGCGGGCGAGGTCGAAGCCGCGGTCGCCTCGATCTGCGCGGCGGTCGAGAAGGCCGCGGCCTGATGCTCGAGATGCGCCCCGATTGCGAGCGCTGCGGCGCGGACTTGCCCGCCGAAGCGCCGGGCGCGTTCATCTGTTCGTTCGAGTGCAGCTTCTGCGCGACTTGCGCCGACGCGCTCGACGACCGCTGCCCCAATTGCGGCGGCGAGCTGATGGATCGCCCCAGCCGGGCCAAGGCGTTGCACGACCAGTTTCCGCCTAGCACGGTGCGGAAGTTCAAGGGTTGAGCCCCCCACCCCGCATCCTCGTCATCGCCGGGTCCGACAGCTCGGGCGGCGCGGGCATCCAGGCGGACATCAAGACGATCACCATGCTCGGGGGCTATGCGATGACCGCGATCACCGCGCTGACCGCGCAGAACACGCATGGGGTCAGCGCGGTGGAGCCGGTTTCGCCGGCGATGGTGACCGCCCAGATCGACGCTTGTGTCAGCGACATCGGGGTCGATGCGATCAAGATCGGGATGCTGGGCAGTGCGGCCGTTGCGCAGGCTGTTGCCGCCGCGGTCGCAACCCTTGGCGTCCCGCTCGTGTTCGACCCGGTGATCGTCGCGACCAGCGGCGCGGCGCTGGCCGATGCCGAAACGATCGGCGCGTTCGAACGCCTGATGGCGCTCGCCATGCTGACCACCCCGAACATCGCCGAACTGGATGCGCTGGGCGGCGATAGTGCGATGCAGGCGCGCGGCGTGACTTATCTTGCCAAGGGCGGCGACGCCGAAGGCGCGACGGTGGTCGACCGGCTGGTCCGGGCCGACGGGACCACGCTCAGTTTCGAAGGCTCGCGCATCGCCACGCGCCACTCCCACGGCACCGGCTGCACGCTGTCGAGCGCCATCGCAACCTACCTCGGGCAGGGCGTTCCGCTCGAGGAGGCGATCGACCGGGCGCGCGGGTTCGTGCGCTCGGCGCTGCGGGCGGCGCCGGGGTTCGGCGCGGGTGCGGGGCCACTCGGCCACGCCCAGGCGCGGGGTTAGCTCAGCACTCGATCCCGTAGAACGCGACAATGTGCCCCCAGGCCTCGTCGGCAGTCTCGACCCACCGGAACAGCTCGAGGTCGGCGTGGTTGATCACGCCCTCGTCGGCCATCGCCTCGAAGTTTATGATCCGGCTCCAGTAGTCCTTGCCGAACAGGAGGATCGGGATCGGCTTCATCTTGCCCGTCTGGATCAGGGTGAGCAGCTCCATGAACTCGTCGAGCGTGCCGAACCCGCCGGGGAACACCGCCACCGCGCGCGCGCGCAGCAGGAAGTGCATCTTGCGCAGCGCAAAGTAGTGGAACTGGAACGAGAGGTGCGGGGTGACATATTCGTTGGGCGCCTGTTCGTGCGGGAGCACGATGTTCAGCCCGATCGTCTCGGCCCCCGCCTCGCTCGCCCCGCGGTTGGCCGCTTCCATGAT